>JBEPVO010000107.1:0-8850 GCA_041690975.1 Alphaproteobacteria bacterium
CGAGATCGCCGATGCACCGGCGTCGATTCGTGCGGCGGTGGACGCGGTGACACAGCCGGCCTATGGCCTGGACCGGCTATGGAATGCATGCTGCTGGAACAAGGCGGCATCGCGCCTGTTCCAGGGCTGGCTGAACGAAGACTGTCCACGCAATCTTCTCGTCTTTGTATTTCTCGATCCCGCGGCACGCGATCTCATTCCCAACTGGAAGGAACGGGCGGGGCGGTTGCTGGCGGAATTCCGCAGCGACTATGGCCACAGCTTCACCGATCCGCGCGCCCGCGATCTGGTGGAAAAACTGCGCCGCGACAGCCCTCTCTTCCGCCAGACCTGGGATGCACAGATCGTGCTGGAACGCGAAGGCGGCCTACGCAGCTTCCATCATCCGGTAGATGGCCTGCTGCGATTCACCCAGCACACATTCACGCCGTCGGAGCGGCCCGACTACAAGCTGGTGCTTTTGACTCCCGCCTGAGGTTCGCTGCGATAGCGGCCGGGGCGGAAGAACAGGATGCCCAGCGCAAATCCGCCCACACCCACAATCTGGGTGATGAAGTTGAAAGTGGTGATGGCATAGATGCCCAGCCCCACCAGCATCAATCCGCTGATACCGGGATAGAAACTCAGCATCAGCCAGCGCCAGCCGGATTCGCGGCGAAAACTCCATGCCGCCACCAGTCCCGCCAGCCCATAATAATATGACACCTGGATCGCCACCGCATTGACCGAGGCGGTGATGATGGCATTGACGCTGGGCATCAGGCTGGAAGCCCAGAGCAGGATCAGCCCGACACCGATCAGCAGATACATGGCCCGCACCGGGCTTTGAGTTTTGGTGGAAACTTGGCCGAACAAACGCGGCAGCGCGCCATCGCGGCCCATCGCGAACAGGGTGCGTGAGAATTGCAGCATGGTGGTTTCCAAGGTCGCGATCGACGACAGGATCACCGCCAATGATGCCGCCAACCCGCCCTGCCGCCCCAGACCCGCCGTCACCGCCAGATTGTAAATGATGTTGTCGGTGAGGCTCTTGGCGTCCTTGAGCGAGAACAAAAACAGCACCGCGATGGTGAAGCCCAGATAATAGAAGATCGTCACAATGACGCTGGAGAAACCGCCATTGCCGGCCGTGTGCTCCGGATTGACGGTCTCCTCGCCCAGATTGGCGGTGACATCCCAGCCCCAATAGAAAAACACTGTTATGAGCGCGCTGGCGGCAAAGCTTTGCCGCGTATAGCCCAGGCCGAACCAGGACCAGGAAAACGTGTTCACAGCGCCCGCCTGGAAGACATGCACGAAGGCCGCAATCAGCACGAAGGTGAGAATAAGCAGCTCGATGGTGGTCATCACCACCTGCACCTTGCTGGTGATCTCGATGCCCATAATCAGGATCAGCGCCACCACAACAAACCAGAGGCTGGCGACCGAGGCCGTCACGATCACATCGCCGGTCAGCGCCGGATCAATGAAATTTAATGTTGCGGTAGCAGCCGGAATGCTGCCGGTCACCATGAAGACCAGCGCCGCAATCAATAACGCCCAACCGGAAAAGAATCCCGGCAGCTTGCCGAATACGGAAGTCGTCCATTGATAGGCAGCGCCGGCACTGACCGCCTGCTTGTTCAGCGCGCGATAGGCAAAAGCGATACCCAGCATGGGGATGGCGAAGATCACCAGCGCGCCGGGCGCCAAGGTCCCCGCCGAGGCCAGCAGCACGCCTGTGGTGACTGCGATGGTGTAGCCGGGGGCGCTGCCCGCAACGCCCATGACCAGCGATTCGAAAAACGAAAGGGAGTTCGCCTTCAAGCCGCTATTCATGCTGCCCCGCGTTGCCTGCATGGCTCCTATAACATGATTTTTGGCATGGAGCGCGATCCGGAAAAGTGGCCACCGGTTTTCCGCGGATCGCGCGACAGAATAGAAAAACTGGAGCAAAATCAGTAATAGGCAAAAAGTGCTTTTGCTCTAGTCTCGAGGACGGGAATGGGATTACCTCCAGCCAACAAAGGGTGAGGTGCAAGCCATGAAGATCGGCGTTCCCAAAGAAATCAAAACCCTGGAATTTCGCGTCGGACTGGTGCCGCCGGTTGTGCACCAGCTGACGGTGTATGGTCACAAGGTCTTTGTCGAAAGCGGCGCGGGCGCGGGCATCGGCCAGTCCGACGACGACTACAGAAAAGCGGGTGCGGAAATCCTGCCCGACGCCGACAAGGTGTTCGAAGCTGCCGACATGATCGTGAAAGTCAAAGAACCACAGGCGGTGGAGATCGCACGCCTGAAGCCGCACCATGTTCTCTTTACATATCTGCATCTGGCGCCCGATCCGGAACAGACCAAGGGGCTGATGAAATCAGGCGCCACCTGCATCGCTTATGAAACCATCACCGACGCCAAGGGCCGCTTGCCGTTACTGGCGCCGATGAGCCAGGTGGCGGGCCGCATGGCGACGCAGGTGGGTGCGGCGCTGCTGCTAAAGCCCGCAGGCGGGCGCGGCATGCTGATCGGCGGCGTTCCCGGTGTGCATCCGGCCAAGGTCGTCATTCTGGGCGGCGGCGTTTCCGGCGAACATGCCGCCGAAATGGCCGTGGGCATGCGCGCCGACGTCACGTTGTTCGATATCTCGCCCGCGCGCCTGGAAGAGCTGGATGTGCAATTCGGCGGGCGGCTTAAGACCGTGTTCTCCACCCATCATGCCGTCGCCGAAGCGGTGGCGGATGCGGATCTGGTGATCGGCTGCGTTTTGTTGCCCGGCGCCGCCGCACCCAAGCTGGTCAAGCGCGAAGACCTCAAGCGCATGCGCAAAGGCTCAGTGCTGGTGGACGTGGCGATCGACCAGGGCGGCTGCTTCGAGACCAGCCATCCCACCACCCATGCGCAGCCCACTTTCGAAGTGGACGGCATCATTCACTACTGCGTCGCCAACATGCCGGGCGCGGCGCCGCTGACGTCGACCTATGCTTTGAACGCGGCGACCGCGCCGTATGTTTACGCCTTGGCGAATAAGGGCGCGGATGCCGCGCTGGCCGCCGATCCGGGCTTCGCCCTGGGGCTCAACGTCAAGGCGGGCAAGATCACCCACCCCGCCGTCGCTGCGGCGCTGAAGCTTTAGTTCCAAAGTCGCTTGAACGGTTATGCCGAAGGCCGTCGTTGACGCGGCGCATAGGCACGGATTTTCCAGCACCGGGGCCGCCGTCCCGCTCTTTCGATGCAGCGCTCCGCGAAACAACAAAGAAATCGCAGGAATAATAATTCGCGGATCGTGCGTAGCGCCGAATACGGGCTTTTCTCATAACGCCATAATTGCGTTGCGCATTGACGCGGGCGCGTCACAGGCGTTTAATTTTTTCGCGGATAAGAGGTTCTGCCGCCTGCTCGTCGAGTGCTTCTCGGGTGTAGCGCTGGTTATAGATCCCTTGGTTATAGATCCTTGGGGATCGCCATCGCGAGGTCTGTTGAACGGACCAGCTTCGCCCCGATGAACCCGCGGACAGCGCGCGCCTCTAGGCCGCGTGGATAGAAACTCTCGCAGGAGGTTCCGCATGGAAAGCACGCCACCGGCGATAAAAACCCGGCCCCTTTGCGAAGGGGCCAACGGTTCCTTGAAAAAGAACCGCCGCATCACAATTGAAACTTACGCGAAACGGGAGATATCCCGAACAGAGTATCCGGCTTGATGCTGGATCAAGACAGCCTGAGTTACGAACCTCCGCCGCTGACACGGCGTCGGTAAAAAGGGCGACACCCTTCGGTTTACACCCTCGAACCAGAAATGGTTCGGGGGTGTAAGCTATTTGGGGTTCCCGCGCACAGTCGCGGGAATTGCCGCTTTGCGCGCCCATTTTCAACAGCAATGCGAATAAATCTTGGGTCCCAGCGGTACTATCCGCGACATCCGGGGTGTTGACCTAGCCCTGGGAAAGGACAAGGTTCCGCGCCATGACGAGCTTCCGCCGCGCCGCCGTCTGTCTCGCGCTTGCCGCGATGATGCTGCGCGCGTTGATGCCCGCAGGCTGGATGCCCAATCCGTCCGGCGCGGGCGGCAGCCTCTTCGTCATCTGCGACATGGACCAGATGGATATGTCCAAGATGGATATGTCTCACATGTCGGCCGCCGACATGGCCCATATGGACATGTCCGGCATGGACCATGGTGCGCCGGGCAAAAATTCCGGCGACGCCCATCACAACGAAGCCTGCCCCTTCGCGGCCGCGCCGCATGTCGCCACACCATCCATCGTGGCGATGCTGCTACTGCCGTCGCTGCTGGCCAAATTCTCGCCCTTCCAGGCGCGTGAACACGCGGCGATCAAGACCGCCGTCTACACACCGCAATCCCCGCGCGGCCCCCCAATCTCCGTCTGAGTTGATTTTCGTCACGTCCGCACCTGGCGCGGGCGTGCGTCTGCTCATTCCATTTGGGGAATCCCATGAAAGTCTCATCACGCCTTGGCGCGGGTTCATCCGCCATCGCGCTCATTTCCGCCATCGCTGTGCAATCCGGCCAGGCACAGACCCTTCTTGCCGCTGCCAGCCCCAGGCTGGAAACCGTGATCGTCACAGGTGAACGCACCCAGGCCGATCTGCCCAACAAGATCGAAGGCATCACCGCCGTCCAGGCGCAGACCCAGATCAACGCGGTCAACACCGAGGACATGCTCAAATACATTCCCTCGATCGTGGTTCGTAAACGCCATTATGGCGACACCCAGGATCCGTTGGCGACCCGCACGTCGGGCGTCGGCGCTTCGGCGCGCAGCCTGTTGTATGCAGACGGAATCCTGATCTCCTCGCCCATCGGCAACAACAACACCAGCGCTTCGCCGCATTTCGGCATCGCCGCGCCGCAGGACATCAAGAATTTCGAAGTAATCTATGGGCCGTTCGCCGCCGAATATGGCGGTGGGTCGATCGGCGCGGTGCTGAACATCACCACCCGCATGCCCGATCATCTGGAAATCTATGCCGATGTGCTGGGCGCGGTGCAGGACTTCAGCAAATACGCCACCGACCGCACTTTCTATACCGGGCAGATCGCGGGCGGCATCGGCGATGTTTATGGCAATTTCTCCTGGCGGTTTTCGGCCAACCATCTGGATTCCACCGGCCAGCCATTGGCCTATTCGACCTTGACCCGCCCTGCCACTACCAGCGTTGCCGGCACGCCGGTCACCGGCGCGTTCGCCGATCTCAACCGTTTGGGCCAGCCCATCGTGGTGATCGGCGAAGGCGGCATCGAGCATCAGGTGCAGGACACCGATACCTTGAAGCTGGCGTATGATTTCGACAACGGCATGGAAGCGACCTATACCGCCAGCGTCTTCCACCAGAACGACAATGCCTCGGCACAGACCTATCTGCGCAACGCCGCCGGCACGCCGGTCTTTGCCGGCAACACCAATATCGCCGGCTACAATTACAACATCCTTGCCAGCGCCATCTCCAACAATGTCTACCGCACGGAGCAGACCCATCTGGCCCAGGCGGTGACGCTCAAATCCGCCGCCGATGGCGATTTCGGCTGGGAGTTTGTCGGCAGCGACTACAATTACGTTACCGACAATCAGCGCGTTCCCACCACCGCATTCCCCGGCGCTGCCGCCGGCGGCGCGGGCACCATCAACCGCCTCAACGGCACCGGCTGGTACACGCTGGACATCAAGGGCGTCTGGACGGGCTGGACCGATCATTCCCTATCAGTGGGCGCGCATCGCGACGCGGAGACCTTTGCGCAGTTCCGCTACAGTGTCGCCGACTGGACTGCGGGGACGCCGACATCACTCGCCGCCGCCGCCAAGGGCCGCACCGCCACCAATGCAATCTGGGCGCAGGATGTCTGGAGCTTTGCGCCGGGATTCAAAGCCACTCTGGGCGGAAGGATCGAAGAATGGCGCGCCTATGACGGCATCAACTTCTCCGCCGCGCCGCCGTTGAATGTCAGCCAGCCCAAGCTTACCACCAGCACCTTCTCACCCAAGGCCGCGCTGTCCTGGCAAGCGTCCGACCCCTGGCTGCTTACGGTATCGTATGGCCAGGCCTATCGCATGCCGACGGTGACGGAGCTTTACCAGGCCATCACCACCGGCACGTTCCTCAGCGTGCCCAATCCCAACCTGAAGCCTGAACACGCCAGGTCCTATGAGCTGGCGGCCGAGCGCCGGACGGAGGGCAGCCGCGTCCGCGTCTCCTTGTTCCAGGAAGACATCAGCAACGCCCTGCTGTCGCAATCCGCGCCGCTGGTTCCCGGCTCGAACACGCTGTTCAGCTTCGTGCAGAATGTGGACCGCACCCGGGTTCGCGGCATCGAGTTGGTGGCGGATCAAAAGGATGTGATTTTCGACGGATTGAATTTGTCGGGAAGCCTGACCTTCACCGACGGCAAGATCGTCAAGGACACGGCCTTCGCTCCGGCCGTGGGCAAATTCGTGCCGCAGATTCCCAAGCTGCGCGGCACGGCGGTAGCGACCTACCGGCCGGAATGGCTGGACGAAGGCAAAGTCGCCTTCACCCTGGCGGCGCGTTACAGCGACCGCGCTTTCGGCACGATCGACAATTCCGATCCGGTCTCGCAAACCTATCAGGGCTTTGCTGGCTATCTGGTTGCCGATGCGCGCGTGCATTATCAATGGGACGACAATTGGAGCATCGCGGCGGGCATCGACAATCTGAACAACGACAAATACTTCCTGTTCCATCCTTTCCCGCAGCGAACATTTGTGCTGGAGGTTCACTATGCGCAGTAAGTTGATCCTGTCGGCACTCCTGCTCAGTGCGCTGGCCACACCCGCCTTGGCGCATGTCGTCATCGCAAACCCGCAAGGCAAAGCAGGCAGCACCTTCATTGCGGGCTTCCGGGTCGGCCATGGCTGTGCCGGTTCGCCCACCACCGCCCTCACCGTCACCGTGCCGGAAAGCATCGTGACAGCGCGGCCCCAACCCAAGGCGGGATGGACCCTGTCTATGATGCACGCAAAGCTGGCCACGCCCGTTGCGGGCGAAGGCGGCGCAATCGCCGAACGGGTGAGCAGCATCACCTGGTCCGGCGGCGCCCTGCCGGCAGATCAGTATGAAGAATTCGTCGTGATGCTGCGCCTGCCTGACACGGCCGGGGTGCTGAACGTCCCCGTTTTGCAGACCTGCCAGAAAGGTGCCGAGAATTGGGCAGAACTGCCGGATGCCAGCGGCAAACGCCCGGCACATCCCGCCGCGTCGCTGACCGTTACCGCAAAGGATGCCGCGCCATGAAAGCGCTTATGCTTGGTCTGTTGTTTTCGACCGCAGCCGTCGCAGCACCCGCTGCACCGGCGGTGCGTATCGACAATCCCTGGATCCGCGCCCTGCCCGGCACCGTTCCGTCCGGCGGCTATTTCGTCCTGCACAATGAAAGCAAGACCCAACTGACCCTGACCGGCGCGGAATCGCCAGCCTGCGGCATGCTGATGCTGCATCTCTCCGAGAACCAAGGCGGCATGAGCAGCATGCGCCATATCGACAGTATCGATGTCGCGCCGGGCGGCGTGCTGGAGTTCAAGCAGGGCAGCTATCATCTGATGTGCATGCAACCCGGACCGGCGATCAAGCCGGGCGGCAGCATACCAGTCACTCTGATGTTTCAGGGCGGTGCGAAAGTGACGGCGAATTTCCCGGTGCGCGACGCGACCGGAAAATAACCGGCCGGAAAATAAACAGACGGTCAGCCCGGCTTGGCGAACCGGCTGGCGAGCCGCGTCAAGATCTCGTCGGCCTGGAAACCCAACGCACCAAGGCGTCCCGACCGTTCCAGCAGCGCCATGCCCGCCAACGCGGCGGCCACCAGAACGACGTCGCATTGGCTTTCGCGATTGTCCGACGGCAGGCCGCTGGCTTCCGACAAGGCCCGCAGGGCGGCGATCATCCGGCCATTGAAAAGCCGCTCGGCATCGCCGCCGCCGCCTTCGCGCGGCAAGGCCTGCGAGGCTGCCGCGATAGTCTCAGTGCTTCCCAGCAAGGACAGGGCAGCGGCGCTTGCACCTTTCAATCCGCCGGCTTCACGCATGGCGCGCGCGAGATGGGTGAGATCGTCCGCCGCCAGCGCCAGCAGCAATTCATCCTTGCCACGGAAATAGCCGTACAGCCCGGCCGGGGCGAAGCCGGCCTCTGCCGCGACGGCGCGCAACGAAAGATCGCGGGCGCCGTCACGGGCGGCAACCCGGCGCGCGGCATCCAGAATGGAGGAACGCGAAGCGGCCTTGGACATATGGGCCGGGCGGGCTTTTTTCCCACCCCTGCCTGGGGCTGTCTCGATGGGTGCCAGTGCCGCGTCGCTCATGGCGCGTGATGATAGGCGATTCGCGGCCGAAAAGCCGCCCCGGGATTCGACTGAGTCCCGAGCGCACCCCCTATTTGGGATGCGCCATCTTGAAGTCGTTGACGGCGGCGTTGATCTCGGCGCCGGTACGCACCTTGGCGGCCTGATTGCTGTCGATCTGTTTTTGGATCGTAGCTTCGATGTAGGGGTCGAAAGGCCTTTTGTCCTTGTTATCCTTGTCGGCCAAGTTCTTCGCGACTTCAGCCTTCTGCGACTTCACATAGTCCAGCAGACAGTTCTGGTAGACATCGGACTGGGCGATGAAATTCTTGGCATCGGTCACCGCGCCGGTCATCTGCTGCTGGGAAGCGGTACGGCCGTCGGGGGCGGCCGGGGGAATCGGCAAGGCGCAGTTGGCCTGCGCGAAAGCCGGGGACGCACCCGCGACTGTCAGAATGGCAAGCAACAGGCCAAGTTTGCGCCGCATATTGTCTGGAACTCCCCTTGATTTCGCGCCCTTCGGGGGGAGTGAAGCATGTTTTATTTCGTCAGGCCAGAGCCGCGCG
>JBEPVO010000108.1:0-8821 GCA_041690975.1 Alphaproteobacteria bacterium
CGGGCTTGAAGCGGGTCGCCGTCAGGCTGCCAGATATTTTTGAATGAAGGCGTGCACGGTCTGGGCTTCGCGCTCCAGCTTTTCGATCGCGGCCTTGGCCTCCGTCCCGTCGGCGGGGTTCACGGGTTCGGCCTTGGCGGCGGCATCGCCCATCCCGAAAGCGCCAACACCTCGCGCTGCGCCCTTGATGGTATGGGCGATCTCCCGCCAACGCTTGCTGTCGCGGCTGGCCAGCAAGCCGTTCAGCTCGGTCACCATGCTGGTGACCTGGCCGTCGAACAGACGCAGGATTTCCCCGTTCAGGTCCTTTTCGCCGCCGGTGTACCGGGCCAGATGCTCCAGATCGATCGCATTCGCGGCCATGACTGTCATCCCTATGGGATAACCAGCCTGAAGGCCGGACGGCTAACGCCGCGTTAAGGCCCCAGGCATAGCCTTCCCGGCACCACACCTTTGCGGTAACGTGCCCGGACAAGGGATCTCAGGCTGATGGTACGAAATTTCGAGCAAAATCAGGCAGTTGTGTTTGAGCCCACCGAAGCCGGCGGGGAAGCGCCCCCATCGCGAGAGGACGCACGACCCCATCCCAGGCCTGCAGCTGCCAGCCGTTTCGGCACCCGGGCGATGGTCTTCGCGGTCATCGCGTCGATCTTCTGGATCGGCGTGTGGTGCGCCTATCTGTGGGGCTATTTCGGGGCCCCGGGCCTTCGTGCGCTTCAACTCCAGCAGGTCGCCCTATTCGGCGCCGCCATTCTTTTCCCGCCGCTGCTGTTCGTCGCCGTCGCAGGGGCGTTCGGGCTGGCCCATCGCATGGGGCGGATGGCCGAAGCGTTGCAGGGCGCCACGGAAAATCTTTTTGTCACCGATGAGAGTATTTCGCGCAGCGCCGCCCGTCTGAGCCGCGCCGTGCGTCACGAGCTGGATGCGCTGAATGCCGGGCTCGACGGCGCCTATGGGCGCCTGCGGGCGCTGGAAGGCGCGCTGGAAAACCAGATCGCGGCGATGGACGAAGCGGGCGCGCGCGCCGAAGTGCGGAGTGAAGCGATCGCCGCGCGCCTGGGTCAGGAAAGCCAGCGCCTGGAATCAGTATCCGAGAATCTTTCCGAGATTGCCTCGCGCGCCACCGAAACCGTGGCGGGCCGCGCGGCGCAGATGAAATCCACCATCGAGACGGCGGAAGGCTCGCTCAAGATGGCGGCGCAGTCGCTGGATGTACAGGCCGCGGGTTTCCGCGCCGCCGCGCAGATCGCCGCCGAAGCGCCGCATGCCGCCGCAGTCGAGCTCGACAAGCAGGCCAAGAAGATCGAGTCGGTTTCCGACGCAGCGCTCCAGCGCGCCGAATTCGTGCTGGCGCGCCAGGAAAAGCATCGCGCCGCCATGTCCGAGATGCTGAGCAGGCTGAAGGAAGATGGCGATCAGTTCGAATCCGCGCTGACGCATCAGCGCGCGGCCATGGAAGCCACGGTCGGCGCATTGGGCGGCGAAGCGCATCGCTTCGAGACCATCACCGGCGAGGCCGAGCGGCATCTGGAAGGCATCATGTCCAATGCGGCGCAGCGTGCGTCGCAATTGACATCGGCCTTCTCGCAGGAAGCCGACAAGCTCAAACAAACATCCGATGCCGCCAACACGGTCTTGACCAGCCTGGTCTCAACCTTGCGCGATGCCGGCAGCGGCGCGCAGATCCTGATCGGTGAAAGCACCGCACAAGCCAAGACCGACGCCAGTGCCCTGGTCGGCGAAGCGATGGCGGAATGCGAACGCCTGTTGCGCGTGGCCGGCGAGATGAGCACTGAAGCAACCAAGATTCGCGAAAACCTCGCCAAGACGATTGAGGAGGTAGAGCGGCATCTGACGCGATTGCCGACCCTTGCCCAGGGTGAAGCCCAGCGCATCCGCCAGATGGTGCAGGCCGAAACCAACGAAATGTTGGACATGTCGGCGCGCGCGATTTCTACCATCCAGACCCGCAATGCCCAAGGCCGCGCGCCGCAGCCGCAACAGCCGGGCACGGCCCTCATCACCACGACGGAAGGCGATGGCCTCAAGAATCTGGCACGCAAGATCACCCAGCGGCCCAAAAAGACCACCGACCTGCGCGGCAACGACACGGCGAGCGCCGCCAAGACGTGGGAAATGAAAACCTTGCTCGCCGCCGTCGAAAGCAACGAACCGCCTGCGCGCGATGTCGGCAATGTCACCGCCTCGGCGATGGGCGCGTTGCAACTGGCGTTGGCCGACATGGCGGTGGACCTGGAAGCGATCGGATCGGAATCGGCGCCCGGCAATGAGGATTGGAAACGCTATCTGGCGGGCGACCGCGCGGTGTTTGCGCGCAAGCTGGCAAGCGCCATCGATGACGGCGCGATCGACCGTATCACCACGCTCTATCGCGAAGACGAGCGGTTCCATGATGCGGCGAATTCATACTTGAACGAGTTCGAGACCTTGCTGGCCCGCTCGCGCGAGAATGATCCGGGTGGAATTCTCACGGCCTCAATTCTCTCGGCGGACACCGGCAAAATCTACCTCGCTATCGCCTATGCGCTTGGACGGTTATAAGCGCGTGGAGCGCGGCCAGGAAAAGTGTATTTGCGGTTTTCCGAGCGGCGCCGGAGGCGCCAATCAAATCAATGAGCGCATTCGCGCCCGGCGCCGGAGGCGCCAGTCAAATCAATGGGCGCATTCGCGCCCGGCGCCGCGCGACCCAAAAAAGCGAAGGCGGCTATAGCCGCTTGAGCCGAGCCGCATAGAACCCGTCCATCCCGCCAAGTTCCGCCAGATGGCAGGGCAGGGTGCGCAGGTCGCCCTCCGCCGTGATCCATTCGCCATGCCCGAACAACTCGTCCGCCGTGACCGGATGACGCGCGAATTCCGGATGCGCCGCAAGGAAGCCTGCGATCTGCTCTTCGCCTTCCTCGCGCTCCAGCGAACAGACCGCAAAGACCAAAAACCCACCTGGTTCGACCATCGCGCTGGCGCTTTCCAGCAGATCATAGGCCAGTGACGCCTGGGCGGTAACATCGGCGGCGCCCTTGATCCAGGGCAGGTCGGGATGACGGCGGATGGTGCCGGTAGCGGTGCAAGGCGCGTCCAGCAGCACCAGCGGCGCCTTGCCTTCAAAATCGCGGACGTCGATTTCAACCACATCCGCGCTCAAATTGGTGCGCGTCAGATTCTCGCGGACACGCGTCGCGCGAGCGGTGTCAAGTTCCACAGCCGTCACGTCTGCACCGCGCGCCGCCAGCTGCAAGGTCTTGCCGCCCGGGGCGGCGCAAAGATCGATCACCCGCTTGCCCGTTACATCGCCCAACAGCAGTACTGGCAAAGTCGCGGCCACGTCCTGCACCCACCAATGGCCTTCGGCGAAGCCTTCCAGATCTTCCACCCGCGCCGGATCGCCGATGCGACGCGACAGGCCCGCAATTGCGACGCCTTGCGGTGCTGCGAGATCATCGCGTTTCAGTATGATGTCCAGCGGCGCTTCTTTGCCGTGCGCCTCGGCAATCGCCCGCGCGACATCGTTTCCATATTGCGCGCTCCAGCGCGCCCACAGCCAGTCCGGTGTGTTGAGGCGCGCCCTATCCCGGCCGCTGCGGACACTTTCGCCTTCGCGCGCGATCCGGCGCAGCACCGCATTGATCAGGGATTTGAAATGCACCGCGTTGCTGTCGGCGGCGGCGAGATTGTTCGCCGCGTCCACGGCTGCATGTGCGGCCACTTTCAGCACCAGAAGCTCGCAGGCGCCCAGCAACAGAATCTCCGTTGCCGGTCCGGCTTTATGCGGCGCCAGGGGCTTGGGAACAAAATGCCGGATTACCGCATCCAGCATGCCGAAATGCCGCAAGCTCTGACTCACCAGCGCCCGGGCGAAGCCTGCGTCGCGCGGGTCCAGATTTTTCAGATTGTCGAATTGCGAATCCAGCGGACGGCGCTGGCGCAGCACCTGGGACAGCATGACAAGCGCGGCCTTGCGCGCAGCCAGCCCTGCGCGATCCGCCGTGATCTGGCTCATCCCCAGGGACCGGCAGCGGGACGTTCGGAAACGCCCGCCATGGCACGAAGCCGCGCGATACGCTCTTCGGTGGCAGGGTGGCTGGCGAACAAGCCGCTCAATCCGCCATGCAATGGATTGATGATGAACATGTGCGCCGTGGCCGGATTGGCGTCGGCGGGCGCGTTCAAGGTCTTGCGCGCGGACTGGTCGATCTGGGCCAAGGCATCGGCCAGCCACAAGGGACGGCCCGTCAGCTCAGCGCCGGCACGGTCAGCCTCGAACTCGCGCGAACGTGAAATCGCGGCCTGCACCAGCATGGCGGCGATGGGCGCCAGCATCGTGACCAGCAGCACGCCGACAAGACCCAGCGGATTGCGCCGGCCGCCCATGAAGAAAGCAAAATTCGCCAACATGCCGATGGCGCCCGCGATCACGGCGGTGATGGTCATGGTGAGGGTGTCGCGATTCTTCACATGCCCCAGTTCATGGGCGATCACGCCCGCCAGCTCTTCCTTGCTGACGGTGGCGAGCAGCCCGCTGGTGACGCAGACGGCGGCATGCGCCGGATCGCGGCCGGTGGCGAAGGCGTTGGGCTGCGGATTCTCGGTAATGTACACTTTGGGCATTGGCAAACGCGCCTGGCCTGCCAGCCGCTCCACAATGTGAAACAGGTCGGGGGACGTGTTGGCGTCCACCTGCTGCGCCCCATACATCGACAGCAGCATCTTGTCCGAGTTCCAGTAGGCCAGCAGATTCATGCCTGCCGCGATCACAAACGCGATCACCATGCCGGGACCGCCGCCGATCAATGCCCCGATCACCAGGAACAGCCCAGTGAGCATCGACATCAAGAAGACGGTCTTGAACAGGTTCATTCTGGAATATCCCTCATGACATGAGTGATGTATGCTCTGTCGCGACAGGGTCAAGCGCTTATGGACACGCCAAAAAAAGCTTCATCGCCGGAAGAGATCGCCGCCCGCCTGGCCGAAGCCGCCAAACGGGCCAATGCCGAGGCCGAAACCCGCCGGGCTGCCGCCAAGCCCCCGGACCTGCCGCCGGAGCGGGGGGGGCCTAAGGGGCTGGAACCCACCCGCTACGGCGATTGGGAGAAAAAAGGCCTGATTTCCGACTTTTAGAGCGCGATCCGGAAAAGTGTGAAGCGGGTGCCACGACGCTGCCGCTGGGCAACTCCGCAAGATCGCGCGACCAACCAAAAACCAGGGTGGGATTGCGAAAGCGCGCGCGCCCTGTGTGCTTGATCGGGGCTGGGCCAAGGTCCATGTAAGGACTGCCACCCAGGACACCGGCCATGTTTATCCAAACCGAAGCCACCCCAAATCCCGCGACCCTGAAATTCCTGCCCGGGCAGAGTGTAATGGGCGAAGGCGCCGTTGCCGACTTTCCGTCAGCCGAGCAGGCCGGGCGTTCGCCCTTGGCACGGGCCTTGTTCCAGACCCCGGATGTATCGCGGGTGTTCTTCGGCTCCGACTTCATCTCCATCACCAAGCGCGACGGCGACTGGAAGCATCTGAAGCCTGCATTGCTGGGCGTCATCATGGAGCATTTTACCCGCGGCCTGCCCGTGATCGAGGGCGGCGCAGAAGAAGTGGACGAGACCTCTTACGGCGAAGGCGGCGATCCGGACGTGATCGCGCAGATCAAGGAATTGATCGACACCCGCGTGCGCCCGGCCGTGGCCCAGGATGGCGGCGACATCATCTTCAAGGGCTTTGACGGCGCCACCGGCATCGTTGCCCTGCATCTGCAGGGCTCCTGCGCCGGCTGTCCGTCCTCGGCCATGACCCTGCGCAATGGCATCGAGAATATGCTGCGCCATTATGTGCCGGAAGTGACTGCGGTCGAAGCAGTCTGATTTTTATTCCCAGCCGGAGTTCGCCATGACATCTCACGCGGTCAGCGATGAAGCGCTCGATATTATTTTTCGGGACGCTCATACCCAGAACAAATGGCAGGACAAGCCGGTTTCCACCGCGCATCTGATGGCGGTCTATGACCTGATGCGCTGGGGCCCGACCTCCGCTAATTCCTCGCCCGCGCGGTTTTGCTTTCTCACCACACATGCCGCGAAAGAACGCCTGAAGCCGCATCTCAGCCCCGGCAATCGGGAAAAGACCATGGCCGCGCCGGCCGTCGCCGTCATCGGCATGGATCTGGACTTCCCCGAACATTTTCCCAGGCTGTTTCCCAACAATCCCGCGATGAAAGAAGTCTTCACCGGCAAGGAAGAATTCATCCGGACATTCGCGCTGCGCAATTCCAGCCTGCAAGGCGCTTATTTCATCGTCGCCGCCCGTGCGCTGGGCCTGGATTGCGGTCCGATGTCCGGCTTCGACAATGACGCCGTGGACAAGGAATTCTTCATCGGCACCAACGTCAAATCCAATTTCATCTGCGCAGTCGGCCATGGCGATCCGGCTGGCGTGTTCCCGCGCAATCCACGCCTGTCCTTCGACGAAGCGTGCAAGATACTTTGAGCGTTCGCGTGAGCGAGAGCGACTATAATAGAGCGTTCGCGTGAGCGAGAGCGATCGTAATGGAGCGTTCGCGTGAGCGAGAGCGGCCATAATAAATTGATTCTGGCGGTCGATACGGCGCTTGGCGCCTGTTCGGTCGCGGTTCTGGATTGCGCCGCCGTTCTGGCGCATCAATTTGTTGAAATGACGCGCGGCCATGCCGAGGCGCTGGCGCCGATGGTCGATGAGACCATGCGGCAGGCCGGTATCGCATTCGGCGCACTCGACCGGCTTGCTGTCACCACCGGCCCTGGGACATTCACAGGACAGCGCGTTGGCCTCGCCTTCATGCGCGGATTGCGCGTGGGCTTGAAAAAGCCGCTCATCGGCGTGACGACTTTGGAAGCGATGGCCGCCGCGACGCAAAAGAATCGTGCCGCCGCCATCCACGACGCCAAGCGCGACGAAGCCTATCTGTCCCTCTGGGAAAATGGCGCGACGATCGTCGAACCCGTGGTCATGCCGTTCGCCGACGCGATCGCGCGCATTCGCGCATTCGGCGCCTGTGCGCTTTGCGGCACCGGCGCGGCTGCAGCGGGCGCAGCCTTGGGCGACCAATTTGGGGTGACGGATATTCGCCAGCCCGATGCGCTGTGGGTGGCGCGGTTGGCGATGACATGCCCCATTCCGGAGATGCCGCCCGCGCCGCTGTATCTGCGCGCGCCTGACGCCAAGCTTCCCGCAAGCGCCGTTTCAAGCGGAGCGGCGGTCAGGAAAAGTGGACTTCCGGTTTTCCGAACGGCGCCTGAGGCGCCTATAAAATGATTGGGCGCATCCGCGCCCGAACGCGCGACCAAACATGAGCCCGCAATTGTTCGATCCGGCAAGGGGAGACCTCGCGGCGCTCGCTTCATTGCATGCGACATCGTTTCCCGATCCCTGGAGCGCGAATGCCATTCGCGAACTGTTCGCAGGTCCGGGTGTCTTCGCTTTTTATCTTCCCGACGGCTTCATTCTGGCCCGGGCGGTGGGCGATGAAGCGGAAATTCTCACTTTGGCCGTGACACCGGTTGCGCGCCGACAGGGTCATGCCCGTCGATTGATCCGCGATGCGGCGCATCACGCACAGGACCTGGGGGCATTGGCCCTGTTTCTGGAAGTTGCAGCGGACAATATCGCGGCCCAGGCGCTGTACCGGGGGGCCGGATTCGCTTCCGTGGGCCGGCGCAAGGCCTATTACGGGACCCAGGACGCGGATGTGCTCAAGGCGATCCTGCCGCTTCCGAATCCTGGAAATTTCGCCTAACCTTGGGACCGCAACAATCGCCCACGGGGATGTAAGGTGACGCGGATCGAGAAACTCTGCGTCGACAAGGGTCTGCGGATGACCGAGCAGCGCCGCATCATTGCGCGCGTGCTGTCGGGTGCGGGAGATCATCCCGACGCCGAAGAACTTTATCGACGCGCCGCGGCACTGGACCCTCACATCTCCATTGCCACCGTCTATCGCACCGTAAAGCTGTTCGAGGATGCTGGCATTCTGGAACGGCATGATTTCCGCGATGGCCGCGCCCGCTATGAAGAGACGCCGGAAAATCATCACGATCATCTGATCGATGTGCAAACCGGCAGCGTGATCGAATTCCGCAACGAGGATATCGAGAAGCTGCAGCGCCGCGTCGCCGAAGAATTGGGCTTTGAGCTGGTCGATCACCGGCTCGAACTTTACGGCGTGCCCAAGGGCAAGAAGCCCAAGGTATGATCTCCCCCTCCGCCCTGCGCTGGCTCGAGAGCCAGCTACGGGCAACCTCCAGCGCGCTTCGCGCGCGCAGGGGGTCCGCAGGACGGCCTGTGAACGCTGCGGGATCACTTTTCTAATGCCTACTATTCGCGCCGCTGCGATTCTGACGATCTTTCTTATCGTCACGCTGGTGCTTATTCCCTGGCAGTGGCTGTTGCTGACTCTCGGATTGCCCGCCCGCCGCACGTTCCCGCATCGCTATCATCGCTTCGTCGCGCGGCTGTTCGGCATCAGGATACAGGTGCAGGGAACGCCGCCCTCCAAGGCCACTCTGCTTCTGGCCAATCATTCCGGCTGGCTGGACATCGTGATTTTTTCCGCCGTGGCGCCGCTGTCTTTTGTCGCCAAATCCGAAGTGGCGACCTGGCCGTTCTTTGGCACCCTGGCGCGCTTGCAGCGCACGGTGTTCGTGACCCGCACCCGGCGCAGCGAAACCGGTGCGGCGCGTGACGCAATTTCCCAGCGCCTGACGGAGGGCGATGTGCTGGTGCTGTTTCCCGAAGGCACCTCGAATGACGGCAATGCCGTGCTGCCGTTCAAGAGCGC
>JBEPVO010000109.1:0-8593 GCA_041690975.1 Alphaproteobacteria bacterium
TCCCGCCCGAAATTCGGGGCTGCCGAATCCTGGCCGATATCGACGATCGACCGGCGGATGGCGCGGGTGCGGGTGAACAGATCGAACAGCATCTGGCCGTTGCCGTCGCGCACCGCGCGCTGCAATTGGCTGAGGTCCTCGTTGAAGCGCCCCAGCACTTCCAGCACCGCTTCGCGATTGTTGAGGAAGACGTCGCGCCACATGGTGGGATCGGAGGCGGCGATACGGGTGAAATCGCGAAAGCCGCCGGCCGAGAATTTGATCACTTCGGTTTCGGCGACCTTTTCCAGATCATGCGCCGTGCCCACAATGTTGTAAGCGATCAGATGCGGCACATGGCTGGTCATCGCCAGCACCAAATCGTGATGGCCCGCTTCCATCACTTCGACTTGGCTGCCACAGCCTTCCCAGAATTGCTTCAGTTTCGCCACCGCATTCTCGTCCGCGCCTGGCGGCGGCGTGATGATGCACCAGCGATGGTCGAACAGGCTGGAAAAGCCAGCATCCGGTCCCGACTGCTCGGTGCCGGCAATGGGATGGGCGGGCAAGAAATGCACGCCTTTGGGCACGAAAGGCGAAACATCCTTCAGCACCGCGCTTTTGACCGAACCGACATCGGACAGAATGGCGCCAGGCTTGAGATGCGGCGCAATGGCGCCAGCGATTTCCTTATAGCTTCCCACCGGCGAGCACAGGATCACCAGGTCGGCGCCTTTGACGGCATCCGCCGCGCTGGACGAAATCGCGGCCAGGCCCAGTTCGACAGCACGATGGCGCACCGCCTCGCTGGCGTCATAACCCGAAATGGTATCGGCCAGCCTTTCGCGCTTGACGGCATGCGCCAGGGACGAGCCGATCAGACCCAGGCCGATCAGGGCGACGCGCTCGAACATCAGCGGCCCATGAATTCGCGCAAGGCGGCGACAACGCGTTCATTGGCTTCCGCCGAGCCGATGGTGAGGCGCAAGGCATCCGGCAGACCGTAACCGGCGACACCGCGCAGAATCAGGCCTTTGCTGCCCAAGAAAGCATCTGCCTTAGCCGCACTCTTCTCGGATGTTTTTTGTCCTACCGCTTCGCTACTTGAGGGCGAGGGAAACTGGATCAAAATGAAATTCGCCACGCTTTCATTCACCATCAGACCCAGCTTGCGGATCTCGTCGGTGAGATAATTCTTCCATTGCTCGTTATGGGCGACCGACCGCTCGACATGGGCGCGGTCGCGGATCGCGGCGGCAGCGGTGTATTGCTGCATCATGGAGACATTGAAGGGCCCCCGGATGCGGTTCAGCACATCGCAGACCGCAGCCGGCGCATAGGTCCAGCCGATCCGCATCCCGGCCAGACCGTGCACCTTCGAAAAAGTGCGGGTCATCACCACATTGGAAAAGCGCGACACCATCTCGATGCCCGCTTCATAATCATTCTTGCGGACATATTCGCTGTAGGCGGAATCGATCACCAGCAACGTGTCCGGCGACAACCCAGCATGCAGGCGGCGCATCTCCTCATGGCTGATATAGGAGCCGGTGGGATTGTTGGGATTGGCGATGAACACAATGCGCGTCTTGGAAGTCACGCGCGCCAGGGCGGCATCGACGTCGAAGCGCAGCTTCGGGTCGGGGATTTCCACCGGTATGGCGCTGTTGGCGAAAGTGGCGATCTTGTAGAGGATGAAATCATGCTCGCTGAACAGCACTTCATCACCCGGGCGCAGATAAGCATTCGCCAGCATGGTGAGAATCGCGTCCGAGCCATCACCCGACGTCACGATACGCGCGGGATCCAGGCCATACACTTCGCCGATGGCCTCACGCAGGATCTGGGCGCTGCCTTCCGGATAAATTTCCAGGTCATGCGCCGCCTTCATCAAAGCCTCGACCGCAAGCGGGCTCGGTCCCAATGGGCTTTCATTGGATGACAGCTTGATGACTTTTTCGACGCCGGCCACAGCGGCGCGGCCGCCAATATAAGGCGTGATATCCAGAACGCCGGGCTTGGGTGTCAGTGACATAAAGTCCTCAAATAGCGAAGCGGTAGGACATTCAAAAAGGGGTCCAAAAAACGGCCGTATTGATAGTGGCAGGACTGGCCAAAAGCAAAGCGGGCCAGAGCGCGAAGCCGCCATTCATTGACAGGGGGGCTTGCCCACCTTAGCTACGCCTTCCGACAGTTGGACATGCCATGACCGAGACGGCAAATCCGCAGTTCTTAAGGCCGCTGAGCGCGCCGCAGGCCGATGCCGGCAGCGCGGTTAACTTTGGCCCCGACAAGCCGCTGACCTTGGATTGCGGCCGCACGCTGTCACCATTTTCCATCGCCTATATGACCTATGGCACGCTCAACGCTGCCAAGAGCAACGCCGTCCTGATTTGTCATGCGCTGACCGGCGACCAGTTCGTCGCGTCGGAACATCCCGTCACCGGCAAGCCCGGCTGGTGGACCATGATGGTGGGCCCCGGCTGCCCCATCGATACCGACCGCTTCTTCGTGATCTGCGCCAATGTCATCGGCGGCTGTATGGGCACGACCGGTCCTGCGAATATCGATCCCGAAACCGACCAGCCCTATGCGCTCAGTTTTCCTCTGGTGACGGTGCGCGACATGGTGCGGGCCCAGGCGATGCTGTTGGATGCGTTGGGCATCGAAACCCTGCTGGCAGTGGTCGGCGGCTCGATGGGCGGAATGCAGGCCCTGCAATGGGCGGCTTCATTTCCCGAGCGCGTGCGCGCCGTGGTGCCGATCGCCTGCGCCGCGCGGCATTCCGCGCAGAATATTGCATTCCATGAAGTGGGCCGTCAGGCGATCATGGCCGATCCCGACTGGAAGGGCGGCGACTATCAGTTGCACAACACCCGCCCGTCCAAGGGATTGGCGGTGGCGCGGATGGCGGCGCATATCACGTATCTTTCGGAAGCCGCGTTGCAGCGCAAGTTCGGCCGCAATCTACAGAATCGCGAAGCGCTGTCGTTTCAATTCACGCCGGATTTCCAGATCGAATCCTATCTGCATCACCAGGGCGCGACCTTTGTCGATCGCTTCGACGCCAATTCCTATCTCTACATCACCCGCGCGATGGATTATTTCGATCTGGCGGAAGATTATGCCGGGCACCTGGCCGATGCGTTTCGCAATTCACGCAACCGCTTCTGCATCATCTCCTTCACCTCGGACTGGCTGTTTCCCACCGCCGAGAACAAGCGCGTTGCCCATGCCCTGAATGCCGTGGCGGCCCAAGTAAGTTTTGTCGAGATCAAGACCGATAAAGGTCATGACTCGTTCCTGCTGGACGAGCCGGAAATGTTCGACACGGTGCGCGGCTTTCTGGGCGCCGTCGCGGCGGCGGATGGTCTGGCATGAACGCCGTATCCAACCTTCGCGCCGATCTTCGTGCTGATCTGGCCGCCATCGCGGAGATGATTCCCGATGGCGCCCGTGTGCTGGATGTCGGTTGCGGCGACGGTGCGCTGCTGGAATATCTGGTGCGCACCAAGAAAGTGGACGGTCGCGGCATCGAGCTGTCGCAACAGAATGTGAATGCCTGCGTCGCGCGCGGCCTGGCGGTGGTGCAGGGCGATGCGGATTCCGATCTGGTGGAATATCCCGCCCAGGTGTTCGATTTCGTCATTCTCAGCCAGACCATCCAGGCCACGGAAAAGCCCGCCCAGGTGCTGGAGCATATGTTGCGCATCGGGCGGCAGGCGGTGATTTCGCTGCCCAATTTCGGTCATTGGCGGGTGCGGTTGTCGCTGCTGTTCGGCGGTCATATGCCACGCACCCGGACCTTGGGTCATAACTGGTACGACACACCTAACATCCATCTGTGCACCATCGCCGATTTCGTGGATCTGACGCGCAAGAATGGCGCGGTGATCGACAGAGCGCTGGCCCTCAAAGGCGATAGCGTGGCCGGCGATGTGCGGCCGGATTCCTGGGGTCCCAATTTCATGGCCCAGGGCGCGATCTTCCTGCTGCGCAAGAACTGACGGCCTATTCCGTTCCGGCAGGCTTGAAGATCGCCGGCGTTTTCACCCGCATCGACGCCGCCGTCGCGGGTGCGGGTGTGGCCGGCGCATAGAGCGATTTGCTGGCTTCGACGATATGCACCCCGCCCAGGCCCGGCAGAAAACGCGCGCCGAACCGTTCCCATCCAGTGCCGCTGCGCGCCAAGGCCCCGATACCGACAGGCGGCGCATAGAGCGCGCGTTGCCATTGATCCGGCACGAACAAGGCGCCGCGCACCAATGTATCCAGCTCGCTGTGAGAGAAAGGCCTGCCATGACCGAAAGGGGACCGCTCCAACTGCGCCCAGAGGCTGGCGCGATTGGGAGCGACGATCATCAAGCGACCTTCGGGCGCCAGCACGCGCCACAATTGCCGCAGAAGGGGGCGCAACCCTTCTGCTTCCTCCAATCCATGCACCACCAGCACCAGATCGAAGAATGCGTCCGGGAAAGGCAGCGCATCTTCCTCGACCATGGTGGTCAGGTTTTTTACACCGTCCGGCCAGGCCCTGCCGGAACCCAGGGCCGCGGGGAGCGCGGCGATGCAGCGTTCGGCTTCGCCAAGGAACGCATTCAAATAGGGTTGAGGGAAGCCATATCCCAAAAGACGCCGCCCGCGCGTGTTCGGCCACAATTCGCGCACCCGGCGCAAAATGAGACGACGGGTCCGTTCCCCCATCGGGCTTTGGTAAAAATCGCAGAGGCCGCGGACATTCATCGCTTCAATCGGTAATCCGAACTTCGAAAAGGTTCAATTGGGGAGCGCGGCCAGGAGCCAATAGCAGCAGCGTATTGGCGGGAACCGGTTTTCCGAGCGGCGCTGGAGGCGCCCATTTGATAACTGGGCGCGTGCGCGCCCGGGCCGCGCGACAATAAAACAAGCCACTGATAGGGTGGGACTGAGCAGAATTGGAACAATCATGCAGATCGAAATCGTGCCGTGCCTGGAAGACAATTACGCCTATCTGGTGAAATCCGGTGAATATTGCGCCGTGGTGGACCCGTCGGAAGTCGCACCCGTCAATGCGGCGCTGGATCGGCTGGGCTGGGAACCGGCCTATATTCTCAACACCCATCACCATATCGACCATGTCGGCGGCAATCTGGAACTGAAAAAAGAATATGGCGCCACGATTATAGGCCCCGGAAAGGACGCGGCGCGCATTCCCGGGCTGGATGTCGGCGTGGACGAAGCCTCGGGCTGGGAATTCGCGGGCGAGAAGGTGCGGGTGTTTGAAGTGCCGGGCCATACGCGCGGCGCCATTGCATTCGTGATCGATGGCAATGCCTTCACCGGCGACACGTTATTTTCCTTGGGCTGCGGACGGCTGTTTGAGGGCGATCCTGCGACGATGTGGGCCAGCCTGTCGAAGCTGATGACCTTGCCCGACGCGACGCGCATTTATTGCGGTCATGAATATACAGAAAGCAATGGCAACTTCGCATTGACTCTGGAGCCGGGCAATTCGGCATTGGGCGCGCGGATGAGCGAAGTGAAGAATGCGCGGGCAGAAGGCTGGCCTACTGTCCCGTCCACGATGAGCGTGGAAAAAAAGACCAACCCGTTTCTGCGTCCGGATTCCTGGGAAATCAGAAAGACCTTGGAGATGACAATCGCCAGCGATGCCGAAGTGTTCAGCGAGATTCGCAGGCGCAAGGACAATTTCTGACTATTTCTTCTTGTCGCCGGAATCGCTGCTCTCGAACGGCGCGGTCACGATATCGGCGGTGACACTTGCCGCCGTCCCCACCACATGGGCGCCCGCGCCGACCACGGCCGTGCCCGCGCTCACGACGGCGCAGGCGCAAAGGCCGAGGCCCAAAGTGACGACGGCAGCGATGACGAAGTAGGTGCGCATGCGATCCCCTTTGACAGACCCCAGTTTCCCATTCAATTGGTCAATCGGAAACTAACTTCGGGGTAAGGATGGCCACTTTCCAGACACTTTTCGCCACCCGCCTCTATCGGGCGCAGCTTTCCCAGGCGCGCAATCGCATTCTGGAACAAACCTGTCTGGGGTTGGCGGCCGAAGACCGGGCGGGGCAACGTTGGGCGCGCGAACATGGCTATGGCGGTTACACCTCCTATGCGTCACTGAACGATCTGACCCGCCGCGCCAGTGTGATAGCCGAACTGGAACGCGACATCGCCCGTCATGTCGCGGGCTTCGCGCGCGATGCCCAGTTCGATCTGAACGGCCGCAAGCTCAGGCTGGACAGTCTTTGGGTCAATGTGATGGACAAGGACGCGATCCATGCGCCCCACATCCATCCGCATTCGGCGGTCAGCGGCACCTATTACGTGACCGTGCCCGTCAAGGCCGGCGCGATCCGCTTCGAGGATCCGCGCCTGACCATGATGATGGCGGCGCCGCCCCGAAAAACAGCTGCACGGTCTGAAAATCGCAGCTTTTTCAGCATCGCCCCCAAGTCCGGCATGCTGCTGTTGTGGGAGAGCTGGCTGCGTCACGGCGTCGAGCCCAACGGCGCGCGGCGCCCGCGAATCTCGATCAGTTTTAATTACGCTTAGGCGGTTGAGCGGCAGCGTAACCGCGCGGTGCGCCGCCGCGACAGCGGGTGGCTCAGTCTTGTGGCAACGAACGCTTACCATGCTCTACCGCACTGCATCATGAAGCAGCGTCTCTGACGCGCTGGCCGTCCGCCATGCTATGGTTCCCCATAACAATGGGAGGGCTTAGATGGAAATGGGAATGACGGAATCCACCATGCTGCTTTGGAGCGTGGTGCTGGGACTTGTGCAAATCGTGGCCGCCAGCATGGTGGTGAACAAGGATGTGGGGTTGCCCTACAATCTGAGTTCGCGTGACGAGCCGGCGCCGTCGATGAGCAAGATGGCAGGCCGCCTGGTGCGGGCCGGCGCCAATTTCCGCGAGACTTTCGGGTTGTTCGCGGTGTCGGTGATCCTGGTCATGCTGCTGCATCGTCAAAGCAACATTTCGGCGATGGGCGCGCAAATCTACTTCTGGTCGCGTCTGGTCTATGTGCCGGTCTATGCGCTGGGCATCCAGGTGGTGCGCACCATCGTCTGGGCGCTGTCGATCGTGGGCCTGGTGATGGTCCTGCTCGCCGCTTTGGGCGTCGCGTAACGATAACGGCCGGCGATGCGCGCGGCGTCAGCGCCGCGCGCTAGCCGCGCCGGCGGCGAACCAGCGTTTCCAGCCTGTCGTTGAGATGGGGAACATGGAATTCGCGGTCCCAGGCGGCGCGCGCCTCGAGCATCAATTTGTTGCGCACGTCTTCGGGCAGCCCGGCCCAGGACGCGACCACGGCCGATCCCAACCGACGCACCAGACATTCGTCCTCGGAAGGATATTTGAGGACATTCTTGTATTCACCGATCCCCATTAGGATCTCCTTTGTGCGCCCCCCATGCCCGTTCCCCGGACAGGCCCACGACGAAACCGTTTCCCGCCGGGCGGGAATAAATCTTTCTGGTGTCCGGGCCGACCGGGAATCCAGCCGCTACGAACATCTGCAAGGAGCCACTCTCAACCCGCGATCTGAAGCTAGTGCAATTCGCCCGATGTTAGGAGCGGAAATGAGCGAATTCCACTCCCGGCGCGAGGATTTTTGATCTCTGAGCAGGAGCGTCGCGCGGAGCGTGCGCTAGCACGTGAGCACGCGCGACGAACTCAGAGATCAAAAAGACCGCACCCTTATTAGACAGAATTAGCGGCGGCCTTTTTTCTGGCGGTCTTTCCGGGCCGCATAGCGTGCATCGCGAGCCGACTTCTGCTCTTCCAGGAGCACCATCATTTTCTGCAGCTCGTCTTCCTTGGTCTTTGCTGCGACGACCTTGGCCTCTTCCGCGGCCGTCTTGCGCGCCTCTTCCTCGGCGACCCGAAGGGTCTCCGCTTCGGCGGCCAGGCGTGTTTTTTCCTCGGCGCGCTGGGCCAGGCGTTCGTCGCGGGCTTTGGCGATAGCGGCGCGCTCTTTGGCGCGCTCGTCAGAACCCGCCTTGCCGGCTTCGGCGCGGGCTTTCACCTTTGCCAGCATTTCGGCGCGCGCCTTGGCGGCCGTATTCATGCGTTCGGAGAATTTCTGATCGTCGCGGAGTGCCATGAGGGTCTTAGTTGTCTAGGAAGCTGCGGAGTTTACGGGAACGGGACGGGTGCTTGAGCTTGCGCAGCGCCTTGGCTTCGATCTGGCGGATGCGCTCGCGCGTAACACTGAATTGCTGGCCGACTTCTTCCAGCGTGTGATCGGTGTTCATGCCGATGCCGAAGCGCATGCGCAGCACGCGCTCTTCGCGCGGCGTCAGGGTCGCCAGCACGCGAGTGGTGGTTTCGCGCAGATTGGCTTGGATCGCCGCATCGATGGGCAGGACCACATTGGGGTCCTGGATGAAATCGCCCAGATGCGAATCTTCCTCATCGCCGATAGGCGTTTCGAGGCTGATCGGCTCCTTGGCGATCTTGAGGACCTTGCGGACCTTTTCCAGCGGCATTGCCAAACGCTCGGCCAGCTCTTCCGGCGTCGGTTCGCGGCCGATCTCGTGCAGCATCTGGCGTGAGGTGCGCACCAGCTTGTTGATCGTCTCGATCATGTGCACCGGGATACGGATGGTG
>JBEPVO010000110.1:0-8576 GCA_041690975.1 Alphaproteobacteria bacterium
CTTTCGATCCGCGCCGGACAAATTGCCGCCGACGATGAATTCTTCGTCAGCCAGTATGCCGGGCTCTTCATCAACTCCACCTTCGGTTGGCCTTCGATCCTGGGCATCAATTTGCCCAGCGGTGGCCCCGCCTATCCGTTGGCCACGCCGGGATTGCGCATTCGCTATGCCGTCAGCCCTTCGCTGATCGTCTCGACCGGCGTCTTCAATGGCGATCCGGCGCCGCAAGGTCCGGGCAATCCGCAACTTCGCGACGCGGCAGGCACGAATTTTCGTCTCGATGGTGGATTGTTCTGGATTGGCGAACTGGCTTACAGCGCCAGCATCGCAATGAATCAAGACAGCTTGCCCGGCACCTACAAGTTGGGCGGCTGGGTTCATGATGGCGCGTTCGCGGATCAGCGTTTCGACACCACCGGACGCTCGCTTGCCGATCCCGCTTCAAGCGACCTGCCCGCGCTGCATCATGGCGATTATGGCGGCTATGTCATTGCCGACCAGCTGCTGTGGCGCGCCGAGGGCAACAGCGACCGGGGCCTAGGCATCTTCTTTCGTGCGGGCGGCGATCCGGCGGACCGCAATCTGATCACGTTCCATCTCGATGGGGGGCTGACCTATGCCGGGCTTCTGCCGGGCCGCGACAACGATGTATTGGGCATCGGCATGAGTTACGAACAGGTCAGTGCGGCGCAACGACATCTCACCGGGGATCTGCGGAACTACACCAGCGTCCCGCACTTGCCGGATTTCGAATCCGCGCTGGAGCTGTCTTATCAGGCCCAGCTGGCGCCCTGGTGCGTGGTCCAGCCGGATGCGCAATTCATCATCCATCCGGGTGCCCGGCTTCCCAATCCAACGGACCCGTCGGGCCGCGCTCTTCGCAATGCCCTGGTCCTGGGAATGCGCACCGCCGTCAGCCTTTGAAGCTGTTCCCAATCGTGCCGCAATTGGAGTCTATTGGGCGCGGATAATCTTTAAAAATCACAATCGGCCGAAAATGGGCGGCCGAAAATGGGCGGCCACAAGATGGGGTGACCAGGATGAAGCTGGCTGCGATGGCAATCATGTTGACCTTTCTGTCCCTGCCGTCCGCCAGAGCGGCAACGCCGATGACCGGCTTTGCGTTGCTGAAGCTTTGCCAGGGTAATGCATCCCAAAAAGCCGCATGCGAAACCTATCTGAGCGGCGTTTCCGACACGCTGGACTTTGTCGCGGGCGCGGTTCCCGCGTCCGGCTTGATGGAGAAATGCGTTCCCGAAAACGTCCCGACGGAAAAGCTGCGCGATGTGATGACCAAGATGCTGCGCCGGAGTGAAATCCACAAAGGCGCGCCGGCGGCATCACTTGCCATGACCGCGTTCAGCGCGGCGTGGCGCTGCAATCCGCACGGGCCTTATCACGATGCGGAAGAAAAACTGGGCCGCGCGATTCGCTGACGCGTGCACCGGCACGCCGCGAACGGACCGTTCCCCCCACTCTCACACAGACATCCGGCGCTTGATCAGCTCTTGAACAAGAGGCTGATCAGCCCGATCACCGCGAACATGCCAACCCAGAAGAGGACGAACTGACCTGCTCCCCCGGCAACACTGCGCTGCTCTGTGTAATGATGGTCATGATCCAAGACTGCCATAGGCGAAACTCCCGACCCTTCGTCACAAATGCTAAGCCCTAATGTCTTAAGGGTGAAAGCGAAATGTCATGACGCGTCGCAGCAATCGGCGCTGTGGTTATTGCCCAGAAACGCAGCATAACTGCTGAAAAAACATCCTGCGGCGCAATGCCCATCAACGCAGGTGCAACCAAACCGAGTCGCCAGACATTTCCGTCCATCAACAGGGGCGTAAATGCGCATTCACATCATGGGTCTGGCGGGAGCATTGCTTTTCGCATCGGCCACATTGGCATCGGCACAGACTGCACAGGAACAGGGCGATGCGGGCCAGAAGGGCGCGTTCAGCATCCTGTTCGAAAACGATTTATTTTATAATGCCGACCACGACTACACCAACGGCATCGAGTTTTCCTACACCACGGCGCCGGGCGATTCGCCCCGCTGGGTGGTCGACACCGCGCGTGCCCTGCCCTTCTTCAACCAGACCGGCGATGTGCGCACGCGTTACGCGTTGGGCCAGAGCATGTTCACGCCCCACGATGTCAGCCTGACCAATCCGCCCGCGACCGATCGGCCCTATGCCGGATTTCTCTATGGCGCGATCGGACTGGCGGACGATACGGGCATAAGACTGGACCAGCTTCAGATCATGCTGGGTGTGATCGGACCGGACAGTCTGGGCGAGGAAAGCCAGAAATTCGTCCATACCATCGTCAACGACCGCAAGCCGATGGGCTGGGCGACCCAGCTTCACAACGAACCGGGCCTGGTCATCGAATATAACCGGTCGATCAAGCTGATCCCGCCGCAATCTTTTTTCGGCGCCGTGTTCGATGTCGAGCCCAATTACGGCGTGACCATCGGCAATGTTTATGACTATGCCAGTCTGGGCACCGTGGCGCGGCTGGGATTTAACTTGCCCAAGGATTACGGCCCGATGCGGATCGCGCCCAGCTTGCCGGGTTCGGATTATTTCGAGCCCACCGCCGGACTGGGTGCTTATATATTTGCCGGTGTGGATGGCCGGGCCATCGCGCGCAATCTCTTCCTGGACGGCAATAGCTTTGAGCCCAGCCGCAGCGTCTCCAAGATGAATTTGGTGGGCGATCTGGTCCTGGGCGCCGCCATCACCTTCGATTCCTTCCGGCTGGCGTTCACCCACGACATCCGCACGCGCGAATACAAGAACCAGCCGGCGGACGATCAGTTCGGCGCCGTGGATCTGACGTTTCGCTTTTAGGCCGGTTCTAAGCCGCTTCTAGGGTCGGACGTGCCTGGGCCGGTTGGGAACGCCAAACCCGCATTCCAGATCGTCGCGATCCCATGCGCCCAACGAAGCCGCGGCCGCATAGGTTGCTTGCAGGAACGCCATGACCAGCGCATCTGGATCGTTCGCCGCGCGAACCACATCATAGGGAAGAACGAATTCGCCCATCGCCGCATCGAAAGTGGCGCCATCCGGGATCGTTGCGGCACCGAAATCTTTCGGCTGCGGATAAGCGTAGGAATAAAACGCGGCACGGGGAAACGGATCGGAGCCCGGCCAGAAACCGGCGCTGCTGACTTCGTGCGAATAGGCTTCGCGCGTCACGCGATCTGAAAGACCTGGAATGCCCCCCGGATGCAGCGGCGCGCGACGTCCGGAAAATCGCGTCACCGCCAGATCGAAGCCGCCCCAGAACAGATGCACTGGACTTGCCTTGCCCAGAAATCCCGTCCGGAAATGTTTGAACAGGCGGTCGGCCTGCAGCAGCGCCCGCCAGAAACGATGCGCCGCATCGGGATCATAGGAGCGCTGTTGCGTGTCGTCCCCGAAAGCGACGGGGTCGGGCAGTTCGCTGGGAAGCGGGTTTATCTCCACCGCCACGCCGAGTTTCTGGAGAAGCTGCCGGGTGCTGGAATAGAACTCCGCCACTGGCATGGGTCTGAGGGCAATTTCCGCCACCACACCCCGGCTGCTGCGCCCGATAAGCCTGTGTTGGATGAAGTCGAACTCCATGTCGATCGCTTCCCCCGCGCTGGGGATCAGCGAGGTGCCCAGGCCCCGCGCCGTGACATAGAACGGCACCTGCCAGCTGTGATTGAGCCAAGGCGTGAGGGCGAGCCGCGTCTTGCCGACCACCTGCATCCAAAGCTGCAGGGTCAAGGCGGTATCGCGCCATTGCGTGAAATCCAGGCTGGGCCAGATCGCGGGATCGGATGTCATCGCGGCATCTTCGGCCAGGTGGAACAATCTGACCAGCGCGATTGCAGGTCTTGCGCCAGCACTGGAAGCCCATATTGTCCCGCGCCATGTCCAAGGCACGCCGCAGAGGGTGCCCGCAACGAGAGGTTTTCGTGGTTCAATCGACAGCCGAAGGTACGGCGCGAGCCTGCACGATGATAGCGCGGCTGTCTCCCATGCTCGGCGTGGCCTTGCTGGCGTCCTGCGCCCTGCAGCAGCCATCCGACGCACAAAAATCCATGGTCGGCATGTCGAAGGAGCAAGTCCGGGGCTGCATGGGTGCGCCCGAAGCCTTGGCCGCAAACGGAACCACGGAAGTCTGGACCTATGCATCGTCGAACCGGGGAAAATCGGGCGGCCAATGCAAAGCGGACCTGGTTATGATGCAAGGGTCAGTCAGCCGGATCGATTATCACGGCGATGCCGGAAACGAAGTGACCAGGGGCGGCGTCTGCGGCTTCATTGTCGAAAAGTGCGCCCGCCCATAAAGAAAATGGGGCGCCCCATTGGAGCACCCCACTTCGTATTCCCCTTTATGGATTAGCTGTGCACCGTCTCGCCATGGAGATTGATGTCCAGTCCTTCGATTTCGACTTCACGCGAGACACGCAGGCCAATCGTGATGTCGATGAGCTTCAGGATGATGAAGGTCGCGATCCCGCAATACACGAAGGTCGCGGCGACGCTGTAGAACTGGATCAACATCTGATGGCCATTGCCGTCATAGAGCCAGCCCTTGCCCAGCGAGTTGATGGCATTCTTGGCGAACACGCCGGTGAGCAACGCACCCAAGGCACCGCCCACGCCATGCACGCCCCAGGCGTCGAGAGCGTCGTCATATCCAGCCCACTTCTTCACCCAGACCGCCGAGAAGTAGCAGACAAAGCCGGCGGCAAAGCCGATGAAGAGAGCGCCACCTGCATCGACAAAGCCGGATGCCGGGGTAATCGCCACCAGGCCCGCCACTGCGCCGGAAATCATGCCCAGCACCGACGGCTTTTTCGCCACCATCCACTCCGCCGCCATCCAGGCCATCGCGGCGGCTGCCGTGGCGATCTGGGTTGCTGCGGCGGCCATGCCGGCATTGTAACCGGCGGTGACGGCCGAGCCGGCGTTGAAGCCAAACCAGCCCACCCACAACAAGGATGCGCCGATCACGCTATAGACCAGATTGTTCGGCGCCATGTTCTCGGTGCCGAAGCCCACGCGCTTGCCCAGCACCAGGCAAGTGACGAGCGCCGCGGTACCGGCATTGAGATGCACCACCGTACCGCCGGCATAATCCAACGCGCCCAAAGTACCCAGCCAGCCGCCGCCCCAGACCCAGTGGGCGATGGGGCAATAGACAACCAGCAGCCAGATCGACATGAACCACATGAAGGCGGAGAATTTCATCCGGTCCGCCAGCGCGCCCGCGATCAGCGCGGGCGTGATGATCGCAAACGTCATCTGGAAGAACATGTAGACCGATTCGGGGATCGTGCCCGCCAGCGGGTTGATCGACTTCAAGGTCATCTTGCCCAGCAGAAGCTGGTCGACACTGCCGATGAACTGGTTGGCGGTCGCGCTGGCATTGGGCGTCAGCGCGATGGAATAGCCGATGATGGTCCAGAGCAGGGTGATGATGCAGGTCGCGCCGAAGCTCTGCGCCAAGGTGGCCAGCACGTTCTTCTTGCGCACCATGCCGGCATAAAACAGGCCAAGGCCCGGAATGGTCATCATCAGGACCAGCGCGCTGGATGTCAGCATCCAGGCGGTATCACCGGCGCTCAGCGGATCGGGCGGCGGCGCCGCGGCCAGCGCCACGGATCCGGTTGCCAGCAAGGATCCGAATGCCGCTATCGCGAGCGCAACGGCCCTCTTCCATTTCGACGAATTCAACATGAAAAGCTCTCCTGATTGGCAGCGAATGGCGGCACGCGCTCAAAGCGCGTCGGAATTGGTTTCACCGGTGCGGATACGCACGACGTGATCGATCGGCGTGACGAATATCTTGCCGTCGCCCACCTTCCCGGTCCGCGCTTTGGACGTGATCACCTCGATCACCGAGTCGACGAGTTCTGACGCCACTGCGACCTGGATCTTGGCCTTGGGCACAAAATTCACGGCATATTCGGCGCCGCGATAGATTTCCGTATGGCCCTTCTGCCGGCCATAACCCTTGACCTCTGTGACCGTCATGCCCTGAACGCCGATGCCGGACAGCGCGTCGCGTATTTCTTCGAGCTTGAACGGCTTGATGATCGCCGTAATGAGTTTCATTCATGATCTCCTTTTCCATGAAGCTGTCCCGGTGCGGAAAATCTGATCTTCAAAATTGCCCGGTACGCCCAGCCCAAAAGCCCAACACCATTTCACTCCCGTTATGTTCAGCGTGTTGAGCGCCGCTCAACAGCACGAGAGATGGGAATGACGTTCCGGGGATTGGTTGCGCATGACAACGCGGATTCCGTCGTCACCGTGCGACATTCGGTCTAGAATCGGTGGTGAAAGCCGCGGTGTAGTCCGCTCGCAACACCAAACTGTCTACTATTTATGCGGCTGCTGCCTTGTTGGGCATTTTCCATAATTTCCCGTCGCATCGCACAGGAGCGGCGTCAGATGCGGGCATTGGCGTGCTTCCAGATACGCGCCAACGAGAAAGCCCGCGCATCCTGGGATGCACGGGCCAATCCAAACGGCTGATGAAATACTTCGCTCAGAACAAGATGCCGACCTCGAGCATAAGGCGTTCCTGATCGGGATTCGCGCCGCTGCGGCCGAATCCGGGGCCAGGAAAGCCCTGGCTGGAGAAGAAGGACGGCGAATCCGCCTTCACATACGAGATATCCGCGCGCGCGAAAAAGACTTTGTATTGAAAGGTCGGCGTGACGGTAATCGAGAAGGCCGAACTGCCATGGCCATAGAGCATGGGATCAAACCCGCCATCCTGCGCGATGTATTCCGCGCGGGCGCCGAGGCTCCAATTCGAGTCAAAGGCGTAATTGGCCAGAACCGCGCCGCTCCAGCTCGACGTACTGGGAAATGCACCGATGGTGGGAACCTCAGTATATTGGATGTAAGGCGTGATCAGCCAGGGGCCATCCAGATGGGTCCAGATCAAATTATAGACCGACTGATTGGCAACCGGAGCGAGTGGATTGCTGACCGTCCCCAGCACACCGCTGCCGACCGCGCTGATCGTGTCGGTCGAACTGACGGCATAGGCGATCAGCCCGGATAGTTGATTATATTTGTTGGTATAAGCGCCGTCATTCAGCGACAGCGAGAATGTCACCGGCCCCAGAATGTAATTGGCCTGCACCCCGCGGCTGATGGCCGGTTCCTGGTTCCACAACAAACCGCGCTCGATATTGATGTTCTGGAAGCTGAATGTGTATTCCGCGCCGATCAAGGTGGGCAGTTTTCCAGCCATGATGCTGAAATTGTCGGTCGGTGCAATTTTGGCATAGGCGGCCGGTATGGCGCCGAAGGCTGCACTGGCCGTCGTCGCGCGCTGATAGGGCAGGCCCAGGGACGGCGTCGCATATTGACCCGCTTGAATATAGAACTGGAAAAACCCGTCCGTTTTCTGCACGGAAATTTGGGCGTTGGTGAGATCGAGCAAAGTCTGAGCGTCACCCGGGGCCTGGGACGAATTGGATTGCGCCATCGCCAACCCGCTGACGGCGCCCGTGACATAGATGTTGCCGAAATCGCCGCCATCCAAGGTGAATGGATTGGGATTGGCGACCAAAGACCCCGCCAAAGCCGGTGTCGTCAGCGCCGCTGCATACGCGCTGCTGCACCCGAATGTGCTTATAGCCACGAGAAATGAAGCCATTTTGAGGCCGCGAAAGCGTATCATGCTGTACCCCCGAGTTGAAATCCGACGCTTCGAAAAAACGCAAGACGTGGATTCACACTCGAGGGCGATCTTCGGAAAAACAATCATGCCAAGCAGCACACATCGTTGTGTTGAGAACGCAAAATTACGATTGAGCGGAGCCGTGCTTGCAGTGCAACACGCAATTGCGCGCTTCTTACGCACCTGCTGCCTTATTAGGCCAACGATGTGTGTTTCATCTTTGTACGGTGCATTGATAGTGGAACGCTTGATTTACAAGCGCGTGATGCATTTGTGAGCGCGTTGCACGCCGCGCCGCCGAATTCGTCGCTTTATTGAGCGCCGAAGCCTGAGCGCCCAATGCCGACGACGTTGGCTATTTGTCCAAATGGATTATTCGTCTCACGCGGTCAAAGACCCAGCTCGCTGAGACCAGGATAATTCGCCGGGCGGGGTTCGCCGCGGTCCCAGTGAAATTTGCGGTCGCGTTCGGCGATCGGCTTGTCGTTGATGCTGGCATGACGGCTGCGCATCAGCCCGTGTTCGTCGAATTCCCAGTTTTCATTGCCGTAACAGCGAAACCAGTTTCCAGAATCGTCGTGATACTCATAGGCGAACCGCACCGCGATGCGATTGTCTGTGAAAGACCAAAGCTCCTTGATGAGCCGGTATTCCAGCTCTCGCTCCCATTTGCGGGTCAGGAATTCCACGATCGCCTCTCGGCCCTGAAAGATTTCGGCGCGATTGCGCCATTTGCTGTCGGCGGTATAGGCGCGCGACACTTTTTGGGGGTCGCGGCTGTTCCACCCGTCTTCCGCCATGCGGACTTTCTGGATCGCGGTTTCGCGGGTGAATGGCGGAAGGGGCGGACGCTGATCTGTCACATCGGTCTCCTGTTCATGAGAAGGGGC
>JBEPVO010000111.1:0-8430 GCA_041690975.1 Alphaproteobacteria bacterium
TTCCAGGGTCCATAGCTTCTGAGCGGCAGCGAAGAAGGCGTGTGGACGCCGGTAAGCGCGAACGGTCTATCTGCCTTCTATTTTCCAGGGTCCATAGCTTCTGAGCGGCAGCGAAGAAGGCGTGTGGACGCCGGTAAACGCGAACGGTCTATCTGCCTTCGATTTTCCAGGCCAGGAAGAGTGATCCGACCACCAGCAGCAACGCCGCCCAAGCAGGCAGCAGCGGTTCCTGTTCCAATGCCGTGACGCGATAGGCGTTGTTGCGCCTAAGGCCGATCCAATTCGCGCCATAAGCGGTCTGTGCGGGCGCCACCCGGTGCAAGTCCACCATGCCGTCCGTCAGCCAATGGATGGAGCCGCCGGTGCTTTTCGCCAGCGGTTCCAGAATGTCCGCCGTGGCGCGCATATCCGCGACTTCCTTCGGATTGAGCGGTCCGGCGGCTGTCACCGCCGACAATGTCCCGTCTGTCAGGCGATAAAGTCCCAGTTCGCCCACTTTCCGTGTGCCGCGCCATGTACCGGCTTCGACCCGGCTGAGGGTGATAGTGGCGTGCGTGCCGGACGGCGTGGTCATATCGACCGGCTTGGCGTCGGGCGCCATGGTCCGACGCGTCACCACCATCTCGCCATCTACCACGGCGGCGGACAGATTCTCTGCTTCCAGTTCCGGTTCCTTCATCAGCCAATGGGCCAGGCGGCGCAGCAATTCGGCCTGCGGCCCGCCACCTTCATAGCCGCGCGCCCACAACCAGATCTGGTCGGACATCAATTGCGCGACCCGGCCTTTCTTCACCTGATCCAACACCAGCAAGGGTTGATTGTCCGGACCACTCATGATGGTTTGGCCGCCCACGCTTCTGCCGCCAATCTGCCGGAACCAACGTCCCCATGTCGGTTCCGACTGAATTTCATCGTTGCTGCCGGGTAGATTGCGGGTCACCGGGTGGGCGAGGCCGGTGGCCGTGACATGCGGCCTGAAGGCCTGGGTGTAGATCTCGGTGGATGGCTGCGCCGGCAGCACGCTGGAGAGCGGCGTGCGGTACAAGCTCTGGTCTCGGGCGAATTCGGTGCCCGACGATACCAACAGCGCGCCGCCTTCATCGACATAGTTGGCGATGTTTTCGAAATAGGCCATGGGCAGGATGCCCGCCTCGCCATAGCGGTCGAAAATCACCAGATCGAAGGATTTGAGTTTTTCCAGGAACAATTCCCGCGTCGGGAAAGTGATCAAGGAAAGCTCTTCGATGGGCGTGGTGTCCTGCTTGTCTGGTGGACGCAGGATGGTGAAATGCACCAGATCCACGGACGGATCCGCCTTCAGCAGATTGCGCCATACCCGCTCGCCTGCATGCGGTTCGCCTGAAATCAGCAGCACGCGCAAACGGTCGCGCACGCCGGAGATCGACACCACCGCGCGATTATTCTGCAAGGTGAGTTCGGACGGTCCCGGCGCCGCAGACAATTCCAGGATGTTTTCACCTTCATGGGTGACGGGGACTTTCAAGGTGGTTTCCTGCCCTACCGGCACCACACGGTTGCCCAAGGGCTTTCCGTCCACCGACAGGCTGACTTCCGCAGTGCCGCCTGCCGCGCCGCCGAAATCGTCGATCCTGAGCACCATCTGTGCGCTCTGGCCGACAATGGCGAAACGCTCGGCGTTCAGCACAGTGAGCTTGCGGTCGCGCTCGCCATGTTCGCCGGCGATCAATATTTGCAGCGGCGCCTTGAAGGAGAGCGCCTCCGGTACGTCATGCACTTCGCCGTCAGTGATCATGATGGCCCCGGCGATGCGGCTGGGCGGCACATCCGTCAGGGCGCCATTCAGCGCCGCGAACGCCTGTGTGCCGTTATTCTCGCCCGTGGTGGTCGTGGTGATGCTGGTCTCGCGCAGCGCCAGGTTGGGTTGGGCGGCGATCTGGCGTCGTAGTGCGGCCAGCGCGGCATTGGCTTGTGCCGTGCGCTGGCCCACGCCCATGCTTTGCGAACGGTCCACCACCACCGCCACGACATCGGGCAGGGGCGCATGGGTTTCTTTCACCAGGATCGGTCCTGCCAACGCAAACAGAAGAATGGCGAAGGCCAGTCCGCGCATCAGGGCGCCGCGCGCGCCACGCCAGATGCTGAAGATGGTGATCGCCAGCGCGACCACACCCAGCAGGCTCAGGAGCGTCAGGGGAATGTGCAGATCGAACGCCAGCCTGGTCATTTCCCGAGCCGCTCCAGCAACGCGGGCGCATGGACCTGGTCGGTTTTATAATTGCCGGTCAGGGCGTACATCGCCAGATTGATGCCGAAGCGCAGCGCCATTTCGCGCTGGGTTTCGCCGCCTGGCACCGGTTCGCTCAAGGGATGGCCCGACGGATCCACCGCCCAGGCGGCGGCCCAGTCATTGCTGCCGATGATCACGGGCGAAACGCCGTCACCGCCACGTGCGGGCACGCGTTCGCCGCCTTTCGCTGCCGGCGGAAGCCGTTCGACCCAGACCTGTCCACCCGTCCAGCGGCCGGGAAAGTCTTTCAAGATATAAAATGCTTTGGTCAGCACATGATCGGCGGGCACCGGTTCCAGCGGCGGCAAGTCCAGGCCCTGGGTGAGACGGCGCAAAGTCTGTTGGCCGGGCGAGTTGGCGCCCCGCACCGCACCCAAGGTGAGATCGCGGGTATCGAACAGAATGGTGCCGCCCAGACGCATATAGTCGTTGAGCTTGGAGACCACATTCGGCGAAAGATCCTTTTCGCGCGGATCCATCGGCCAGTAGAGCAGCGGGTAAAAGGAAAGATCGTCGCGGGTGATGTCGACGCCGATGGGATCTTGCGGTTCGTAGGAAGTGCGCGCTCGCAACGCCCGGCCCACGCCGATCAATCCTGCCTTGCTCACGTCATCCAGGTCGGGCAGGCCGGTGACCACATAGGCCAGGCGCGTATCGAGCGCTGCTTTGAGATTCACGTTGTCGTCGGCGCGGGCATGGGGAACGGCCACGAACAGAAGCATGAGCATGGCGGCAGCCGAGCCCAGCATCCGCTGGGGAAAATATCCGCGCAGCCATAGCGACACCAAGGCGTCGATGAACAGCAGCAATGCTCCCAGCGTCAGCAGATAGGGTTGCAACGCGATGGTGCGCGCTTCGCCATAGCTCTGCATGCCGGGCATCGTCAGCGGCGTCAGGCGCGCATTCGCGTCCAGTTCGTTGAGCGCGCTGGCCACGCCCTTGGCGCCATAAAGACCGGGTGGATGCTTGGCCGAAACGATTGTGCGCTCGAACTCACGCGCCGCGATGGGGGCGATGTCCGGTGTGGCGGGCTGCGAATGTCCGAAGCCATCCAAGGTGCTCAGCGGCGTCAGGCTGGAAAGCCGCGCCAGCGACGCGGTCGGTGTGCCCGCCGACAGCGCCAGCAGCCGCTTGAGCATGTCGACATACAGTCCCGACAGCGGCAGCGACGACCAGGCGGGGCTGGCGGTGATATGGAACAGCACGATCCAGCCGCCATTGCTTTGCTTGGCCGTGACCAAAGGCGTGCCATCGGTCAGGCGCGCCCAGGCCCGCTCAGACAATTCCGCACTGGGCTCCGCCAGGATTTGGCGCGAGACCGTCACTTCGGCGGGTATCGCCAAGCCATTGAACGGCGATGCCGCCTGAAATCCTGCCAAATGCTGCGGCTGATTCCATGCCATGGCGCTGCCCAGATAGCGGCCGCCGGCGCGCAGGCTCACCGGCACCAGCGCATCGGCGCCATTGGACATGCGCGGCCCGGCGAAGCGGATCAGCACGCCGCCGCTTTTGAGGAATTTTTGCACCGCGTCGGCGTCGCTGCCGCTGATCTTGCCGACATCGGCCAGGAACAGCACCGAGACATGATGATTGATCAGCTCGCTGACGGTGCCTTTTTCCACCTGCGCGAATGGCGTCAGGGCGCGCTCCAGATAATAGACATCCGACAGCAGCGGCTGCTCATTCTCCGTCGCCGCTGCCGAGACCAGCCCGACGCGGCGCTCCGCTCCGCCTGTATCCAGAAGCTGCACGCCGCCGGCCGTGTCCTCGCCCTGGATTTCCAGCCGCGCCGTCTGGTTGCGCACTTCCAGGGGAAGCGTGATGTGCGCTTCGCCCCGGCTGTTGCCGGCTTTGAAATCCAGCGGCGCGTCGCTGAGCGTCTCACCCCGCGGGCCGATGGCGGCGATCTGGATGCGCGCGGAAGGGCCTGCGCCCGCGCGAATGGCGGTGACGGAGAATCCGGTGCCGTCATGGCGCGGCGGCAGCAGTCCGGATGCGGGCCGGTCCGGCGTGAAGATGCGCAAGGGTCCCAGTGCCGCCAGCGCGCGGCGCAACGCCTGGCCTTGACCATCCTCGATACCGTCGCTGAGCCAGGAAATCTGCGGCTGCCCCATCAAATGCGCGCGCGCGATCTCACGCGCCGCGGTCACGCGGTCGCCGGGCCAGGACACAGGCTTCAATTCGCGCGCGGTTTTTTCCGCTGCGCCGGCATCCATCAAACTCACCGGTCCGGGCGTGGCGGTGGGCACGATGGCGACGGGGCGATCGCCCGCCGCCCGCAACAGATCGGCGATCAGGGTCTGGCGCTGGTCCCAGTTCTTGGCGGCAGGCCAGCCATTATCGACCACCAGCACCAGCGGACCATCGCCCAGGATTTTTACCGCGCGGCCCAGCAGGGGATTGGCCAGTGCCAGAATCAGCAAACCTGCTGCGATCACGCGCAGCAGCAGCAGCCACCAGGGAGTATGCGCGGGCGTCTGTTCTTCGTCCTTCAGACCCAGCAACAGACGCATGGGTGGAAACAGGATGCGGTGCGGTTGTGGCGGGGTGACCCGCAGCAGCCACCACAGCGCGGGCAATGCAACCAGCGCCGCCAGAATCCAGGGCGCGCCGAAACTCATTGCCGAAAACAATCCCATCGCGTCACGCCCCCATGATCAGGAAGGCCCGATGGCGGCATGCAGCGCGATCAGCGCGGTCTGCGGCGCGTGATCGGTGCGGTGCGCCGTGATGCTCCAGCCCAGCCGCGTCGCGGCGCGCGCGATCTTTTCGCCATGGGCGGCGAAGCGGGCGCGATAATCCTGGCCGATGCTTTCGGCGCGGCCGAACAGGGCGCTGTCACGCCCACGGGGAGATTCAAAGCGGGCGCGGCCGGTATAGGGGAAATCCTCTTCCGCCGGATCGACGATACGCACCAGATGGCCCACCGCGCCCAGGCGGGCGAAACCGGTCATGCGTTCTTCCACATCGGGCGCCAGAAAATCGCTGAGCCAGACGATACGCGATCCGCGTGCGATCGGTGTGGCAGGTGGGCCATTGTCGCGCTCGACCTGGGCGCGTTCTTTTTCCTGCATCGCCGGATCGAGCAGCGAATGACCAATGCGCGAAAGCGTGAAGCGCGACGCGGCAGGAAGATAAGCCGCGCCCATAAACCCGACCCGTTCGCCGCCCCGCACCAGCAAGGCGGCCAGCGCCAGCAGCAGAAGATTGGCGCGCTCGATCTTGGTCACGCTACCCGAGCCAAAGCGCATGCCCGGATCGCTGTCGCGCCAGAACCAGACCGTTTGGGCCGCTTCCCATTCGCGTTCGCGCACGAACAGGTGTTGCGACTTGGCTGATTGCCGCCAATCAATGCGGCCAACGGAATCCGAAGAACCGTAGCGGCGGAATTGCCAGAAATTCTCACCGATGCCGGCCTTGCGACGGCCATGCGCGCCCAGGCTGATCGATGCGGCAAGCCGGTCCGCCGCCACCATGAGCGGCGGCAGGCCCGCGCCCAGTGCGTCCGCTTCATGCTGGAGCGGCGAAAATCCCGTCAATCACGAATCCTTTTAAAGCGGTTCCAGGAAAAGTGTGCAGCGGTTTTCCGTCCGGAACCGCGACAAAAATTAAAGCAGTGCGTTGCAAAGCTTTTCGATAACCTGGGCGGTGGTGGCGCCTTCGGCGCGGGCGGAGAAGCTGAGCGCCATGCGATGACGCAAGACCGGACCCGCCAGGGCCACGATATCGTCGGTGGAAGGCGTCAGCCGTCCGTCCAGCATGGCCCGCGCACGTGCCGCCAGCATGAAGGCCTGGCTGGCGCGAGGGCCCGGTCCCCAGGCGATCAATCCGCGCGTCTCGTCATGGTCCGAATCCGGGCGCGCCGCGCGCACCAATTTCAGGATCGACTCCATCACCTTTTCGCCCACCGGCATGCGCCGGACCAGCATCTGGGCTGCGATCAGGTCTTCGGGCCCGCAGACGCGCGAGGCCCGGACTTCCTCGCCCATGGTGGTGGCGAGCAGCATGCGGCGCTCGGACTCCAAGTCGGGATAACCGACATCGATCTGCAGCAAGAAACGGTCGAGCTGGGCTTCGGGCAGGGCATAGGTGCCCTCCTGCTCCAGCGGATTTTGGGTTGCCAGCACATGGAACAGGCGCGGCAGGTCGTAACGCGCGCCTGCCACGGTGACATGCTTTTCCTGCATTGCCTGCAGCAAGGCCGACTGGGTGCGGGGCGAGGCGCGGTTGATTTCGTCCGCCATCAGCAACTGGGTGAAGACAGGACCCTGGATGAAGCGGAAGGCGCGGCCGCCCGACGCGGTTTCCTCCATCACTTCGGAACCGGTGATGTCGGTGGGCATCAGGTCGGGCGTGAACTGGATGCGGCTGGTGTCCAGGCCCAGCACGATAGCCAGGGTTTCCACCAGCTTGGTCTTGGCCAGGCCCGGTACGCCGATCAGAAGGCCATGGCCGCCGGCCAGCAGGGTAATCAGGGATTGTTCGATCACTTCGCCCTGGCCGAAAATCACTTGGCCAAGGCGTTTTTTTGCTGCCGCGAATGTCTGGGTCGCGGCGTCGAGCCGGGCCGGAGCATCATGCTCGCTGAGGGTCTCGGCGTCCTGGATCATGCGGTTACTCACGTCTTTCTCGCCGTCGTCTGAAAAAGCGCGATCCGGAAAAGTGTAAAGCGTTGGTACGTTGGCACTACCAACTCCGTCAGATCGCGCGACAAAACAAACACCTGGAGCAAAATCGCAGTTCCGTAAGGCGATTTTGCTCCAGGGAACCGTCATTCTGCACCCTGAGCAAGCCGTGGCAACAGCGAAAAGCCCCGACCGGTCTTCACTTATAATGCGGAAGCGGCATAAATCGGCCATGGTGCGCGAACCTCCTCCTGGACATTCCGCAAGTCCGGGCCTTGCCAAACTTCAGGCGGCTGCCGAAAGGCATGGTGAATTGCCGCCGGTAGAACGTTGGAATCCGGACTATTGCGGCGACAGCGGCATCCGGATCGCCAGGGACGGCAACTGGTTTCATCAGGGCGATCCCATCCGCCGCCCGGGCCTGGTGCGGCTTTTCTCGACCATCCTGCGCAAAGATGACGAGGGTTTCATGCTGGTGACGCCGGTAGAAAAACTTTCGATTGCCGTGGACGATGCCCCTTTCTTGGCTGTGGCGATGCGCGTGGCCGGTGACGGCGAAACCCAAAGCCTGACATTCACCACCAATGTGGGTGACGATGTGACGGCGGGCCCGAATCACGCTTTGCGATTCGAACCCGATCCACGAAGCGGCGCGCCGATTCCGTATCTGCATGTGCGCCGCGGACTGGAAGCGAAACTGGCGCGGCCCGTCTATTATCATCTGGTCGAGCGCACGGTGGTGAGGGGTGAGGATCTGGGCGTGTGGAGCGATACGAGTTTTTTCATCCTGGGCGCGGTGCCGTGAAGGACATATTGGCGCGCCTCAGGGACGATCCGCTCGCCGCGCTGCGTGGCGTGTTGCTGGATGCGCCGCCCGATCACATTGGCCATGACGATTACGACCTGCATCCCGAATTGCGTCCGCCGACGCAAACCGCCGCGATGGAGGCTGCCGTGCTGCTGCCGGTGATCATGCGGGCCGAACCCAGCATTCTTTTTACCCAGCGCACAACGCATCTGGCGCGCCATAGCGGACAGGTAAGTTTCCCTGGCGGGCGCAGCGAGGCCAGCGACCGTTCTGCGGTCGAGACGGCGTTGCGTGAGACCTTGGAAGAGACCGGCATCGAGCCGGCCTATGTCAGCGTCGCGGGATATTTGCCGCGCTATCGCACCGGCACCGGTTTCGATATTTCCCCGGTGGTGGGCGTGTTGTCGGCCGGCTTCACGTTGGCGCCGAATCCGGATGAAGTGGCCGAAGCATTTGAAGCCCCGCTGGCCTTCTTTCTCGATCCTGCCAACCGGCGTCTGGAGACCCGATTGTGGGGCGGGCGCGAACGCAGCTTTTATGTTTTCTCGCCGGATGGCCGCACCATCTGGGGTGCGACCGCGGCAATCCTGGTGGATTTCGCCGCCCGGCTGACGGGCGATGGTGAGATGTGATGAGACTCGATCCTGCCAAGCATTCGTGGATGACAGCGCTCCGTCGTGGGATATGGCCAAGTGTAAATTCCGATGAGGATGGTTCGGTGGTCGCGG
>JBEPVO010000112.1:0-8402 GCA_041690975.1 Alphaproteobacteria bacterium
CTTGGCAGCAGGCTTGGCAGCCGATTTGATTTTGGCGGGCGATTTGGATGTCTTCTTGGCGGGCATATGTCCCTTCCTGGCGATGGTTCGCGAACCACAATGATACACCAAAAGTTCCGTTCGCCGCGATCCGTTTGCATGCAGGTTTCGCGGCTCCAAACCTCCAACTGACGCGTTATCGCAATGGTTCCCCTTTGAGGACATTTTCCATGAAAACGATAATCGCGTTCGCCGCCGCCGCCACCCTTCTCACCGCGACCGGGGCTTTCGCCCAGGGCGCCCCAGCTGCGGGCGGCAGTATGATGAAGAGCACAACGCCAAAAGCGGATGCCTCGGGCATGAAGGCCGACGCGTCCGCCGACGCCGACACTGCGATGGCCAAGCCCAAGCACCGCATGGGCAAGAGCAAGGCCGCCATGAACGCCAGCGAGGCCGAGACCACCAAGCAGCTGAACATGGAACAGTCGCAGATGGCGTCCAGCGCGCGGTAACTTAAGTCACCCCAGGATCGTTCAGGCTTCGTCGGAGCCTTTGTGGTCGGCCAGGAATGCCCGCAGGATCGCGACCGCCGCCAGAAGGAAGTCGTTGTTGTTTTCCTTGACGATGGTGGGCAGCGGCTTCTTGGCGTCGGCGAACGACTTGTCGATCGCGGTGACCAGCTTGTTGCGCTCGGCTTTCTTGATCGTCAGATGCGCCTTGGGATTGTGGATGTCCGATCCTGGCGGCAGCACTGCGGCGGCAATCAGCGGCATTCCCTGGAAAATCACGCGGTCGGTCGTAGCAATGTGCGCCTGCACCGCCGGTCCGGCGCCCGCCATCTGCAGATAGGTTTTGCTGCCCGCGGGGGATTTGGCCATGGTCGAGCAGAGCGCGCCATATTGCAGTTGCTGGACCGCCTTGGTCTCATTCAGAGAAGCCAGAGTCGGCACAATCTTGGCCAGGTCACCCTGGAACGTCATGGTGCGGAGCGCCTTGGCGTCATTGCCCAGCGCGGCGGCCAGCGCGATGGCGGCTTCCGAACAATCCTTCAATTGCCCGGCGCTGGGATTGCGCAGATCCTGGGGGATGCGCGTGCGGAGCGTCTCCTGTCTGCCCAGCTGATCGACATAGGCCGACAGGAATTCGCCCGGCGTGGTCGCATACGCTGCGCCGCTCAAAAGCGACGAGAAAACGGACGCCAAAATAAAAGTCAGGCCGGTGATGCGCCGCATGGATCCTCCAGGAATGCCGCATTCTGGGGTGCGGGACGCCGAAAGCCAAGCAACGGGCGTTAGAATTCGCAGATATTGTCCTGCAGAAGTGCGCCCGCTTTCAGCCAGATACGGGCGCCGCGGTCGCCGGTGCGAGCCTTCAGGTGTTGGCCAGGCGGCAGGCGCAGCCAGGTGTGGCGCTCCAGCAATTCCGTGCCATCGGTGAAGCTGCCTTCCAGCACCAGCAGCTCCAGGCCATTGGGATTGGCGATGTCGATCGTCGCATCGCGCTGCCATTTTTCGATGCGCACTTCTTCATGGCCATTGTCGAACAGCTTGTGGGAGGCGGCGACGCCGGGCCAGGAACCCGCCGGCATGTCATCGATGCGCAGTGCCACCAGCGCATCATCATCTTTGCGAAACTGCCACAGCTTGACGAAGATCACGCAGCCCGGTGCGGAAGCTGGTGTGTGATGGGTGCCGGGCGGATTGCGCATATAGCTGCCCGCCGGATAGTCGCCGCTTTCGTCCTGGAAGACGCCGTCCAGCACCAGGATTTCCTCGCCGCCGGGATGGCCATGAGCGGGAAATTTGCTGCCCGGGGCATAGCGCACAATGGAAGTGGCGCGGGCTTTTTCATCGCCGATGCGAAACAGCATGCGCCGGTCCACGCCGCCGGTGGGGCTGGGCACCCAGGGCGTCGCATCGGCATGCACCACGGCGCGCGCGGTGAAGTCGTTGTTCAGAAGCATCTACAGCTCCGCGCGGCCGCCATCGACGATGATCTCCGCCCCCAGCATATAGCTGGACTTGTCGGAGGCCAGGAACAGCACCGCATTGGCAATGTCTTCCGGCTGACCCATGCGACCGGCGGGAATGATCTTGGACGTCGCTTCGGCATAGGCGTCGAAATCGGCGTCACTGCGTCCGCCGCGATGCAAGGGCGTGACGATGGAGCCGGGGCTGACGGCATTGACGCGAATGCCCTTGGGCGCCAGTTCAGCGGCAAAGGTGCGGGCGAAGGAGCGCACGGCCGCTTTCGACGCCGACAAAATTCCCCGGCCCGCTACGCCGCGCAGATCGAGCCAGGAGGAATTGAGGATGATCGATCCGCCCTTGCCCATCAGCGGCACCACAGCCTGGACCGAGAAGAAGACCCCCTTCACATTGATGTCCATCAGCCGCGTGTAGACCGCTTCATCCGTGCCGCCGAGCGGCGATGCGGCGGCGGCGCCGGCATTGGCGAAGAAGATGTCCAGATGACCGAAGGCGGCCTTGGTTTCGTCCGCCATGCGGGTGAGGTCGGCGATGGATTGCACATCGGCGCGGATCGCCACCGTATTGTTGCCCAGCATCTCGCGGGCATTGTCGAGCTTGACCGGATCGGTGCCGGTGATGGCGACGCGGGCGCCATTCTCGATGAAGAGCCGCGCGGTGGTGAGGCCTATGCCGCTCGATCCGCCGGTGATGAGAGCCGTCTTACCTTCCAGCAACATGTCCTGATCCTTCCGCGATTGTTCTTCCGGGGCGAGAGACTAGACGGGGCGCGCGATGTCCGCTACCGGCTTGGACGGCATGGCGGCGTCGCAGTTGGCGAATTCCGCACTAGGGGAATGGGCTTATATTGAAGGCTCCAATTGTCATTGTCGGCGGTGGTTTGAGCGGGCTTTACGCCGCGCGGCTGCTGGCGGCTGCGGGCATGGATTTCCTGCTGCTGGAGGCGCGTGACCGGTTGGGCGGGCGCATCCTGTCCGTCACCGATGACGGTTTCGATCTGGGCCCCGCCTGGTTCTGGCCTGACATGCAGCCGATGATGACGCAGCTGATCGAAGAACTGGGACTGACTGGGTTCGGTCAATATTCCGACGGCGATGTGCTGATGGAGCGTTCGGCGCAGGAGAAAGTGCAGCGCTTTGCCGGATTCGGGCAGATGGCGTCATCGTTTCGCATCGCGGGCGGCACTGGCGCACTGGTGACAGCGCTGGCAGCGGAATTGCCGCAAGCGTGCATCCAGTTGAGCGTGACGGTGACGGCGGCGGAATTGCGGGACGAGGGCGTTCTGCTCACGGCCCGCGATGCCAAAGGCGAAACAATTTCCATCACGGCGGCGCGGGTGTTGTTTGCCTTGCCGCCGCGCTTGCTGGAACGCGCGATCAGGTTCAAGCCCGCGATGGTGCCCGCGCTTTGCACGCGCTGGCGGCAAACCCCGACCTGGATGGCGCCGCATGCCAAATTCCTGGCGGTGTATGAGCGGCCCTTCTGGCGTGCCAGCGGTTTGTCCGGCACGGTCCAGAGCATGGTGGGGCCGATGGGGGAAATTCACGATGCGTCCGCGATGGCGGGCAAGGCAGCCTTGTTCGGATTTCTGGGTGTGCCCGCCGCCGCACGGCAAAAGATCGGCGACGACGCTTTGAAGACGCATTGCCAGGCGCAACTCACCCGGTTGTTCGGTCCGGATGCGAGCAAGCCGGTTGCAAGCTTCCTCAAGGACTGGTCGGCAGACGCGCTGACCGCAACAGCGGACGACCAGGAAGCCGGCGAACATCCATCACCCAACGCGCAGCCCTGGTTCGATGCCGCCTGGGCGGGCCACGCCGTCATGGCGGGCAGCGAAGCGGCGTCCGAGCATCCCGGTTATCTGGAAGGTGCGCTGCTGGCGGCAAGCCGTGCCGTACTGGACATCACTTCCTGATCGGAACGCACTGCATGTCCTGCGCGACGTCGATCCTGCCGCGAGTAGAGTTGCGCGATGGTGGCGCGCACCGAAGCGATATCGGTTAGCGACCAGAGCAGCGCATTGGCACTGGCGGCGGGGTTAGCATCAAATACCGATTCAAGTTGGCCGATGGGTGCGCCGTCTGCCATTGCGCGATTGCGGCACCCGGTGCTCAATTCCGGCGCTGACATCGGCGCAACTGGCGGTGCAGGCTGTCATGGATTGCAACAAAAGGACCTGACAAATGAGCTCCTCGTCACGTGCCGCCGACCGGCGGGCCTTCCTGATCGGGGCTGGTGCGGCCAGTCTGGCGATGACGACGGCGGTGTCCGCCCAGTCGAGCGATTTCTTTCCCGGTTTCAAGCGTCAAATGGTCAAGACCAGCGGCACCAGCATCCATCTGGTGACGGGGGGGCAGGGCGTGCCGCTTCTGTTGCTGCACGGCTTTCCCGAAACCCACATTGCCTGGCGTAAGCTCGCGCCGGAACTGGCGAAGCACTACAGCCTGGTGATCCCCGATCTGCGCGGCTATGGCGACAGCGGCAAGCCAGACGGCGGCGCCGATCACGCCGCCTATGCCAAGCGCGAGATGGCGCGCGACATGGCCGAGGTGATGCAGCAGCTGGGGCATACGAAATTTGCGGTCGCGAGCCATGACCGGGGTTCGCGCGTCGCACATCGGCTGGCCAAGGATTATCCCGACCGCGTCACGCGGCTGATCACCGCCGACATTCTTCCCACCGATTATGTCTATGGTCATGTCGACCGGAAAATGGCCACGGCCTATTATCACTGGTTTTTTCTGATCCAGCCCGCGCCTTTGCCGGAAAATCTGATCGGGGGAGCAGTCGATGCTTATCTGAAGAACAATATGGGATCGCTGATGCCCGGCGTGATCGAGCCTGCCGCCTACGCTGAATATCTGCGCGTAATGCGCGATCCTGCCGCGATACATGGCGCCTGCGAGGATTATCGCGCCGCTGCGGGCATCGATCTGGGTCACGATGCGGCGGATCGGGATAAGAAGATCGCCTGTCCTGTGCTGGTCTTGTGGGGCGAGAAGGGATTTGTCGGCACCTATGACGTGGTGAACATTTGGCAGGATTACGCCGCGACCGTCGAAGGCAAGGCCATGCCGTCCGGCCATTTCGTGCCGGAACAGGCGCCGGAGGCCATGCTGGCCGAAATCCTGCGTTTTTGTCCCACCACCGGGTGAGAGCATACTGACCTCAAGCGGCATTTTGGGGATGTGCATGGAATGGTGAAACAGAAATTGGCCCTGGCCGCGCTGGCGTTATTGACCGTGCCCGCCGCCGCGCAGCCTGCGACGCAGAACCTGACCTTGGCCGGACTGCATCAACCCGTCCAGATCGCCCGCGATCATTTCGGCATCGCGCATATCTACGCCAAGGACGAACACGATTTGTTTTTCGCGCAAGGTTATAATGTCGCCTCTGACCAGTTGTTTCAGCTGGAGATCTGGCGGCGGCAGGCGGCCGGTACGGTGTCGGAGATTCTCCAGGATGGTAAGCGGCGCGGAACTGTGGCGGAAACACGGCTGCAACATCTCGGTGAATAAAGCGTTTTCTCTTTGTAATGGAGGTATCCCATGAAAAAGACGATTCTTACTTCATTCGTGCTGGCGCTGTCCTTGCTGGCGGTTCCCGCCATGGCGCAGGGCTATTATGGCGGCGGTACTTACCGCTCCTATGAGGCGCCGGTCACCGGCTCGCAGATGACGGACCTGCCGTCGATGCGCGCCAACACCACTCGCAGCGGCAGTTTCCTAGCCACCGGTTCGCGATATGAATATTTCGACCGCGATAGCTATCGCGACCGGGATTATTATCGCGACCGCGACTATTACCGGGAGCGGGACCGCGAACGCGCCTATCGTGACCGCACCTATCGTGATCGCGAGGATCGCCGGTAATCGCCGGATCTGAGAGTGACGGAAATCGCGCTGCTGCCGGATGACGGCAGTGGCGCGATTGCATTTCGCGGGTTGCCTGGCGCCTCATTCGCGTAGAAGATTGCGGCAGAGGTGCACGGGATGCGGATCGCAATTCTGACCGGCGGCGGCGATGTGCCGGGGCTCAATCCCTGCATCAAGGCCATCACCCTGAACGCTGTGCGCCAGGGCTGGGATGTTCTCGGATTCCGGCGCGGCTGGGCGGGGCCCCTGATGTTCGATCCGGCGAATCTCGACAGCAGCCAGGATCATTTGCGGCACCTGACCCCGGATGTGGTGCGCACCATCGACCGCACCGGCGGCACCATCCTGCATACGTCCCGCACCAACCCGGCCAAAGTGAAGGCAAAGGATCTGCCCGCGTTCCTGAAAGGCGGCGAGGGTCTTTCGTCCAAGGACGGGGTGTTCGATGCGACGCCGCACATATTGCGGGTGCTCGATACGCTGAAGATCGACGCCCTGGTCGCTATCGGCGGCGACGACACGCTGTCCTATGCGGCGCGGCTGCACCGCGAAGGTTTTGCGGTGATGGCGGCGCCCAAGACCATGGACAATGACGTGTTTGGCACCGATTACTGCATGGGCTTTTCCACCGCCGTCACCCGTTCGTTGGAGGCCATCGAAGCGCTGCGCACCCCTGCGGGAAGCCATGAACGCATCGCGGTGGTCGAATTGTTCGGCCGCAACAGCGGCGAGACGGCGCTGATCTCGGGCTATCTCGCCGATGCCGACCGCACCTTGATTTCCGAAGTCCCATTCGACATGGAGAAACTCGCGGCCCTGCTAGCGAAAGACCGCGCCGCCAATCCGTCGGGTTATGCGATGCTGGTGCTGTCGGAAGGGGCGCAGATGCAAGGCGGCGCCATCGTGGAAGGCGGCGCGGCGGATGCCTATGGCCATCGCAAGCTGGGCGGTATCGGCGAGATGGTTGGGGCCGAAATCGCCCGCCTGACCGGCATCGGCGTCCTGAACCAGAAGCTGGCTTATCTGATGCGCAGCGGGGCGCCTGACATTCTGGACCGCATGGTGGCCAAGAATTACGGCACCATGCTGGTGCAGGCGCTGGCGGAAGGAAAGCGCGGTTTGATGGCCGCAATCCGGGAAGGCGTTTACACCATGGTGCCGGTGGATATCTGTATCCAGGGTACGCGGCGCGTGGATGTCGAGGCGCTTTATGACAGCGCCGAATATCGCCCGCGCATCTCCCGCATCGCCGCCAAGCCGATGTTCTTTTACTGAATCTGCGACAGCGGCGCGCCGTCATTGGGGCGTTATGCGATTCACCCGAAACCCACGCAGTGTTGCTTCTATAGTTTGCTCCGCAAGAATTCATGATCATGAGTATTAGTTGCGGGTGCCCCGGCACGTTGAGCTTTGTGAATTCAGCACACCACCAAACATTGGTGATAATTATAAATACTCTTGTCACGTGCGCCGTACTGTCCTTCGATAATTTTGCGAAGAACTTTTCCGGTGAACAATGGGTTTTGGGTACTGTTGGGCTTGGCGGTGTTTTTTGCGCCGACATTCATCGCATGGGACAAGAAGGATTTTGCCCGCATCGCTCTGTTGAACATCCTCTTGGGATGGACCGTCATATGCTGGCTGATGGCATTGGTTTGGGCGTTGCGATCACCAGAAAATACAAACCTTGATTCATGACCATGCGTAAGGCTGCCGAATGGATGAGGAAAGCGGCAGGATTGACGCTTCTGTTCGGCTTGGTCTTTCAATCAAGCCCCAGTGCGGCGCTGACCGATGAGATCCAGGTCTATACCGGCGATATCGCGGCGCCCGGTGTCTTCAATCTCACGCTGCATAACAATTACACGCCCAGCGGATCGCGAAGGCCGGATTTTCCGGGCGGTCTGGCTGACAATCATTCCTATAGCGGTGTGGCGGAATGGGCCTATGGGGTGACGCCGTGGTTCGAAGCAGGGCTGTACATGCCGCTTTATGCCGTTTCCAGCAATCATGGCGGACAGTTCAACGGTTACAAATTGCGTGCCCTGTTCGTCAATCCGGACAATGCGACCAGCGATTTCTATTACGGCGTCAATTTCGAATTCAGTTTCAACGCCAAGCATTGGGACGAGGAGCGTTATACCGGCGAGATTCGCCCCATCATCGGTTATCATTTCGGCGCGGTGAGCCTCACCGTCAATCCGATCATCGACAATTCCTACAAAGGCGTTTCGGCGCTGGATTTCGCACCTGCCACGCGGCTGGACTATGCCGTCTCGAAGCAATGGGCTGTGGCGCTGGAGGAATATGACGATTTCGGAGAGCTGCGAGGCTTTCTTCCGGGCCGGGACCAATCACACCAATTGTTTCTGGTGGCCGATTATACCGGCCCGATTTCGGTGGAAGGCGGCATCGGTTTTGGCCTGACGCCGGCCACCGATCATCTCACCTTGAAATTGATCTTGACCAGCGATCTCAACGGACCGGATGGGCTATTCACAAGCCGCCTCTGACGTCAGTCCGAGGCCGGCATCATTCGCTGCAGCACCCGGTCGCGCAG
>JBEPVO010000113.1:0-8290 GCA_041690975.1 Alphaproteobacteria bacterium
GGCCTGGGCCTGGGCCTGGACGCGTGAGATCGGCGCGGCAATGACAGGCGGCGCGGCATCGCTTTCGCCCATTCCGCTTTCAACAAGAGCAACGATGGCGGCAACGGCCTGCTCGGCGTCAGCGCCCGTGGCGATCACCGTTACGCGGGCACCCTTGGTCAGGCCCAATCCCATCAAGGCGACGGGACTGCGGACATTGGCACGCATCTCGCCCGACAGGATAGCGACCTCGGCGACAAAGTTTTTTGCCAGGCTGGCCAGCCTGGCGGCGGGGCGTGCGTGAATGCCATGCGCCAACGGCACGACAAGCGCGCGGCGGACTTCGCGTTCGGGGGCGGCAACCGATACAGGCAAGGGCGACAGCCGGCGCACCGTCATCAACTCCTGCCCACGCATGAGCTTCAGGTTCTCCGACCGGCGCGCAATGACAAAGCCTTCACCATTGGTAATCACGATGGGCGTGATCAGACTGCGCGCCGATTGCGCCAGCTGATCGAGATCGAATGAGATCAACTTATCGCCCGCCCGAACGCGCTGCCCCTTGGCGACTTGCGCGGAGAAGCCCTGGCCGCCCAGCGCCACGGTATCGAGCCCGATATGCATCAGGATTTCAGCGCCATTTGCCGCGCGCAAAGTGACGGCATGCAGCGCGGCATGCAGCATAATGATCTCGCCATCGCATGGAGCCGTCAGCACCGATCCTGTGGGATCGATCGCCAACCCGTCGCCCATCATTCGGTCGGCGAATACCGGATCGGGCACTTCGCCCAAAGCTGATACCCAGCCGTCGAACGGCGCCAGCAGAATCAGGTCCGTCAGGCCTGCAGGGGGCACGCCGCTTTGCTCCAATTTCCGTACCCCTGACACGTCTTTGTGATCTGGCCGCCGCTGCATCATTCTGAGGCTCCGTTTCCGGCGAAGCAACTTGGCCACGGCCACCCGCTAGGACACTGACATTGTTTGATTTTTAGCGACACGGGCCGAAGATGACAGCCCTGTCGGGGGAAAGGATGCAATCTGCCATTCCCAGCGATATATGAACTGATGCCGGACCCCACCGCCACCCGCATGTTCCAGGAAGCGCGCGAAGCCCCAGCGCGCGTGCAAGTCCAGATCGACCGCGACACGCAACACGTCGCCCGGATCGCCGCCGCGCTTCAGGCCTTCAAGCCGCGCCTGGTGCTGACGTCGGCACGCGGCAGTTCGGATCATGCCGCGACGTTCGCGCGCTATCTGATCGAGACCAGCCTGGGACTTGTGACCTCGTCGGCCTCGCCATCGGTGAGTTCGGTCTATGGCGCGCGCCAGGATCTGGGCCAATGCCTGTTCCTGGTGATCTCGCAATCCGGCCGCAGCCCCGACCTGCTGACGGCAGCGGCGGCGGCCAAGGCGTCCGGCGCCATGGTGCTGGCGCTGGTCAATGCCGAAGATTCGCCGCTGGCCGCGGCAGCCGATCATGTCATTCCCTTGAGAGCCGGGCCGGAATTGAGCGTGGCCGCCACCAAATCCTATATCTGCGCCCTCGCCGCCATCGTGCATCTGGTGGCGCATTGGAGCGCCGATCCATCCCTGCTCGGCACATTCGCATCCCTGCCGGCAAAGCTGGACGCGTCCTGGCAACTCGACTGGCAACCCATGGTCGACGCCTTGAAGCCGGCGCAAAATCTGTTCGTGCTGGGCCGCGGATTGGGACTGGGCGTGGCGCAGGAAGCGGCGCTGAAATTCAAGGAAACCTGCGGCCTGCATGCGGAAGCCTTCAGCAGCGCGGAAGTTCGGCACGGGCCGATGGCGCTGCTGGAAAAAAAGCTGCCGGTCCTGATGTTCGCCCAGGATGACGAAACCCGGCCGGGCCTCGAGGCCCTTGCCCAGGAATGGTCGGCCCAGGGCGTGAATGTCCTGCTGGCGGGGCGCACATTGCCGGGCGTGAAAACCCTGCCCGTCATCGCGGCGGATGCCGCGATCGCACCCTTGCTGTTCGTCCAGACTTTCTATCGCTGGGCTGCAACGCTGGCAGTGGCGCGCGGATACGATCCCGATCATCCGCCGCGTCTGAAAAAAGTGACCGAGACCATTTGATGCTGCAGGCCCTGACCCACGCGCGCGTTGCAACCCGGGACGGGATGCTGGATCGCCATGCCGTCCTGATCGAGGATGGCTGGATCGCCGATATCGTCGGCGAAGACGACTTGCGCCTAAAACAGGCACAATGTCACGATCTGAGCGGGTCGCTGCTGCTACCCGGATTCATCGACACCCAAGTCAATGGCGGCGGCGGCGTGCTGTTCAACGACGACCCCACAATCGAGACCATCCGGCGAATAGGCACCGCGCACCGAAAATTCGGCACCACCGGGTTCCTGCCCACTTTGATCAGCGACGATCTCAGTGTGATGGAGCGGGCCATCGGCGCGGTTGCCGCCGCCGTCCGCGACGGCGTTCCCGGCGTGCTGGGCATTCATTTGGAAGGCCCGTTTCTCAGCCCCGCGCGCAAGGGTGTGCACAATGCCGAGAAATTTCGCCAGATCGATGCGCGGGCTCTGGACCTTCTGACTTCGCTCAAAGGCGCGAAGACCTTGGTCACCCTGGCGCCCGAAATGACCACGCCGGAAATGATCGCCAAATTGACCAAAGCCGGGGTGATCGTCGCCGCCGGCCATACCAACGCGACCTATGACGATATTGTCCAAGCCTATGGCCACGGGCTTACCGGCTTTACCCATCTGTTCAACGCCATGTCGCCGCTCACAGGCCGCGAACCCGGCGTGGTCGGCGCGGCGCTTTCCAATCCAGACAGCTATTGCGGCATCATCGTCGATGCCCGGCATGTCCATCCCGAAACCCTCAAGCTGGCCCTGCGCTGCAAGCCGCATGACCGCTTCATGCTGGTGACAGACGGATTGGCGAATGTGGGCACCAACGAAGACAGTTTCAAATTGCTGAATGCCACGATCCGGATCCGCAACGGCGTCTATGTCGATGAAAATGGCACCCTGGCGGGATCGGCGCTGGACATGGGCCAAGCGGTACGCAATGCGATGACGTATCTGAACGTGTCTCTTTCCGAAGCACTGACCATGGCCAGCGCCGCGCCCGCACAATTCCTGGGTCTGGACAATCAATATGGTGCAATCACCAAAGGCTTGCGCGCCAATTTCGTGGTCGCGGACGAAGCCATGAACGTGCAGAACACCTGGATCGACGGCATCCCATCCACCACCGCCTAGACCAGCGCGACCACACTGTGTTGTGCGGAAGACCGCTGCGCCGCTTCAATGACTGCAAGACCGGCAACAATGTCTTGTGGATCGACCGGCACGGGCGCGCCGTCGCGCAGAGCACGGACCATTCCGGCATAGAATTCCTGATACGCACCCGGCTCGCTGGGGATCGCCCGCTGCGCGATGCCGTCATTGAGAACGCCCCAATGATCCGGCGGATCGACGCCCCACCCAGCGTCACCGGGACTCTGGCCCGCACGCAAGCCCGCTTCTTGCACATCGCCCTGCTGCTTCACGAAAGCGGCGCGATCCCCCATCACGCGCATGCGCGCACCCGTCTGCGCCGCCAGGCAACTGGCCCACAGATGCGATCGCACACCGTTTTGATGCGTCAGGGCGACGAACACATCGTCATCGGTCCCCGCACCCGCACGCCGAATATCGAGTTCCGCATAAACCGCGCGCACCGGACCGAACAGATACAGCGCCTGGTCGATCAGATGGCTGCCGATATCATAGAGCAAGCCGCCCGCCTCTTGCGGGGCCGCGCGCTCTTTCCAACCGCCTTTCGCCTCCGGCCGCCAGCGTTCCAGGCGTGATTCAAAGCGCAGTACGCGGCCCAATTCTCCGCGCGCCAGTAGACCCTGCAGGGTGCGGCACTCGCTGTCCCAGCGACGGATATGATAGGCGCTCACGGCAAGATTTTTTGCGCGCGCCGCCGCGATCACCTGGCGCGCTTCCGCCACCGTCGGTGCAAATGGCTTGTCGATCACGACTGCAAGGCCGGCATCGAGCGCGGCCAAGGCCAGCTTCACATGGCTGCGGTTGGGCGTGGAGATCACGACCAGGTCATGCTCGGCGGCATTTCGCCAGAGATGATCCGGATCGCCCACCACCTGCACGCCAGGATAGTCGCGCAAAGCTTGCGCCCGCCGGTCTTCATTGGCGGTGACCACCGTCGCCAGGCGCAGCCCCGGCGTCGCGGCAATCAGCGGCGCATGGAAACAGGCGCCGCCCAGCCCGAAGCCGATCAGTCCGACACACAATTCCCGCTGGGAGTTAGAAGCCGCCATGCCGCGATCATTATAGAGGTGCTTTGGTCCCAAATAAAAACCGGCCCGGATCGTTCGATCCGGGCCGGCCAGACACTACCCGCCAGAAATCTTAGGCGGAGATTTTCTTCAAGGCGCCCGCCATGCTGTCGAGCGCGGCCTTGAGGGTCGTGCGCGAAGCGGCAAGATTCATGCGGATATGGTTTTCACCGCCCAGACCATAATTGGAGCCTGAGTTCATCGCCACATAAGCATTCTGGGCGAACCAGAGATTGACCATGTCTTCCGGCGTGACGGTCTTGGCCATGCCGGTGGCCGGATTGATCACCGGCGTCTTGTTGGCATCATCCGCCATCTTCTTGGCATTGATCTTGTTGGCGACGGCCGTCACGTCGATCCAGGCCAGATAGGTGGATTCCGGCTTCTGACCCACCTTCAGCATCGGAATATTGGCCTTGATATACTGATTGGTGAAGTCGTGATTGCCGTCGATATAGTTCACGCATTGCGTGAGCCACTCGCCACCGCCGGAATAGGCTGCTTGTTCGGCCAGCATGCCCATGGTGGACAGGTCGGCATGATTGTTGCCCTGGGTCTGCCGGAAAAGATCGGCATTGGTGGAGAAGAACCAGGCGCATTTCATGCCCGGCAGCGAGAAGGACTTGCTGCCCGACTTGTAGGTAATGCTGTTGTCGACAATCTTCTTGTCATCCAACGACGCGAAGGGCACGTATTTCTGACCCTTGGAGATAAAGTCGCAATGGATTTCATCCGACAGCACGACGATCTTGTGCTTGAGGCAAAGCTCGCCATAACGGGTGAGTTCATCCTTGGTCCAGGCCCGGCCCACCGGATTCTGCGGATTGCAGAGAATGGAGACCTTGACGTCCGGCGTCATGCGGCGCTCGAAATCTACCCAGTCGATCTCGTAGCGGCCATTGACGTATTTCATCAAACTTTCTTCGGCCACCGTCTTGGTGAAGCGAAGATCGCCATAGAAACCGCTATAGGTCGGTGTCGCCATCAACACCTTGCTGCCGGGAGGCGATAAGGCGCGCAGCGACGCGATGATGCCGGCATGAACGCCGGTGGTGACGCCCAGCTGTTCGGGATTGATGTTCTTGATCCCGTAGCGGCGTTCGTTCCAGTCGATGATGCCCTTCTTGAAAGCCGTGGGGCCGGGCGAAGCCATGTCGACATAGCCCCAATTCTCATGCTCCATCCGCTTGCGCAGTGCCGTCATGATCGAGGGCGCGCATTTGAAGTCCATGTCGGCGGTGGTCATGCCGGCAATGATGCGGCTCATGTGATTGACGCGAACGGGCATGTCCCATTTCACGCTGTCGGTGCCGATGCGGTTGTAAGGCGTGTCGAAGTCGAACTTTCCGTTCATCGGTGCCGCTGCTGCCGGGGCGCTGGCCGCAATGCTGGCTGCCAAAGGACCAAGGGCCAGAACGCCGCCGCCAAGCCCTGCATTTCTGAGGAACGACCGGCGGTCGTGTCCCGTACGCGAACTCTGTTCCAAGCTAGCCTCCCTGAGTTGTTTTATGGTTCGCCGCGAAGACCGTTCGGCCAGCGCTCCAAACTGTGGGAACGGCGTTTCGGGCGCGCCAACAATAGCCGGTTTCGGAAATATTGCTCAGCTATTGCCGAAAATTCACGAACGGGGACGTCATGATGCGAACCAAGGCCATAACTTTCACTGTGTTGAAAAATCGTGATTTCTATAATTATATCAAACACTTAATAGAATTCTCGACAATACAGAGGCTGACTGGGTTCAGACTGTTCGCAGCCAGGCTTCAAGCACGCCCTGCCGCCGCTGCATCGGGCCACAAGGTCGCAATACATTCGCTCCACCGGTGCCAAATGCCAGCTGGGCGATGATGGATTTCCCCTTTATTCTTTGTAAATCAACCAGCTATTCACGAAATCGTTTTAGTGTCCTGTTGAAAAGCTTTCGGCCGTTTGCTTCCTCTTTGCGGGCGTGCGTGGCGCAGGTATCGAGGCGATTATGCGTGTGGATCGGACCGTGCCGGCCATGTTGACCCAAACCCAAGCGGGCGAGCGAAGTGGACAAGGCTGCATCTGAACCGATCGTGGTGGATCTGGATGGCAGCCTAACGCCCACCGACACCTTGATTGAATCCGTCATCAAATTGATCCGGAAGTCGCCGCTGAACCTTCTGCGGCTGCCATTTTTGCTGATGCGCGGGCGGGCGGAATTCAAGGCCGCGGTCGCCGCTCAAACCGGCATTTTGGCCAACAGCCTTCCCTATCACGAACCGCTGCTCACCTATCTGCGCGACGAGAAGCAACGCGGGCGGCAGATTATTCTGGCCACGGCCGCGCATATGCGAATTGCACAGTCGGTATCCGCACATTTGGGAATTTTCGATCAAGTGCTCGCGACCGAGGCCGGGCATAATCTGAAGGGCAAAGCAAAGCTGGAGGCCATCCGAAAAAATGTCGGCGCGGACTTTGTCTATGCTGGCGACAGCATGGCAGATCTTCCGATTTGGGCGGGGGCCAAAGCGGCCATTTTGGTTGGGGTTTCGCCCCGCATCGGGGCACTGGTCCGTCAGCACACTCCCATCGAAAAGGAATTCACCCGAGAGGCAGTTGGCATCCGGCACTGGGCCCGCGCCTTCAGGGTGCATCAATGGCTCAAGAATTTGTTGCTGTTCATCCCTCTGTTGACCGCTTTTTCCTTTTTGGATACGGCCAAGCTGACGACCATGGTGGCGGCATTCCTGGCCTTTTCTCTTGCCGCTTCCGCCACCTACATCGTCAACGATTTGTGGGACCTGGAAAATGACCGGGCGCATGCCCGCAAAAAACTCCGCCCCTTCGCCAGCGCCAGGATACCAATTCTGCAGGGATTGCTGGCGGCCGCCGTCTCGCTCGCCATTGCGATAGCCCTCGCTTTTTGGGTATCGCAGGCCTTCCTCAGCATGCTGCTCACATACCTTGTCATTACCAGCGCCTATAGCTGGACGCTGAAGAATTACGTCCTGATCGATGTTCTCACCTTGGCCCTGCTTTACACGCTGCGCATTCTGGCCGGATCCGTGGCGGTGAGCATTCCCCCCAGTACCTGGTTGCTGGCGTTTTCCGTCTTCGTCTTTTTAAGCCTTGCACTGGTGAAACGATGTGCCGAACTGGTCACCCTGGGCGAGGCCGGCATCGCGCACACCCGTGGCCGCGATTATCGCGTCACGGACCTTGCGGTTTTATGGCCGCTGGGTCTGGGGTCCGCGATGTCCGCGATCGTGGTGTTCGGGCTTTTCATCAGCGCGGCCGACACCCAACGGCTTTACGCCACGCCGGAACTTCTTTGGCTGGCGGCCATCGGGTTGATCTATTGGCTGGCCAGGCTCTGGATAAAGACTTCGCGGGGCGAGATGCATGACGACCCGGTGATCTACACGGTCAAGGATCACGGAAGCCGCATCGCGTTGCTTGGCATTGTTCTAGTCGTTCTTGTCGCGCATTTCCTTCATTTGTCGGTGCCCCAGTGAAAATCCTCGCCATTGCCATATGCAGCATCCTGTTTTCGGTGGCTGCCCAATTTTCTTTAAAGGCGGGCATGTCGAGTGCCGATGTGCGCCAGTCTCTTGCGCTGCCTTTCTCCGCGCGCACCATCTTTTCCGTGCTCGGCAATGTGAAAATATTGACGGGCTTTCTGCTCTATGGATTGGGCGCCATCGTATGGCTGGCGGTACTTTCGAAATGGGATGTGAGCAAGGCGTATCCTTTGGTCGGACTGGGTTTCGTGCTTTCCCTCGCCGTGGGCTTTCTGATTGGTGAGCAGATCACCGCCATTCGGGTCGTCGGTGTCGCGTTCATATGCCTGGGCATCATGCTGGTCGCACGCAGCTAAAGCTTGCGCCCGAGCATAGTGCAGCGCCCGCAAGCGGCGCTCAGCGTCCGGATTCGGACGCTTTATCTATATAAAACAGTTATTTAGAAGATTGGTGGGTGATGCAGGAATCGAACCTGCGACCCGCTGATTAAGAG
>JBEPVO010000114.1:0-8235 GCA_041690975.1 Alphaproteobacteria bacterium
CGTCGAGGTCCGAACCGAATTTGGCGAAAGCCGCCATTTCACGATACTGGGCCAGCTCGCCCTTGATCGGGCCGGCGACGGTCTTCATCGCCTTGATCTGCGCCGACGAACCCACGCGCGACACCGAGATGCCGACATTCACCGCCGGGCGAATGCCCTGATAGAACAGATCGGTCTCGAGGAAGATCTGGCCGTCGGTGATCGAGATCACATTGGTGGGAATATAGGCCGAGACGTCATTGGCCTGGGTTTCGATCACGGGCAGGGCCGTGAGCGATCCGCCGCCATTGTCTTCGTTGAGCTTGGCAGCGCGCTCGAGCAAACGGCTGTGCAGATAAAAGACGTCGCCCGGATAGGCTTCGCGGCCCGGCGGACGGCGCAGCAGCAGCGACATCTGGCGATAGGCGACGGCCTGCTTGGACAAATCATCATAGATGATGAGCGCGTGCATGCCGTTGTCGCGGAACCATTCGCCCATGGCGCAGCCGGAGAACGGCGCCAGGAATTGCAGCGGCGCGGGCTCGGAGGCCGTGGCCGCCACCACGATGGTGTATTCCATCGCACCGGCATCGGTCAGGGTCTTGACGATCTGCGCCACGGTCGAACGCTTCTGGCCAATCGCGACATAGATGCAATAAAGCTTGGCTTTTTCGTCGGTCCCGGCGTTGACACTCTTCTGGTTGATGATGGCGTCGATGGCAACTGCGGTCTTGCCTGTCTGACGGTCGCCGATGATCAGTTCGCGCTGGCCGCGGCCGATCGGGATCAATGTGTCGATGGCCTTGAGGCCCGTCTGCACCGGCTCATGCACCGACTTGCGGGGAATGATGCCGGGCGCTTTCACATCGACGCGGCGGCGTTCGGCGACATTGGTCAGCTCACCCTTGGCATCGATAGGATTGCCCAAGGGATCGACAACGCGGCCGAGCAGGCCACGGCCGACCGGCACTTCCACGATGGCGCCGGTGCGTTTGACGATATCGCCTTCCTTGATTGTGGAGTCGGTACCGAAAATCACGACGCCGACATTGTCGGTTTCCAGGTTGAGGGCCATGCCCTTAATGCCGCCAGGGAACTCGACCATCTCGCCGGCCTGGACATTGTCGAGGCCATAGACGCGGGCGATGCCGTCGCCGACCGACAGAACCTGGCCGACTTCACTGACCTGTGCGTCGGCGCCAAAATTCTGGATTTCGCGCTTCAGGATCGCGGAAATTTCAGCGGGTTGGATATCCATATTAGTTCCCTCTCATGGCGGCGCGGATGCCGGCCAGCTTGGTACGAATTGACGAATCGATCATGCGCGAGCCCACTTTGACGATCAGGCCGCCAAGCAGAGTGGGATCGACGCGGGTATCCAGGCGCGGCTCGCGGCCGAGCTTGACCTTCAGAACGGATTTCAGTTCCGCTGTCTGCGCGGGGCTGAGCGCGTGGGCGGATGTGACCTGTGCCTGCACTTCGCCCTTCAGGCGCGCCACCAACCGGTCATAGGCTGCGATCACACCATCGACGGCGAACAGACGGCGCTTGCTGGTCAAGGTCAGCAGGAATTTGGTGGTGAACGGATTGACGCCCATCTTTTCCAGCACGGCTTTTAAGGCGCGGGCTTGGTCTTCGTGACCGAACAGGGGGGATTTGACCAACCGGGTAAGGTCGGGGCTGCTCGCGATGGCGGATTTCAGGGCCGCCAAATCGGCTGCAACCACGTCCACCAAACCCTGTTCCTGGGCCAGCTCGAACACCGCATTGGCATAGCGGCCCGTCAGTCCAGTTTCGTGAGCCTTTTCGGTCGCCACCTTCACCTCATACGGGCGGCGGCGCGGATGCTTCCATCTGCCGCCGATCGCCCGACTTAACAATTTGATTTTATTCACTAAACTTCAGCGCGCGCGAGTCACCCCCACGGCGCGCGTGCCAGTTAGCATGCGCCTTACGCGTACGCAATATTCGGCCCGAGGCCAGACTGTCGCGGTCGCAGCGCGCCTTGACCGGAGCGAGACGAGACGCGATATGCCCGGGCATAGTGCGTCAGTTTCGTGGCGCGAACCTTGAGACTTCGATGATCGAGCTATCCCAGCGTTTCACCTTCGACGCCGCCCACCATCTGGGCGCCGGCGCCAGCGAAAATCGCCGCCTGCATGGCCATTCTTTTTATGTAGAAGTCACGTTGCGGGGGGAGCCGAACCCCCAAACCGGATTTCTGCGGGATTTTGGACAGATCGATGCGGCCCTTAAGGACGTGCGCGAACTCCTGGACCACCGGCTTCTGAACGAGGTCGAAGGCTTGGAGAACCCCACCCTGGAGAATATTGCCCGCTTCATTCACACCAAGACCAAGGTTTTGTTGCCGGAAGTTGTGCGGGTGAAGATCGAGCGGCCATCCTATGGTCAGACCTGCACCTTCGAAGGGGCCTGATATATGGCGAAGAAACTCATCCAATTGGGTAAGGCGGTTGCCCAGCCGGGATCACCGGATAAGGCGATCCTGGAAAGCGTGCCCAACCCGCATCCGGGCACCAATTATGTCGTGCGCTTCACAGCGCCGGAATTCACCACTCTGTGCCCCATCACCGGCCAGCCCGATTTCGCCCATTTCGTGATCGATTATGTGCCGGGTCAGGCGATCCTGGAATCCAAGTCGCTCAAGCTTTATCTGAATAGTTTCCGCAACGCGGCCGGATTTCACGAAGCCACCACCATCGCCATCGCCAAGCGCATCGCCCAGACGATCAAGCCGGGCTATTTGCGCATCGCGGGTTATTGGTATCCGCGCGGCGGCATTCCCATCGATATTTTCTGGCAGACGGGGAAATTGCCCGCCGGCGTGTGGCTGCCCGATCCCGGAGTCGCGCCCTATCGCGGGCGGGGCTGAGCTTAAATTCTGATCGATAAAAGAATTTGCGGGCGCTCTTGTGCCCGATCACTTGCGAGCATATACCCTTATATTGAGAGCGAATACTCGTATCGGAGCCCGACATGGAGAAATTCGGAATACGCGACTGCAACTGCGCCAGTTTGCGCAGAGCGGCGCGTCGCATGACAAGCTTTTATGACGGCCAGCTGGCGCCCAGCGGCCTGCGCGCCACGCAATTCGCCATCCTCGCCATGGTCAACGAGATGGAGGAGGTCTCGGTCAACGCGATCGCCGAACGGCTGGGGCTGGATCGCACCACGGCCGGTAAAAACCTGCGCCCCCTGGAGCAATCCGGATTTGTGGAGGTGACCGCCGCGAAACATGACGGGCGACAGCGCGCCATCCGGGTGACCAAGACCGGTCACGCCGCATTGAAGGTCGCGGTGCCACTCTGGCGTCAGGCGCAAAGCCGTTTTGAGGCCGCCAATGGGCCAGAAAAGGCGGCCGCTCTGCGTGACACGCTGAAAACTCTGGAATTCGATCCCCGCTAAACAACGCACAACCCAGGAGACGTCATGCGCATTTCCACACTTGTTCCCACATTGGCTTTACTCGCCGCCTTTGCCGCCCCAGCATCGGCGCAGAACGCCGGACCGACCGTGCCGACCACCAAGGTGTTGGCGATCTCCCATTCCATGGGCGCACCGATGACGCCTGAACAACGCGCATCGATCATGCCGCATGAAGTGCATGACACTGTGAACGCCTATCTCGATGGCAAGATTGACCAATGGTATTTCCAGACCAGCGGTAAAGGTGTGGTTTTCATCGTCAATGCGTCCACCACCGAGGAAGCCAAAGCCATTCTCGAGAAATTTCCCTTGGGGCAGGCCGGGCTGATGGGCTTCGACTACATCCCGATCGGGCCGCTCAATCCCCTGCGCATCATCAACAATATGGTCAAGTAAATTGCACCGGGACCGGCGCGATCCGCCGGTCCCGGTTGCTTGATGCGGCGGTTACCGTGTCACGCATCGGTCGCGCATTTTACACCATCCCGATTGCGGCTTTTTCGCGGGCCCAATTGCACCGCTTTATTTTCCTGCCGCCACAATTATGTACCGCCAAAGGACTAAGCTTTTCCTCGCTGCTGCGGACAGGAAAGGGGTTCTTCATGGGACATTACCGCTTCGACCTGATCGACATGACCGGCGGCGTTTCGCAAAGCCTGTTCCACAATTGCGCCGACGATCTCGATGCCCTGGACAAGGCGGAAACGCTTTGCGGAAAAAGCGCCATCGATGTCTGGGACGGCGCGCGCCGCGTCTTGCACCTGAAGCGTGAAAACGCCATGGCGACACCCAACGACGGCTTGCCGGGCTGATCACACTCCACTGACAACAGCGCCATTTGCTGTCATCCTGCTCCTGGGGATCTGCCAGGAACGGGCAGACGGGGACAGCATCATGAATGCCATTGTCATTCGCGGCGTCCTAGTGGGTGCGCTTGCAGGCCTTTTGTTCGGCTTCGACACCGCCGTGATTTCTGGCGTAACCAGCGATCTTCGCACCGCTTATCAACTCAGCGCCGGCGGCCTGGGGATCACCGTATCGAGCGCGCTGTGGGGCACGTTGGCCGGAGCGCTTCTGGCAGGATCGCCTGGCGACCGGTTCGGCGCGCGTCAGTGCCTGAAAGCGATTGCGATTCTCTATGTGGCATCGTCGGTGGGATGTGCGCTGGCCTGGGACTGGCCATCGCTGCTGTTCTTTCGCGTGATGGCGGGACTGGCGATCGGCGCATCGACCGTGCTGGCGCCCGTCTATGTCACCGAGATCGCCCCGCCGGCCTGGCGCGGCGCGATGGTGGGGATGTTCCAGTTCAATATCGTCTTCGGCATCCTGGTTGCCTATCTCAGCAACTACCTGATCGGCACCTTGATGCTGGGCGTGGATGAATGGCGCTGGAAATTCGGCATCGCGGTCCTGCCCGGAATAATTCTATTCACGCTGCTCTTCACCATCCCTCAAAGCCCGCGCTGGCTGGCGCTACGAGGCCGGCGTGCAGAAGCGAAAGACATTCTGCGCCGGATCGCGCCCGAGATCGGGCAGACGCAAGAAGATGCGATCCTGTCGAGCTCGGCATCGGAAGCAAAGGACCGGCGGCTGAGCTGGTCCAAATACCGCAAACCCATCCTTCTGGCCTTTGCCATTGCCGCGTTCAACCAGCTCGCGGGCATTAATGCGATCCTGTATTACATCAATGACATCTTCGCTGCTGCGGGCTTCAGCAAAGTATCGTCGGACCAGCAATCGATCCTGATCGGCTTCACCAATCTTCTGTTCACGATTCCGGCGCTATATCTGATCGACAGGATTGGCCGCAAAAGCCTGCTCCTGATCGGATCGGTCGGCCTGTTCGCCACCCTGGCGGGGACGGCGGCGATTCTGTCCAGCGGGCTGCACCAGAATTTGCTGCTCTGGATGCTGATCGGCTTCATCGCCGCCTTTGCTTTTTCGCAGGGCGCCGTGATCTGGGTCTATATCAGCGAGATATTCCCCACCGAAGTGCGGGCGCGCGGCCAAAGCATCGGGTCTTCGACTCACTGGCTGATGAACGCGATCATCGCCACTCTGTTTCCCGTCGTGGCGAGCTGGTCCAAGGGGGCACCCTTTGTCTTTTTCGCAGCCATGGTGGTGTTGCAATTCTTCGTCGTCCTGATCTTTTTTCCCGAGACCAAACGCGCCGCCCTGGAGGACATCTCCACCATCGTCTCCAAAGGCGCATGACAGCAATGAGAAAAATCACCGGCCGGGAGGGGCCAGCCCGCTCGTCCTGCCGCTGAATATGCTATATCCCGGTCCCCGGTTGGGGAATGACGATGAACAGCAGCAAGAGCATTGGCGTGGGCCTGATCGGCTATGGCTTCGCCGGCAAGACCTTTCATGCACCGCTGATCCGAGGGGTCGAAGGCCTGGCGCTCAAGGCCATCGCGTCCAGCGATGCCGCCAAGGTCAAAAAAGATTTCCCGGGGATGACCATCTTCGCCGATCCGGCACAGATGATCGGCAGCGATGGCATCGACCTGGTGGTCATCGCCACGCCCAATGACAGCCACGCGCCGCTGGCTCGCATCGCGCTGGAAGCGGGTAGGGATGTGGTGATCGACAAGCCCTTTACTCTCGACATGGCCGAGGCGCGCGAACTCATCGCGCTGGCGCAGCAGCATTCGCGGCTTCTCAGTGTGTTCCACAACCGGCGCTGGGACAGCGATTTTCTAGCGGCCAAATTCGGCGTCGAGAGTGGCGTGCTCGGCCGGGTGACACACTTCGAGTCCCATATCGACCGCTTCCGCCCCGAAGTCCGCGACCGCTGGCGCGAGCGTTCCGGTCGGGGAGCTGGCGTCTGGTATGACCTCGCGCCACACATGATCGACCAGGCCTTATGCCTGTTCGGTCTGCCCGATGATGTGCAGGCAAATTTCCTATTGCAGCGTCCAGGCGCTCAGGCCGTGGATTGGGCGCATGCTGTATTGAGTTATCCGCATCACCGCGTCGTCCTGCATGCCAGCATGATCGCGGCCGGTGGCGTGCCGCGCTTTCTGGTCCATGGCGACAAGGGCAGCCTGGCCAAGCACGGCATCGACCAGCAGGAAGCGCAATTGCTGAGTGGCATGTTGCCCGGCACACAGGGCTGGGGCATCGATACGGATCGCATGCAGATCTGGAACGCGGCCGGTGAATGCCGGTGGATGCCCACGCCCGCCGGCGATCATCGCCGCTATTATGCCGCCATTCGCGATGCCTTGCGCGGTGCTGCGCCCAATCCGGTGCCGCCCATCCAGGCGCTGGCCGTCATGGCTATCCTCGAAGCGGCAATCCTGTCTGCGCAAAGCGGAACGCGACAACCCGTTCCTTTGACCGAAGATGAACGCAATGCCTTAGTCGCCAGTCGCATCCCCTCTAAGTCGCGCACCCACGCCTGACGACATGCGAGCCGGCGGGGACACCGGCTCGCATGCATCGCGAATAATAAGACCTATTGCGCGAATTTGGCCTTGATCGCGTCCAGGCCGCTTTCGTAGATGCCACTCAGAGCCGCATCGGCGTCCTTCTCCTTGCCCGCATCCGGCGTGTAATTGCCGCTCCAGCTCACCAGCGAATGATCGCGTCCCTTAGCCGTGACTTTCAGGATCGATTTGTAATCGCTGACGGGTAACGGGCTGGACACAAAGGTATAGCCGTACAGATGCTTTTCTTGGCTGATCGCGGTCTGGAATTCCACGAATGTCGCCTTGCCGTCCTTGGTCACCAGGGTGCGGGTCGGCGGGGTCTTGCCGTCTTCCGTGCAGCTGCCAATGGCAGGATGCCAGTCCTTGATCGAACAGAAGGGCCCGATCGCCGACCATACCCGCACTGGCGTTCCATTGACTTCCACGCTGCGCGACAGCGAAGCGGCGGATGCCGGCACCATACTTCCGGCCAGCAGTATAAATACCGAAACCGGCTTGGCCGTTTTCGCCAACTTGGCGACGGCGGAAATCCGGGATTGGAGCGCACCCTTGACGCGGTGCTTGTCGGCGAAACGCATAACAGTCTCCTTTATGGTGGCCGGTCGCTGATGACCGGCGTTGGGAGACGTTCTCAAACACTCGTTTTTTGCTCCAGTTCACGAATTGAATCGGCCCGGTACACAATCTGAACTAGGCCGGACATCGCATGCGGACTAAAGTCGGCTGGTGACGCATGAGATGGACCAATGACACAAGGCAGCTACAAGCAATTTTGTCCGGTCGCGATGGCCGCGGAAATTCTCTGCACCCGCTGGACCGTTGTCCTGTTGCGCGAAATGCTGGCCGGCTCGACGCGGTTCAACGAACTGCGCCGCGGCGTGACGCGGATGTCGCCGGCCCTGTTGTCGCAGCGCCTCAAGGATCTCGAAGCTTCAGGCATTGTTTCGCGGGTGAAGGTGGAGGGCGAGCCCGGTCTTTTTGAATATCACCTGACGCGTGCGGGCCGGGAGTTGCAGCCCTTGATCGATGGCTTCGGCTTATGGGGCCAGCGCTGGGTAGATGCGGAGATGTCCCTCCAAAATCTCGATGCCCAGCTTTTGATGTGGGACATGCGGCGCAGCCTTGATCCCACGCCCATGCCCAGGCGGCGCAGCACGATTCAATTCCGCTATCGGGACGCGGCGGCGGCGCATCGGGTCTGGTGGCTGATCGTTGCGCCCGGCGCGGAGGTGGATCTCTGCTCGATCGATCCGGGTTATGATGTCGATCTGTATGTCTCGAGTGACCTGCGAACCATGACCGCGATCTGGATGGGCCTGGACACGGTGCGCAAGGCGCTCAGCGAAAGACGGATGGAGCTTGTCGGGGATCA
>JBEPVO010000115.1:0-8230 GCA_041690975.1 Alphaproteobacteria bacterium
ATGGCGGCGCCGACCGACAAATGCCAGTTGACCCAGCCTTCGTTCAGCGTCTTGCGCCCGATATGCGGCATGATCGAGCCCACTGCATATTGCGCCGCCAGCAGCAGAAAGATCAGCCAATGGAAGATCTTGGCGGTGTTGCCATACGATTCGCGCGTTGTCATGACATCCGTCTTTCCGGGCTTGCGCGCCGAGCATAAGCGCAATCGCCGCCGGGAGACAAAGGCCGCCGCGCCGATGCGGGGTATACGAATTTGTATAGCGGCAATAAGGCTGCTATTCCGCCAACCGCCACCGAGCTTGCGGCAAATCGAGTTGCCGCTGCGGGTTCAGTTGCTACAAGGGGCGCGAGCGCCGAACGAAAGCATGATCATGACGAAACGCCTTGCCGCGATAGCATTCATCCTGCTTGCGGCGCAGCCCGCATGGGCCGCACCGGCGACCACGCCGGTTCCCTTGAGCAAGACGAAGAAAGATATCGAAACGCTGGGCACCGGCGTCGCCATCGCCTTGCCGCTGGTGGCGGGCGGAATTTCCTATTTAAAGGGTGACCGGATGGGACTGGCGCAGCTCACCGTCGAAACCGCGCTGACGGTGGGCACGGCCTATGCGCTCAAGAACATCGTGCGCGAGCGGCGGCCCGACGGATCGGATTTCCATTCTTTTCCGTCTGGCACCACTGCGCTAGCGGCATCGGGCTCGTCTTATCTGTGGGGGCGCTATGGCTGGCAGTATGGCCTGCCGGCATTCTTCGCCACCCAATTCGTGTCCTACAGCCGCATCCAGGCTAAGCAGCATCACTGGTACGACACCTTGGCCAGTTCGGCGATCGCGGCGGGCTATGGCTATGCGCTGACCACGCCGTTCAAGCGCAAATATAACATCGACACCGAACTGGAAGCCACGCCCGAAGGCGGGATGATCCATATGTCGTATAATTTCTGATCGCACAAAAGCAGACGGCCTGGATCGCGAAATCCAGGCCGCTCTTAATCAATTCAAAGTCAGATTACTTGCGGCCTTCGATGGGCGGCGGCACGAAGCCGATCGCCTTGAGGAATTCGGTGCGACGGTCCAGTTCCTTTTGCCCGGCGGGATAGCCATTGGCCTTCAGGACGAAGGACAGGATGTCGGCATACTGATCGCGGCTCAGCTTGCCGGGATTGTCCTGCGGCATCGAAGTGCGGATACGCTCGAACAAATCGCCCAAGGTGAGACCGGCCCAGTTGGAAATGAACTCGGCACCGACCAGCGCGGGGGCTTCGCCGTTGCCGCTCAGGCCCGAGCCATGGCAGGCGGCGCAATTCTGAGAGTACTGGGCCAAACCCCGGTCCGCCTGGGCTGCCGTATAGGACCCATCAAGAACCGTGGCGGCGCCTTGCGCCCATGCCACGCCGCCGATACCGGCGGTGACGGCCAAAGCCGCGGCGAGAATGGCAATTTTGGAAGACATGATTCAGCTCCTGGACGGATAGGCACACCCGCAACAGGGTGATGGGCGATCATGTCCCAATCATGACCGGCTTGGTACTGCATCCGATTGACGCGGGTATCCGATGGGCATTGGGGGGCCGCCCGCCGGTTCCGGTGGCTCCTGGAGAAAAAAGAGCCCTGGCTAATGGAATCAGCCAGGGCCCGGATGCGGTAATTCGGTGAAGGCGTAAGTCAGTCGAAGCGCCAGTTGCCGTCATCGGCGCGGCACGCCGTGCCGCTGCGGGTCAGTTCGCGTCCCCCGCGATAGGTGGTTTCGGTGAAGTCGCGGCAAATCGTGCCGCTGCGGCGAAACTCGCGGGTCGGCTGGAAGTAACCCCGGGCTTCGCCATGGTTCCAGTCATAGCGGCGTCCGACATCGCCATTCAGGCCATCGGAATAGACCTGAAAGGCCTGGGGCTGGTCGTCGCAACTGATGTCACGCGATATCGTATTGCCCAGCAAACCGCCCAGCACCGCGCCGCCCACCACCGCGCCGCCATTGCCATGGCTGACACCGCCGCCGATCAATCCGCCCGCGACGGCGCCGAAGATCGTGCCCGCGGCGGCATTACCGCTCTGGCAGCTGCGTTCATAGTCGCCTTGGCGATAATAGACGCCTTCGCCGCGCGGTCCGTCATTGCGGTCGCGCCGGTCGAAATCCGGGCGCATGCGGCGGTATCGCCCGTTGCGGTCGTAATAACCCGATTGATCGGCTTGGCTGTAATAACCGTTCGGATCCGCGCGCGGCGGCCCGTAATTCTGCGCCGATGCCGTGACTGTCAATGCGCCCAGCACCGCCGCAGCGACAAGAAGCGTGTTCCTGATTGTCATGATGTTGCTCCACAAAGAATTGATCGCCCAGAGAATTGATCGCCCAGAACCTGCGGCCATGAACGAAGCGTCGCACCGAAATCTGTTTGGAATATTTCGCGCAAAATGCGGCACAGCAGTAACGCATGTCTGTGCGATAGGTTGCGTTACCGGGGTTGAATGCGAGGTGGACGCCAATCTATTTCTTGATCGTAAGATTAATTGCGGCAGGCGCGGGATGGGCGCCACCGCTCTTGTAATTGTCCCACATGAAGAAGCCGATGATACCGACCCCCACAAGCACGGCACCGAGAATGAAGGCCAGCAAAACGTTACCGCTGCCGCTTTCTTTAGTTTCTACGATCATGAGGCGCTCCTGAAGAGGATTCCGCAGCATGAACGAAACTCAGTCGGTAAGGGTTCCGATTTTAAGGGTTCCAGCTAAAGGAGCCCGGCCAGTTGGCGGACACCGGCCTGAATCTGGCGGGCATCGATGCCGCCATAGCCCAGGATCAGGCCCGGCCGCTTCGGTTTTTCCAGACAGCAGAGCGACAAAGGCTGGGCGGAAAGTCCCATGGCGGCGGCCTTGCGCGAGATCGCCCAGTCATCCGCCCCGTGCGGCAACAGCCCCACCAGATGCATGCCCGCTTCGGCGCTGACGATCTGCATCGTCTGCCCAAGCCCCTGGGTGAGGGCGGCGATCAGCGCGGCGCGGCGCTCCATGTACAGCATCCGCATCCGCCTTATATGGCGCGCGAAATGGCCCTGGCGGATGAAGTCGGTGAGCGCTTGCTGGAACAGGGTGGCGGGAAACAGATCGATGGCGTCGCGGGCGGCGCAGAAACCGGCGATCAGCGATTTGGGAATGACCAGATAGCCGACGCGCAAGGCAGGAAACAGAACCTTGCTGAAGGTGCCCGCATAGATCACGCGATCTTCCGCGCTCAATCCCTGCACGGCGGCGATGGGATGGCCGGCGAAACGGTATTCGCTGTCGTAATCGTCTTCGATGATCCAGCTATCGTGCCGTGCCGCCCAGTTCAGCAACTGCATCCGGCGGGTGGCGCTCATGGTCATGCCCATCGGATATTGATGCGACGGGGTGATATAGGCAGCGCGCGCAAGCGGGGCGCGGGCCATGCCTGCATCGACATCCAGCCCATCCTGGTCGACGGGCACTGGAACGGCGCGGGCCCCCGCAATAGCGAAGGCGCGATGCGCCCCGGGATAGCCTGGCTCTTCCATCCACACCGCATCGCCGTCATTCAGCAGCGCGCGGGCCGCGATCTGAAGGCCATGCTGCGATCCGGCCACGATCATGATCTGCGAGGCATCGCAGCGCACCGCCCGCGCCGCGCCCAGATAGTCCGCGATCACTTCGCGGAAAGCGAGATCGCCCATCGGATCGCCATAGGCCAGATGCTTTGCCGCTGGGTGGCGCGAATGGCGCGCCAGCAATGACGACCAGATCTCACTGGGGAACTGATCCAGCGCCGGCAGGCTGACGCGAAAGGCGGCGCCCGGTTGCCGCGGATCGGGCGGCAGCGCCAGCACCGCATCGACCCGCTGCGAAAGCCGGGCGGCGATCGGACGGCGTGGTGTCTTTGCAGGCGGCTTGAACGCGTCTTTGGGAATGGAAGCGGCGACACAGGTGCCCGCACCAACGAATGTCTCCAGATAACCCTCGGCATGAAGCTGCTGATAGGCGGTGAGAACCGGGATGCGGGAAATCTTTAATTCTTGTGCAAGCGCCCGCGTCGACGCCACGCGCTGGCCTGGCTTCAGCCGCCCTTCGACGATGGCGCGCTGGAACCAGCCATAGAGCTGGCGATAGAGCGGGCCTTGGCCGTCCAGAGTGACGAGGGGAATGAATCCGGCGTCGCTGCGCTTCATCGGCCCTCGCAAGAAATAATAACGCCCAAGTGGTCATATCAGAATGACGAAAACAGGTCATTGAGGCAGGCCACTCAAGCCTCTACCCAATTGCGCGATACCGCAAGCGCTGGGTGCGATGAAGCTGGTCTGGGTTGCATTCGGTCTGGTGCTCGCGGGAGTCGTGCCCTGCGCCGCATCGGCTGAATCCGCGCGCCAATCCTTGGACGATGCCTGGTGGACGGGGCCGTTGCTGGCGCCCACTGCCGGAACATTGCCGGTCGGGCATATCTTGTTCGAACCCTATTTCTATGATTCCGTTCCGACCGCGTCCATCGATGCGGCGGGACATGCACATCCGGTGCCGCGCGAGAATAATTTCGGCTCGCAATCCTATTTCCTCTATGGCCTTGCGGATCGTTTCACCGTGGGCCTCATTCCCCGCTTCGGATTCAAGGAGGCGGATAGTGGCCGTGGCAGTTCCTCCATCAATGCCGGCGACCTGTCGTTGCAGGCCCAATACCAGTTGACGCAGTTCGAGGAAGGTCATTGGCTTCCCACCATCTCGGTCAATCTGGGTGAGACCTTGCCGGTGGGCGCTTATGACCGGCTGGACCGGTTCAGCAATGGTTTCGGTGCTGGCGCCTACACCACCACCTTGTCGCTTTATTCGCAGACCTATTTCTGGATGCCCGGCGGGCGTATCATGCGCACCCGTCTCAATCTTTCGTATGCGCTGTCAAACACTGTCGATCTGGTGGACCGCAGCGTCTATGGCACTACACCCGGTTTTCGCGGTCATGCCAGCCCGGGCGGATCGGGAGTGGCGGATCTGGCATTCGAATACAGCATCGACCGCAATTGGGTGGCGGCGATGGACTTCTGGCTGGAGCAGGACGAGAACACGCGCGTGACGGGAAGCTATCCGGGCGTGCCGCAGATGGTGAGCAATCTGGGACGGGCGCGGGTTTTCTATGTCGCGCCCGCGCTGGAGTATAATTTCAGCAGCGCCTTCGGCATCATTCTGGGCGCGCGGATATTCGCGGCGGGCGAGAACCAGACGGCGTCGGTAACGCCGGTGATCGCGTTCAATTACGTTCACTAAAAGACTATTCCCGCCCCAGGGAACTTTCTTCCCGCTCCCCGCGTTTATGGTCAGAACTTAACGGGAGAGCTTCATGCGCACCCATGCACTTATAGTTGGATTTGCCGCCGCCTTGCTGCTTGCAGGCTGCGGAACCAACCAAGGCGACCGGGCGGCCAGCGGGGCCTTGATTGGCGCTGGTGCTGGCGCGCTGGTTGGCGCGGCGACCGGTAATGCGGCGGCGGGCGCCGCCATCGGTGCCGTTGGCGGCGCGGTCGTCGGCGCGGCCACTAATCCTTGCGATCTCAATCTGGGCGATCCCTTCTGGCGCGACAATGGCGGACGCGACGGTTATTCCCGCCGCTGCGGCCATGAATATCGTGACAGGGATCGCGATCGGGATCGCGACCGTCGCTGATCGCTTCGAATCTGTAGCCTAAGACCCCTCGCATCTCGCCCGTCCTGGCTGACACCCCCAGGGCGGGCAATTTTTTTTAAAGCGCGATGCCGCGTCGGGGCTTGCGGACAGCCAGCACCTTGTCGATACGGCGGCCATCGATATCGACGACTTCGAACCGCCAGCCTTGCGCGTCGATGGCGTCGCCCACCGAGGGCATGTGTTGCAACTGCGCCAGCATGAAGCCCGCCAGGGTCTGGTAATCGCGCATTTGCGGCAACGCAAATCCCAGATGCTCTGCCATTTCGTCGGCGGGAATATATCCGGCCAGCAGCCAGGAGCCGTCTTCGCGGCGGAAGGCGGGCGGATCATGCTCTTCGGTGTCGGCGCGGAACACCCCGGTGATGGTCTCGAAAATATCGGCGGGCGTGGCGATGCCTTCGAAGTGGCCATACTCGTCATGCACCAACGCCATCGGCACCGCCGCGTCGCGCAAGGTCGCCAGTACGTCAAGCGCATCGACCGTGTCATAGACGATGGGCGCGGCGCGGATATGGGCGCGCAGGTCGAGCGGCTTGCCTTCGACCATCGCCGCCAGCATCTCGCGCGCCTGCACCACGCCCACCAACTCGTCGATCGCGTCCCCTGCCGGTAGCCGGGAATGCTGGGTGGTGATCAGAATCCGCCGCAATTCTTCCTCGCTGGTGGTGAGATCGAGCCAGTCTACTTCGGTGCGCGGCGTCATCACGCCCTGGATCGGCCGGTCGCCCAGCCGCATCACGCCGGAGATCATCCGCCGCTCGGCCGATTCCAGCACGCCTTCGCCTTCGGCTTCCGCGATCAGGGTCTTGATCTCTTCGTCGGTGATTTTGTCGTCATCTCTGACAGGCTGGCCGAACAGGCGCAGCACAATGCGGCCGGACAGGTCCAATACCGTGACCAGCGGCGAGGCCACCTTGGCGATGATCGTCATCGCGGGCGCGACCTTCACAGCCATGCCTTCGGCGTTGCGTAAGGCCAACTGCTTGGGCACCAGCTCGCCGATGATCAGTGAGAAATAGGTAATCGCCACCACGACCGTGCCGACGCCGACCGCTTCGGCCGCCGTCGGGGACAGGCCCGCCGCTGCCAACCATTGCGTGAAACGCATGCCCAAGGTTGCGCCGGAGAACGCGCCGGACAGCACGCCCACCAGGGTAATGCCGATCTGCACGGTAGAGAGGAAGCGGCCGGGGGTTTCGCTGAGCGCCAGGGCGCGGCGCGCGCCGCCGATGCCCTGGTCGGCCAGCATCTTCAACCGCGCGGACCGGGACGAGACGATGGCCAGTTCGGCCATGGCGAGAAAACCATTGATGACGATCAGAATGGCGACGACCGCTAGCTCGATATAGACCATGTTCCCGGCACTGTGCCCGGGGCGGGACGGCTTGGAAAGCAGGCCGCCGGCGATAGCTGTGCGCTTTTGTGGGCGGCGGATACAAAAATAGCCCCGGTTTCCCAGGGCTATTCCTGCGAGAGCGAAACGGGGTTTATTTGTTCGCGGCGTCGCGCACGGCATCTTTCATGCCGCCGACGGCGTTCTGGACTTTGCCAGCTGCTTTGTCGGCTGCGCCTTCAACCTGAAGCTTGGTGTCGCCGGTGATCTTGCCGGCTGCTTCCTTGATGGCGCCACCGGCCTGCTTGGCCGCGCCTTCGATACGATCCTTGTCCATGTGGAATGCTCCATGTCTTGGGGTGGGTGCCAGGAAACCGTTGGCGGCCTCCAATGTTCCGGCGCGACGGATTAATTCGCGGACGGGTTCAAAGGTCCGCTTCACCGTAAAAAACGTACTGAAATAATTGTGCGGAACCCGGAACATCCGTTTGGGGCGTGAGTTAGTGCGATGGGAAACAACACGGAGAAAACCCAATGCGCCATATCGTACTGATCGCTGCTTCATTTACGCTTCTGACATCGGCGTCCATGGCGCAAACGCCTGCGCAGCAAGGCCCGCAAAACCCCGCCGTCAAATCGATGAACGAAAATAATTCTTCGATGCCTGTGGCCGGTGCCAACAGCTTCACCAAAGGCGAGGCGATGAAGCAGATCGAAGCGAAGGGCTACAGCCACGTCACCAAGCTCAAGAAGGACGCCAGCGGCGTGTGGCGCGGCATGGCGATGAAGGACGGCAAGTCGGGCCCGATCAGCGTCGACTATCAGGGCAACGTCAACTGATCGCATCATCATTCAAAGGATAGAGACATGACCAAGACACTCACACGCGTCTACAATGACTATGCCTCCGCCGAATTGGCGGTGCGCGAATTGAAGGCCGCCGGTCTGGGCGACAGCCATATCGGCATCGTCGCCAGCAATGCCGATGGCTGGCACAAGCCGGGCGGCAAGGACGTCGATCCGGCCCATGACAAGGATCGCGACGGCAAGGATGACCGTGCCGAAGGCGCCGTCACCGGCGGCGGCCTTGGCGCCATCGCGGGTGGTACGGCGGGCGTCGCCGCAGGCCTGGGCATGCTGGCTATTCCTGGCATCGGTCCTGTTGTCGCCGCAGGCTGGCTTGCCGCGCTCGCGGCGGGCGCGGTTGCCGGCGGCGCGG
>JBEPVO010000116.1:0-8155 GCA_041690975.1 Alphaproteobacteria bacterium
GGTGCTCGTGTGTTTTTTATCCTCCCGCGGGTTCTTCACCGCCGCGTGTGTTTTTTGTGGGGGGGGGGGGGCGCCCCCCCCGCCGCCCCCCGCAGGGGCCGCGAAGCGGCCCGGGGCACTCAGACCTTCATTCCATCCAAAACCGCCGCTATCTGGCTTGTTACTTCTGTTACAGGCGCCATGCCGTCCAGGGTCTTCAGCTTGCCCTGACCGTCATAGTAGCCCAGCAGCGGCGCCGTGCTCTTATAATAGACCTCCAGCCGCTTCTTGAGGGTCTCCGGATTGTCGTCTGCCCGAACTGGTCCACCGGCAGCGATTCGGCTCTCGACCCGGGCCAAAAGCGCCGCGTCGTCCACTTTCAGTTCCAGCACCAGATCGATCTTGCGTCCCCGCTCGGCCAGCATCCGGTCAAGCGCTTCGGCCTGGGCGATGGTGCGGGGGAAGCCGTCAAACACCGCACCCTTGGCGCAGTCCGGCTGGTCATAACGTTCGGCGATGATCCCGACCACGGTCTCGTCGGGCACCAGCGCACCCTTGTCCATCAGCGCCTTGCTGGCCAGACCCAGCGCCGTGCCGGCGGCAATCGCCGCGCGCAGCATGTCACCGGTGGAAAGCTGCGGCAGACCGTGCGTCTCGGTGAGGATTTTGGCTTGAGTGCCCTTCCCCGCCCCCGGGGGTCCGAACAGAACCAGATTCACCTTCGCGCTCCGCGCAGTTTCGACTTCTTGAGCAGGCCTTCATATTGCTGCGCGACGAGATGGCTTTGAATTTGCGCCACCGTGTCCATGGTGACCGAAACCACGATCAGGATCGAAGTGCCGCCCAGCGAGAAGGAGAGATTGTATTTGTAGAACATGAATTCTGGAAGCAAGCAGACGAATGCCAGATACAGCGCCCCGATCACGGTGATGCGCGTCAGCGTATAGTCGATGAACTGCGCGCTTTTCTTGCCTGGCCGGATGCCTGGGAAAACGCCGCCATACTTCTTCAGATTCTCTGCCGTCTCCTCGGGATTGAACACCACCGAGGTATAGAAGAACGTGAAGAACAGAATGAGGACTGTGTAGGTGATCAAATACAGCGGTTGGCCGCGGCTGAGATAGGTCACCAAGGTCTGCAGCCAATCCGGCAAATTCTGTGCGTTGAAGCTGGCGACGGTGGTGGGCAGCAACAGAATCGACGATGCAAAGATTGGCGGAATCACACCCGAAACATTGAGCTTCAGCGGCAGGTGCGAACTCTCGCCGCCATAGATCTTGTTGCCGACTTGTCGCTTGGGATAGGTCACGAACAGTCTGCGCTGGGCCCGCTCCATGAATACGATGAAGCCCACCAGCAAGACGGCGAAAACCGCGAAAGCCAACAGCAGCAGCGGATTGGTGGCGCCGGTACGCGCTGATTCCAGCGCTTGCACGCCCAACTGCGGAAAGCGTGCCACGATGCCGGAGAAGATGATCAGCGAAATGCCGTTGCCGACGCCGCGGCTGGTGATCTGCTCGCCGATCCACATCAGGAGCATCGTGCCGCCGGTTAATGTGATGACGGCGGTGGCGCGGAAAAAGAACCCGGGATGGATGACGACATTGCCCCAATGCTCCAGGCCGATGGCAATGCCATAGGCCTGGATGGCCGCCAGGCCTACCGTTCCATATCGCGTATACTGATTGATGACCTTGCGACCCGCCTCACCTTCCTTTTTCAAGGCTTCGAGTTCGGGAAACACCGTCGTCATCAACTGGATGATAATGGACGCCGAGATGTACGGCATGATGCCCAGAGCAAAGATCGCCATGCGCTGGACTGCGCCGCCGGCCAGTACGTTGAAGACGTCCAACAGGCCACCGCCGGCCTGGTTGATCTGTTGCGCCAGAGCTGCCGGATCGATGCCGGGCATGGGAATATAGGTTCCCAGCCGCGCGACGATCAGCGCCCCCAAAGTGAAGAAGATGCGGTTCCGCAGCTCATGGGACTTGCCCAGATTGCTGAAGCTGAAATTGGCGGCCAATTGCTCGGCGGCTGACGGCATGTCCTGCTCCTGGGCAAGAGCCCTTGGGCCCTGCCCCTAATATAGCGCGCGAGCCCGCCGTTGCGAGCGGTCCCGCGATCTATTTCAGCCCTGGCGTGCCGCCCGCTTGGCGGTGGCGTCGGCGCGGCGCTTCTGGCGCTTGCCCGGCTCGCCCTTCTTGTTCAGATAGACCTTCTTCTGGAAGGTGGTGGTGACAGAGCCGCCGGCCTTTTCGACCGCTTCGCGGGCGCCGGCGGAGACGCCAGCCACTTCAATATCGATCTTGGCGGTGATAGTGCCCTTGCCCAGCAGACGCACGCCGTCGCGGCTTTTGTGCGCCAGGCCGGACTTGCGCAGCACCTCTTCGGTGATCTTGCCGTCATTCTTCAGGCGCTTGTCGGTGATCGCCTTCTGGATCAGGCCGATATTCACTTCCGAGAAATCGTTGGCGAAGATGTTATTGAAACCGCGCTTGGGAATGCGCATGTGCAGCGGCATCTGGCCGCCTTCAAAGCCATACACCTTGGTGCCGGTGCGAGCCTTGGCGCCCTTGACGCCGCGGCCGGAAGTCTTGCCCAGGCCCGAGGACGAACCACGGCCGACCTTGTGCTTGTGCTTGTGCGCGCCCGGATTGTTGCTGATCTGGTTGAGCTTCATCTTATTTGCTTTCTTCGACGATCTCGACGAGGTGCTTGACCGCGTTGATCATGCCGCGCACCGACGGGGTATCTTCCAAGGTGCGGGTACGACGGATCTTGCCCAGACCCAGTCCGCGCAACGTCTGCGCCTGGATGTCGGGCTTGCGATTGGCGGAACGGATCTGGCGGACGGTAACGGTCTTGCCAGCCTTCGCATCTTTCGCGGGGGATGCCGCCTTGGTTTTCTTCTCGGCCATGACTTTTCTCTCTATCTATCAGGCCGAGGCTTCGGCGGGGGCGCCTTCGCGCTTGGCCAGAATTTCCGAAACGCTGCGACCGCGGCGATTGGCGACCATGCGCGGCGATTGCTGGTTTTTCAACGCATCAAACGTGGCACGCACCATGTTGTAGGGGTTCGAAGTACCCAGCGACTTGGAGACAACGTCGCCAACGCCCAGGGCTTCAAACACAGCGCGCATCGGGCCGCCCGCGATGATGCCGGTACCGGCAGGCGCCGGACGCAGCAGCACCTTGCCGGCGCCGTGATGGCCACGCACTTCGTGATGCAATGTGCGACCGTCCTTCAGCGGAATGCGAACCAGCGCACGCTTGGCAGCTTCGGTGGCCTTGCGGATGGCTTCGGGCACTTCACGCGCCTTACCATGGCCGAAACCGACCCGGCCATTTTGATCACCAACAACGACCAACGCGGCGAAACCGAAGCGGCGACCGCCCTTCACGACCTTGGCGACACGATTGATGTGCACCAGCTTGTCGATGAATTCATTGTCACGCTCTTCGCGATCGCGGCCGCGGCCGCGCTTGTCGTCCCGTTGTTGTCCGTCACGCGCCATATTCAGTCCTTACCTTCTAGAGCGAGCAGCGTTCAAACACTGTCGCTATGAACTCCTTAGAATTCCAAGCCGCCTTCACGCGCCGCATCCGCAAGCGCTTTGACGCGCCCATGATAGATGTAGCCGCCGCGGTCAAAGACCACCTGCTTCACGCCGCTTGCCAGCGCGCGCTCGGCGATCTTCTTGCCGACGCTGGACGCCGCATCGACGTTCCAACTCTTGGCCGCACGGCCTTCCTTTTCATTGCTCGAGGCCGAAGCCAACGTCGCTGCGGTCCGGTCATCGATCACCTGGGCATAAATATGCTTGCCCGAGCGGAAGATGGACAGGCGCGGACGACCAGTGGAACTGGTCGCGATCTTGTAACGGGTGCGCGATTGGCGCTTCTTGAAGAGAGGAGTGGTCATCTTACTTCTTCTTGCCTTCCTTGCGGCGGACATACTCGCCTTCGTAACGCACGCCCTTGCCCTTATAGGGTTCGGGGCGGCGATAGCTGCGAATTTCGGCGGCGACCTGGCCGACCAACTGCTTGTCTATGCCCGAGACGCTGATCATGGTGGGCTTTTCCGAGGTGATGGTGATGCCATCGGGGATCGGATAGGCCACGTCGTGGCTGAAGCCGAGCTGCAGATTCAGATTTTTGCCCTGGACCGCAGCGCGATAGCCGACGCCCTGGATTTCCAATTTCTGGGTGAAACCGGTGGTGACGCCGGTGACCAGATTATTGACCAAGCTGCGGGACAGGCCCCACATCTGGGCCGAACGATCCTGGTCCTTATCGGGCGACACAGTGATGCCGTGCTCATCAATGGTTGCGGAAACTTCCCGCACCAGCTTGACGCTGAGTTCGCCCTTGGGGCCCTTGACCTTGACGGTCTGGCCCTCGACTGAAGCGGTAACGCCCTTGGGCAGCGGAACCGGTTTTTTGCCAATACGAGACATGAGTTCGGTTCCTTAAAACACCTGGCAGAGAACTTCGCCGCCAACATTCTTTTCGCGGGCGGAGCTGTCCGTCATCACGCCCTGGGGCGTGGAGAGAATGGACACGCCAAGGCCCTGACGATGCGGCTTCAGATCGATGACCGAGGAATAGACGCGGCGGCCAGGGGTGGAAACGCGCTTCAGTTCACGGATGACGGGTTCACCCTCGTGATACTTCAGCTCGATTTCCAATTCCTTGTGGCCCTTGAATTCGACCTCGGCATAACCGCGGATGTACCCCTCTTCCTGCAGCACGTCGAGCAGACGCACGCGCAGACGCGAATTGGGTGAACGCACCTTGGAAGAACGCCGCAGCTGGCCGTTGCGGATGCGAGTCAGAAGATCGCCAATCGGATCGTTGATCATGGTTTCTCCTTACCAGCTCGCCTTGGTCATGCCGGGGATCTGGCCGAAATTTGAAAGCGAACGCAGCGCGATACGCGACAGCTTGAGTTTGCGGTAATAGCCCTTGGAACGGCCGGAAAGCTCGCAGCGATGATGGATGCGGACCTTCGAGGAATTGCGCGGCAGTTTCGCCAGCTTGAGGCGGGCGGCAAAGCGCTCTTCGGCGGGGACCTTCATGTCCTCGGCGAGCTTCTTGAGCTCCGCGCGCCGGGTGGCATATTGCGCCACCAGCTTCTCGCGCTTCTTGTTCCGGTTGATCTGGCTCGTTTTCGCCATGGCAGCCTCAATTACTCGTGAAAGGGAATTGGAAGCCTTCGAGAAGCGCCTTGGCTTCTTCGTCAGTCTTCGCGGATGTGTTCAAGACGATGTCCATGCCCCACACGGTCTCCGTCTTGTCGTAGTCGATTTCCAGGAACACGACATGTTCCTTCATGCCCATGGCGTAGTTGCCGCGGCCATCAAAGCTCTTGGGATTGATACCGCGGAAGTCGCGCACGCGCGGCAGGGCCATGGTGATCAGACGGTCGATGAATTCGTACATCAGGTCGCCACGAAGCGTGACCTTGGCACCGATGGCGAGGCCTTCACGGATCTTGAAGGTTGCGATCGCCTTTTTGGCACGCGTAACGACGGCCTTCTGGCCGGCGATAGCGGTCAGATCGTTCAGCGCCTGCTGGATTTTCTTGGAATCCGAAGCCGCCTCGCCCGCACCGATATTCAGCACGACCTTGTTGATCTTCGGAACCTGCATCTGGTTCGTGTAGCCGAACTTCTTCATCAGCTCCGGACGCACGGTCTCGTTGTAACGCTTCTTGAAGCGCGGAACGTAACCCTGCTCCGTCGCACGCGCACCGACGCCGACCTGCGTGCCGGCGTTCACTTCGCGGCGCTTGGCTTCCTTTTTTGGCTTTGCAGCCTTCGCACCAGCTTCAGACATCGATGACCTCACCGGACTTCTTAGCAAAGCGAACCTTGCGTCCGTCATTCAGGGTTTTGAATCCAATGCGCGAGGCCTTGCCCGATTTGGGATCGACATGCGCGAGATTCGACAGGTGAATTGTGGATTCCTTGGTAACAATGCCACCCTGCTGCGTCTGGGTCTGGCGCTGATGGCGCTTGACCACATTGACGCCGGTGACCAGGGCGCGATCATCCTTCGGGAAAATCTTCAAGACTTCGCCCTTCTTGCCTTTGTCGCGACCGGTCGTGACGATGACCTTGTCGCCTTTCTTGATGTTGCTCATCACAGAACCTCCGGGGCGAGCGAAATGATCTTCATCTGGTTCTTGGCACGCAGCTCGCGGGTGACCGGTCCAAAAATGCGGGTGCCGATCGGCTCGCCCTGGGCATTGACCAACACCGCGGCATTGCCGTCGAAGCGGATCAAGCTGCCGTCCGGGCGGCGCACGCCCTTGGCGGTGCGAACCACCACGGCCTTGAGCACTTCGCCCTTCTTGACGCGGCCGCGCGGGATCGCCTCTTTCACCGACACCACGATGATGTCGCCGACTTCGGCATAGCGCCGATGCGAACCGCCCAGCACCTTGATGCACATCACTCTCTTGGCGCCCGAATTATCGGCGACGTCGAGTTCCGTGGACATCTGAATCATGACTGTTGCTCCTAAATCGCGCCGTTACTTGCCAACGCGTTCCAGCACTTCCCAAGTCTTGAGCTTGGAAAGTGGCCGGCATTCCTGAATGCGAACGACATCGCCCGCCTTGTATTCGCCCTTCTCGTCATGGGCGTGGTACTTCTTCGAGCGACGGACGGTCTTGCCCATCGCCGGATGAAGGAAGCGGCGCTCGACCTTGACCACGACGGTCTTGGTGTTCTTGTCGCTGACCACGACACCCTGGAGAATTCGTTTCGGCATGGTCTGTCCTTAAGCCTTGGCCGACGCGCGGCGCTGTTCGTTCAAAATCGTCTGCACCCGAGCGATGTCCCGGCGCAGCACGCGAATGCGGCCGGTGTTCTCGGCCTGACCGTTGGCGCGCTGGAAGCGCAGGTTGAACTGCTCTTTCTTTAGGCCGACCAGCTGGTCGTTCAGTTCATCGGCGCTCTTGGCGCGGAAATCGTCGGCCTTGGACGACGATTTGGCCGAGGCGATCTTCTTGGACTTGGAGGCTTTCGCCGGCTTTGCTGCTTTCTTGGCCATGATTACACCGTGCGAGCGATAAATTTGGTGTGGATGGAGAGCTTGGCCTGCCCCAGGCGCATCGCTTCCTTGGCGGTTTCCAGATCGACACCGTCGATCTCGAACAGGATGCGGCCCGGCTTGACCTTGGCAACCCAGAATTCCGGCGCGCCCTTGCCCGAACCCATCCGGACTTCCGCCGGCTTCTTGGACACCGGCACGTCCGGGAAAATGCGGATCCAGACGCGGCCCGCACGCTTCATGTGACGCGTGATGGCGCGGCGTGCGGCTTCGATCTCGCGCGCGTTCAGGCGTTCCGGCTCCAGGGCCTTGAGGCCATAGGCGCCGAAGTTCAGCGACGTGCCAGCTTTGGCGGGACCGTGGATACGGCCCTTGTGCTGCTTGCGGAATTTTGTGCGCTTGGGTGACAGCATGGTTCTTCTCTTTATTCCGCAGCGGCGGGCGCGCGATCGCGCTCACGGGGCGGACGGTTGCCTTCTGCGGCTTCAGCCTGGCGCTTTTCGGTGGCGAAGGGATCGTGTTCCATGATCTCGCCCTTGAAAATCCAGACCTTCACGCCGCAGGTGCCATAGGTGGTCATGGCAGTTGCGACGCCGTAGTCGATGTCGGCGCGAAGCGTGTGCAACGGCACGCGGCCTTCACGATACCATTCGACGCGGGCGATTTCTGCGCCGCCCAACCGGCCGCCGCAAGTGATGCGGATGCCGAGCGCGCCCAGACGCATGGCGGTCTGCACCGCACGCTTCATGACGCGGCGGAACGCAACGCGACGCTCGAGCTGCTGGGCGATATTCTCGGCCACCAGCTTGGAATCGATTTCCGGCTTGCGGATTTCGACGATGTTCAGGTGCACTTCGTCAGTCGTGTATTTCTGAACGTCGCTCTTCAGCTTTTCAATGTCGGCGCCCTTCTTGCCGATCACCACGCCGGGGCGGGCCGAATGGATCGTCACGCGGCACTTCTTGTGCGGACGCTCGATCACGATGCGGCTGACGCCAGCGGCCTTGAGCTTGTCGCTCAAATACTCGCGAATCTTGATGTCTTCCTGCAGGAGCTTACCGTATTCCCGCTTGCCCGCGTACCAACGCGAGTCCCAGGTACGGTTGATGCCCAG
>JBEPVO010000117.1:0-7976 GCA_041690975.1 Alphaproteobacteria bacterium
CAGGCGTCGGCAGCGGCGTCCTCGCACTCGGACCGCTGGCAGCATCGCTTGCTTCCAGCACGGCAGCCTCCGCCGCCGCCGCTGGTGGAGCGAATAATTTCGACGTGACGGCCAACCGTATCGGCACCGACAGCGTGAAGTGGGACTCGGCCATTCGCACCGAGCACATGGACCACATCGTCGCCGGCATGGGCATTGCCGACATGGACTTCAAAACCGCCCCCGCCATCACCGCCGGCCTGCGCAAGCAGATCGCCAAGGAGAATTGGGGCTATATCGACATGGGTTCGCCGGGCCCGAAAGCCTGGATGAAGGGCATCGTCGATTGGAACCGCAGCCGGTACGGCATCACCGCCATCAACGAAGGCAATATGGCGATCAGCACCGGCGTGCATGCCGGCATTCTCGCCACCATGGCCGCCTATGCTCCTCCGGGCAGCAAGGTTCTGCTGGCGACGCCAATCTATAACGGCTTCTACGGGGACATTAAGGCGACCAAGACGGTTGCGAATGAAAGCCTGATGAAGATGGTCAATGGCCGCTTCGAGATCGACTGGGTGGACTTCGAGGCCAAGGCATCGATGCCCGACACCAAGGTTACGATCCTCTGCAATCCGCAGAACCCGGTCGGCCGCGCCTGGAGCAAGGAAGAACTCACCCGTTATGGCGAGATCTGCCTCAAGCATAACGTTCTGGTTCTCTCCGATGAAATCCATTGCGACTTCATCATGAACGGCCAGAAGTATGTTCCGTTCGCGACCCTGGACAACAAGGACGTCGTCAATAACAGCATTACCTACAAGTCCGTCAGCAAGTCCTTCTCGCTGGCCGGCATGAAGGTGGCATGGTTCTTCTCGACCAACCCGGAAGTGTTCAAGGCCACGGTTGCCCACAACCGCGCGGACCTGTCCACCATGGGCATGGTCGCGGCGCAGTCGGCTTATGCTGGCGCTGGCGAATGGCTGACGGAATGCGTCACCTATATCGACGGCAACCAGAAGTTCGCCAACGACTACATCAAGGCGAACATCCCGATGATCAAGGTTGGCAACAAGCCGGAAGGCACCTACCTGCAATGGCTGGACGTCTCCGCGGTCGCCGACAAAATCGGCGCCAAGAAGATGGCCGATGAAGCCAACCAGCAGGCCAAGGAAGCCGCGGGCAAGATGGGCACCGACTATTCCGGTCGCCAGGAAATGGCCGCCGCCAAAGTGGTCACGCCGGAAGAGATGGTTCAGCATTGGTTCGGCAAAAACGCCTTCGTGCAGATCAATGCCGGTACGTCGTACGGTCTGGGCGGCGCGAACCATATGCGCATGAACATCGCCACCTCGCGCAAGACACTCAAAGCCGCTCTCGACAGCATGGCGGCCGCGACGAAGAAGATCTCAGCCTAATCTCACGCGGCCTTTAGGGGCTGCGTGATCTTCGAAAAGCCGGCTCGGACCAAAACGGTCCGGGCCGGTTTTTTCTTGGCCATTGTGGTGCCATGGAGCCGGCAAAAACGCTGCAGCTTCCGCCTGATGGAGGAAGGCGTTATGATCCCGGCAGGCCGGATCGGCTGGGAAATCAACCACACAATGCAATCGAGGGAACTCCAGGTATGAGAAAGTTATTCGCGTGCGCGGTCCTGATGGCCGGGCTTTTGGGTTTGTCGGGCGCCACGGCTTTTGCGCAGGACCTTCCGATCCCCGGCGTCGAGCCGGCACGGGACCAGCCGGGTGCGCATGAATATCCGGACCCGAAACTCACCTATAAATTCGTCTTCGACCTGGCGGACGGACCGGCCAACCCCGGGGACGTGAATCCCGGCCTCAAGGGCGTTGCTCAATTCATCAACACCCTGGCCAAATACAATGTCCCCGCCAGCCATCGCCAGCTCGTCGTCGTCTTCCACCAGAAGAGCACGCCGGCGATTCTGATGAATGACGAGTTCAAGAAGCGCAACAATGGCGTCGACAATCCCAACATCGCCCTGATCCAGGCCATGAAGAAGGCCGGCGTCGATTTCCGCGTCTGCGGCCAGGCGGTGATTTTCGGCAAGATCGATCCCAAGACCATTCAGCCGGAAATCCAGCTCGACCTGTGGGCCGGAATGACGATCCCCAACCTGATGATGCGGGGCTATCAGCGCCTGGGTGGGTAAGAGGCGTTTCGCCGAAGGCGAACGAAATGGTCCGGCGGACCATTTCGAGCCTCGAACGCTGCGAGCTTAAGCGAGCGGCTGGATGGCAAAGCAATCGGGCGTGCGAGTTTCAGCCTGCACGCCCTTTTTGCCGCCTTTATCCGGCAAGCAGCGATGTGCTAATGCAAACGGGTAAGCGGGTGTAGTTCAATGGGTTTGGCGCAGTCCGCGAAGCGGATGAAATGGTCGTCAGACCATTTCGAGCGCCGAACGCCCGGAGCACAAGCGACGGGCCGGGCGAAGCCGGGAATGACGTGCTAAAAGCGCCTCGGGGCGCGGGTGTAGTTCAATGGTAGAACGGCAGCTTCCCAAACTTGGTAGGTCGATTTTCATAGTTTCTCATGCTTGCTCCTAAATCGTTGGAGCGACTCGATTAAAGCTGAAAGACCATCCCATAGCAGCTCATCGTTATTCGCCCTACGCACGCGATTTCGGAGCCAAAAAAGAGCCGATTTGAAATGAACGCGCCGAAGGGATGTCGCGAAATGAATGATGGTGACGATGATTTAGGAAATGGAGGCGTCAGTAGCCCGACACTTGGCGCCGGCTATGTCATTTAAGACAGTTTTCGACGTGTCGAACCAAGGCTATAGCACTTGGACCTTCTCAGCATTTGGGCTCATATTCGTTTTTGTTGGCGTTCTGTTGGTGTTCAAAGCACCCCTGATGCAACAGTTGATGCCAACCGGCCTTCAGGGTCGCGCGAGAAAGATTTTCAGCTGGTTCTTTTTGGTTTTCTCAGTGCTATGGGTGATCACCACATTCAGCACGACATACGCTGAATATCGCCGTACGACGGAGGCGCTTAAAGACGGAAAATTTGCAGTCGTCGAGGGGCCGGTTACAGATTTCGTCCCGATGCCGTATACAGGCCATTCAGAAGAGAGCTTCGTGGTCGGCGACCATCAGTTTTCCTACTCAGACTATATCGTGACCGATGGTTTCCATAATACCACCTCTCACGGAGGTCCCATTCATCAGGGGCTGTATGTGCGGGTCTCTTACGTCGGAAACACAATTCTGAAACTAGAGGTCGCTCCATAAAATCTCACCTTCAGCGCCTTCAGGCGAAACTGCGCACTACCTAAATCCACCTCCTTGAACCCGTGAATCCGCCCGGCTAAGCTCATTGCCGAGAGTTAGGAGATGAGACCCAAATAACTGCCGTTCTACACAAGTGTTGATTGAAAAGCGGCATAAGTTAAGAGTCAGAAAAGAACCAAAGATTTAAAAAGCGGGTGTAGTTCAATGGTAGAACGGCAGCTTCCCAAGCTGCATACGTGGGTTCGATTCCCATCACCCGCTCCAATCCATATGGAAATATTCAGGGGACAGGAAAATGGCAGCGTTGGCGTATTGCACGGTCGGCTCGAACCAACTCGACAAGGCGAAAACTTTTTATGACGCGCTTCTCGGCTCCGCCGGAATGGGCTCGTTGTTCGAACACCCCTCAGGCGGACGCGTCTATGGCAAGGATGGCGCGCTGGTATTCGGTGTGCTGGGCCCTTTCAATAAAGAGCCCGCCACGGCCGGCAACGGTTCGATGTCCGCCTTCAAATTCGATACGCGCCAGGAAGTGGACGCGTTTCACGCCAAAGCGCTGGCCTTGGGCGGTAGCGACGAAGGTGCGCCGGGCGAACGCGGCCCCAGCTATTATTTCTCTTATTTTCGCGATCTCGACGGCAACAAGATCTGCGCCTTCGCCATCGGTTGAACCGGCCTTAAAGGGGTGGTGGCGCGCACCACCCCTTGGAATTTGGCGGAAATTCGGGAAATTTTCCCTACAAATGCCTTTTCCCGGCGATGGCCGTCCCGGGCTATAAAGGCGCGCCATATTTCCCAGGGCCTCCATGTCGCTGCAATTCCGCGTCCTTGGCTCGATCGCCATCCTGCTGCTTCTGAGCTTGCTGTGCGGCGGCACGTTATTGTCTCTGCATGCCCGTTCGGTGGTCGAAGTCGAAGTCCGCACCGCATTCCAGGGCGCGGAGAATTCGGTGCGCGACACGCTGCAGAGCGACGTCCAGCACACCGTCACCATGCGCCAAGTGGTGGCCAGCTTTGAAGGCCAGCGCCATGTCCGCGCCGCGCTGGTCAACGAAAAAGGCAAGGTGATCGTCAGTTCGGAAATCGGGCGGCTGAAGGATCCCGCGCCTCACTGGTTCGCGCGGTTGATGATGCCGGCCACCATGTCGGCCCGCTTCAATATCAACCTGCCGCAATATCCCTGCGTGGTGGAACTGACCAGCGATCCGCGCAGCGAGATCGCCGATGTCTGGGACCATGCCAGCGACGCCTTTGTCGCCATGCTTCTGTTTTGTGGCGCAACCATGGCGGCGGTGTCTATGGCAGTCGCCTATGCCTTGCGGTTCTTCCGCCGCTTCCAGACCGGCCTGCTGGCGGTATCAGACGGCGGCTATGACGCGCGGCTCGATACCAAGGGTCCGCCGGAATTCGTCGCCCTGGCGCGTGGCTTCAACCATATGGCGGCGCGGCTCAAGACTTTCTCCGAAAGCAATGGACGGTTGCAGCAGCAGATTCACAGCATCCAGGAAGAAGAACGCACCGGCATAGCCCGCGACCTGCATGACGAAGTGGGGCCCTACCTCTTTGCCATCCAGGTCGACGCCAACTTGGTGGCCAAATCGGCCGAGCCGCAGACGCGATCCATGGGCATCGCCATCCGTGATGCGGCCTTGCATGTCCAAAATCATGTGAAGGAAATCCTGCGCCAATTGCGGCCAGTGAGCAGTCTGGATTTTGGCCTGGAGCCGGCGATTGCCGATCTGGTGGCCTTCTGGGCGCGGCGCCATCCCGATATCCGCTTCGAGCGCGCCATCGCGCCGACGCCAGGCCTGGACCGGCGGGGCGAAGACGCCATCTATCGCATCGTGCAGGAAAGCCTCAGCAATGCGGTGCGCCACGGCAAGCCGCAGAAGATCGAGATCACCATTGCCAATGAACCAGAACAGGTCATCGCCTGCGTCACCGATGACGGCAGCGGCCTGAAACAAAATGCACCCGAAGGCATGAGCCTGGGCCAGATGGGCCTGGCGGGCATGCAGGAACGGGTGCGCATGCTGGGCGGGCACATGACGGTGGAAGAAGCGCAAGGGCGCGGCGTCTGCATCCGCGCCTTCCTTCCGAAAGTACGGGAACTGGAAATCGCGTGAGCCGGATTCTGCTCGTCGATGATCATGCCATCGTGCGGTCCGGCATTCGCCGCCTGCTCGCGGGGCTGCCCGCGTTGGAACTTTCAGAGGCGGCCACCGGCGAGGCAGCGCTGGACCAGGTTCGGACCACGAAATTCCAACTCTTGATCTTGGACCTCAATCTGCCGGGCCTGGGCGGTCTGGAGCTGCTCCGGCGTCTGCTCAAGGCCGATCCGCGCCTGGCCATCCTGGTCTTCTCGCTGCACACAGAAGCGATCTATGCCACCCGTGCGATGGAAGCCGGCGCGCGAGGCTTTGTCAGCAAGAATGCCGCGCCCGAGGAATTCCTGGCCGCCATCGACACGGTGCTGGCGGGCGGCACGGTGATCGAACGCGATATCGCCAGCGAGATCGCGGTGCATGAGATCGGCGAGAATGCCTATCTGCGGCCTCTCACCCAGCGTGACCTCGAAATTCTTCGTCTGCTGGCGGAAGGCAATAATCTGAACCAGATCGCCGACGCGCTGGGTATCGCCTACAAGACCGTCGCCAACACGCTCAGCCGCATCAAGGAAAAGCTCGGCGTCAGCCATACCGCCGACTTGATTCGCATCGCCATCGGCCGCGGCCTTACCGATCTCGGTTGATTGAAATCGCGCGGGAATTTTTCCCGAACCATTCACCTGCATGATCGCGCGCGCAGGAATTCTTCCCAACCACATTTCACGTGCTTTGCATGGCCGTCAGGCACTCATAAGGTTTTCCTGTTTCTGTCAACAAGGAGAAACCTATGACCTGGAATACACCGCGCGTGATCGAAATCGCCGTCGGCATGGAAATCAATTGCTACGCCTGCGCCGACATCTGATCGACACTTAAATGACGGACGGGGCAGCCGCTCGGAGAGCGCGGCGACCCCGTCCGTTTTTATTCGGGAACCCCGTGCTCCACATTTTGATCCTTGGTGCCGCAGCCGGCGGTGGCTTTCCGCAATGGAACAGCAATGACGCGGTCGCGCGGCGCGCCCGCGCGGGCGATTCCAACACGCGTCCGCGCACCCAATCCTCGATCGCGGTGAGTGCCGATGAAAAACATTGGGTGCTTTTCAACGCCTCCCCGGACCTGCGTCAGCAGATCAGCGAACGCCATCCGCTTCAGCCAAGCCCCGACGCACCTTTGCGCGCCAGCCCGATCGCGGCGGTGGTTCTGACCAATGCCGATGTCGATCATGTCGCCGGCCTGCTCAATCTGCGCGAGAGCCAGAAATTTGCGGTCTATGGCCATGCCCGGGTTCTGGATGTCTTGGCCCGCAACAGCATCTTCAATGTGCTCAACCCCGAGTTTGTGCCGCGCCGCCCGATGTCGCTGAACACAGACTTGCCGCTGCGGGATGGAGACGACAGGCCCCTGGGTATCCGGGTGCGCGCCTTCACCGTGCCCGGCAAGGTCGCGCTGTGGCTTGAAGACAAGAGCGCACAGAATTTCGGAACTGCCGACGGCGATACGCTGGGCCTGGAAATCATGGATGAAGAAGGCTCCTCTTTCTTCTACGTCCCCGCCTGCGCACAGATGACGCCAGACCTTGCGGCGCGCCTGCGCGGCGCGGCGCTGGTCTTTTTCGACGGCACCTTGTGGCGCGACGACGAAATGATCGCGGCCGGGGTGGGCACCAAGACCGGCCAGCGCATGGGCCATATGAGTTGTGAAGGCGAGCAAGGAAGCATCGCGTCCTTTGCCCCGCTCGGTGTCCAGCGCAAGATCTTCATTCACATCAACAACACCAACCCCTTGTTCGTTGCGGATTCGCCGGAGCGTGCGCGCGCCGAAGCCGCCGGATGGCAAATCGCCGATGACGGCATGGAGATTCGCCTGTGAACAAGCCCTGGTCGCGCACGGAATTCGAGCAGCGCCTGCGCGCCATCGGCGCGGTGCGCTATCACGACCGGCACCCATTCCATATCAAGCTCCATGAAGGTGCGTTGAACCAAGGCCAGATGCAGGCCTGGGTGCTGAATCGCTTCTATTATCAGAAGTCGATTCCCCTGAAGGACGCCAGCCTGATCGGCCGTGCCGACGATGTCGCGCTGCGCCGCGAATGGATCAGCCGCATCACCGACCATGACGGCAAGGCGGCAGGGGAAGGCGGCATCGAACGTTGGCTTGTGCTGGCGGAGGGTGTGGGCCTGGATCGCGACTATGTCGCGAGCTGTGCCGGCGTCCTGCCCGCAACCCGCTTCGCCTGCGAGGCTTATATCCGCTTTGTGCGCGAGAAGAGCTTACTCGAAGCCGTCGCCTCTTCGCTCACCGAGATGTTTGCACCGGGACTGCACAAGACCCGCATCGCCGCCCTGCTGGAACATTATCCTTTCGCCAACGACCGGACCTTGGCCTATTTCCGCACCCGCCTGGTACAGGCGCCCGAAGATGTCGCGTTCGGATTGGGCTATGTGCTGGATCATGCCGACAGCCGCGAGAAGCAAGAACAATGCCTCGCCGCGCTCAGCTTCAAGACCGATGTGCTGTGGAGCCAGCTGGACGCCCTCAACCATGCCTATGTGATCCCCGCGCTGATCCCGCCTGGCGCATTCGTGCCGGAGGATCGGGTATGACCGGCCGGACCGTCATCGACATGACGTCGACAC
>JBEPVO010000118.1:0-7932 GCA_041690975.1 Alphaproteobacteria bacterium
GGATCGCGGTTCAGATAATCGAACCAGCCGTCGCGAGTGGCGTCATAGAAAGCCTGCACCGCCTTGGGATTGGTATCGATCCATTTTTGCGGCACCAGCACCATGTTGGCGTAGCCGGGATAGCCGTAATCGGCGAGCAGGAACACTTTGGGCGCAAAATGCGCCTGTTGCTGCACGGTGAACGGCTCGCTGGTGAGATAGCCTTCCTGGATCGCATTGGGATCGACCAGGAACGGCGCAAGATTGAAGGTGTATTTGCGGATCTGGCTGTCGCTGAAACGCCAGCGCGCCTTCAGCCAGGGCCAGAAGCTGGTCATCGCTGCATCCGAAATCAGGATAGGGCGGCCGCGCATTTCTTCCAGCGAGGTGAGGTCGCGGCGCGGATGGCTCATCAGGACCTGCGGGTCCTTCTGGAAGACTGCCATCACGGCGCGCAACGGCACGTTCTGCTTCACGACATTCAGAGTGATAAAACTGTTGGAGCCGATCCCGAAATCTGCAGCCCCGCCCGCCAGCAATTGCGGGACATTCACTTGCGGCCCGCCCGCGCGAATGGTGACGTCCAACCCGCGCTTGGCGTACAGGCCCTCGGCTAGCGCTTCGTAAAAGCCGCCATGCTCGGCTTGCGCTTTCCAGTCGGTCACAAAGGTGATGTGCGTGCGGGCGGCAGGTGCCGCCATCGCGGGCGTTATCAGGGTGGCAAGAACAGCAGCAAGCAGAAATCGCATCGCCCGCTTATAGCACGCACTTACGGACTGCGAAGCGCGCGCGGAGGGGGTAATCAACAAAGCGGAGGGGGGATTTAGCGCGAAGGCCTTTCCGGCGCGCGATCATCACTATCATCACCGAATATCCAGCCCAGGATGCGGCCCAGGCCATCCCGGCGGCGTGGTCTTTCCGCGTCCAGCCGCGGTTCGTTCCGCGCCAGGGCTGCGGCGGCGGATTCATCGTCACCGATAATGGGCTGGTTGGTGACTCCCGAGGCCAGCAATTCTTCGACATGCGGCAGTTCCGGCGGCGACCGGTTGAGGCCGTGAAGCGGCAGGCCCTTTTCGGCGGTCAGCATCGCTGCTTTCCAGATCTGTGCGGGCAAGGTGGCGCCGGTGACACCGCGCGTGGGGGAGTTGTCGTCATTGCCCACCCAGACGGCCGTCACATAATCGGTGGTGAAGCCGACGAACCAAGCGTCCTGGGAATTCTGGGTGGTGCCGGTCTTGCCGCCCGCTTCGCGCGGACTGAGCGATGCGCTGGTGCCGGTGCCTGCAACGACGACATTCCACAGCATCGCCAGAAGGTCGCGGTCGACGGAGGCGTCGATGACACGTTGCAGCTTGGGGTCGGCGCGACGGTACAGCACCTTGCCGCCGGCATCGTCCACTTCGGTGATGAAATAGGGATTGATGCGATAGCCGCCATTGGCGAAGGCGGCATACGCGGATGTCAGTTCCAGCGGTGTCACTTCGCTGGTGCCAAGCGCCAGCGACGGGTTGGGTTCCAGCGGCGAGGTGATGCCGACGCGCTGGGCCGCCGCGACGACTTTCTTGACGCCAATTTCCTGCGCCAGATTGACGGTAATGGTGTTGACGGAATGGGCCAGCGCATCCGCCAGGGTCATGGTGCCGTAAAAGCGCCCGCCGAAATTCTGCGGCTGATAGCCATTGATATCGACCGCTTCGTCATCCCGCTGATCCCAGGGCGAAATACCGTCTTCCAGCGCCGCCAGATAGACGAAAGGCTTGAAGGCCGAGCCGGGCTGGCGGCGCGCCTGCACCGCGCGGTTGAACACCGAATTCTGGTAATCGACGCCGCCCAGCAACGCCGATACCGCGCCATCGGGTTTCATCATCACCACGGCGGCTTCCTGGGTGCGGGTGCGCTTGCCGGATTTTGCGATCACGCGGGTGGCAGCCAACCGTGCGCCCTCCTGCAATTTCGGTTCAAGCGTGGTGTGGACGATCAGATCGGCATTGGGCTTGGCGCCTGCCTGTGCCGCCATCTGCTTGGCCTGGTCGGCAGCGGTGTCGAGGAAATAATTGCGCGCGTCGAGCGTGGTGCGGTCGATGATCACCGCCGGATGGGCGCGAGCATCGGTGGCGGCTTCCTCGGTGATCGCGCCGGTCTGTTGCATCGCGTCCAGCACCAGGCTAGCCCGCTGCTGCGCTTTGAGCAGATCGCGGCGCGGCGAAAATACGGAAGGCGCGCGCGTCAATGTCGCCAGCATCGCGGCCTGCGCCAAGGTCAGATCATGCGCCGAAATGCCGAAATAGACTTGCGATGCGCCGTCCACGCCATAGGCCGCCGAGCCGAGATAGATGCGATTGAGATAGAGTTCGAGGATCTGTTTCTTGCTCAGTGCTTTTTCCAGCCCCGCCGCGTCCATCAACTCGGTGAACTTGCGCGACATGGTGCGTTCTTGCTGGGTATAGACGATCTTGGCGGTCTGCTGGGAAATGGTCGAACCGCCCGCCACAAGATGACCGGCGCGCACGTCCAGATAGATCGCGCGCAACAGCCCGCGCAGATCGATGCCGTTATGGGAATAGAAGCGTCGGTCTTCCATGGCGATGAACGCGGCGGGCAGATAGGCCGGCATCTGTTCCAACTTCAGGCGGCGGCCCACCACGGCGCCGCGATGGCCCGCGTCATTGCCATCGACATCCAGGAAGGTGAAGGCCATCGGCCGGTTGACGGCGTAGAGATCGATGGTGGGATCGGGCGTCGGTGCGAAGAGGCCGAGGAAAGACGGCAGCAGATAAAGCAGCGACGCCGGGACCACGAGCGCGGTCAGAATGATCGTGAAAGCCGGCACCAGACGATCGGCGATCCGCAGGATTTCGCGCATCACATCCTGAAGCGGTGGCAGATCCTGACGGCTGGGCATGGGCGGGATAAAGCGCTGATATTTGCGGCCATTTCAAGGCTTTCATATTTCCCCCTCTGCCCTTCGCAGCTTACTTTTGCGCGCCGGCTGACGCCGCCGCGCAATAAGCGCTGCTACGGCGTTCGGTTGGCTTGGCCGCCAACCTCACCCCACCACCAGTGCGCTATGCGCACGCGGGGGAGGCGGGTCTCGGCAGGCTGCAACTAGACCGCCTTGGCTCCAGCTTTCTTCACCCGCGAGCGGAGCGACAGCGGGGGAAGATGTCTTTCGAGGGTTTATCCCGAGAAAGACAGATGGGGGAAATCAAAATGACAGATGGGGAAACAAAAATGAAAAGCCCGCGCCTCGGGAGAAGCGCGGGCCTTTCCTTGACAGCCTAGGACCCTATGGGGAGGGGCATACCACGGATCCTGTGCCCAAGCTCATGTCCGAATTTTCAGATTCGGAATTCACCGATGAACGCGCCGCTATAGGGGTTCACTTCGACGAAGACGCTACGGCCGAAGCGATTGATGGTGCGCACCACATAATGGCCGCGGACGAAGTACGGATCGCCGATGCCGCGATAGTGGCGGAAGCGAAGCGTGTCATAGATGCGAACGCGCTCCACATACGGGCGATGGAATTCGTGGCGTGCCACCGGACCAGGGCGATGGTCGAACCGGTTGTCGTTGCGATGGTCCCAGGGCGCGGCGCTGGCCGAACCGGACAGACCGGTGATTGCCAGAGCGGCGGCGGCCAGAAGGATCTTCGTGCTAACCATGGTCATCTCCTTTAATCGTCAGGACAGGAGCGATCCCGTCCATGGGGCGTAATCTAGGAGGGACCGGCTGAACGCGTTCTGGCTGCCGCGTTCATTTGAGGTTCATTTGAAAAAGGCTAAAAAGTGGCCATGCGCCTGGGCTTTGTTCTTCTGGTAGCGGCTTTGGCCATCGGTCTTTCGGGACCGACACTGGCCCAGGGACGGCGCGTGGAAGATCGTGCACCGGGTGTGCAGCCGCTGGACCGGATTCTTCCCGAAGTGCGCCGTTCGCATCCCGGCGAATTCTATGACGCCGATGGTCCCACCACGGGACCCGGCGGGTCGGAACATTATCATCTCAAATGGATGCGGCCCGATGGTCGTGTCGAATGGCTCGACACCGATGCGCGTACGGGCCGGGTGCTAGGCGCTTCGCCGGGCCGTGACAATTTCGATGGCCCGGGTCAGCGCCGCAATTTTGCGCCCGCGCCGTCTATCCCCACGCCGCAACCTCAACGCCGCGACTTTGGCGGGTCTAGACCTGACCGTGGCGGCGATTATGGTAACCGCAGCAATTTCGGTGGCCGTGGCGATTTCGATGATCGTGCCGGTCGCGGACGCGGCGATTTCGGTGGCCGTGGAGACTTTGGCGGCCGCGGTGGCGGACGCCGCGAGCGTTAGGGGCACGATGCGCATTCTGGTGGTGGAAGACGACAAAGACCTGCAGCGCCTTTTGAAAAAAGCGCTCAGCGAAGCCAGCTATGTCGTTGATGTCGCCTCGGATGGCGAGGAAGGTCACTTCCTGGGCGAGACCGAACCCTATGACGCGGTGGTGCTGGATCTGGGCCTGCCGAAACTCGACGGCGTGCGGGTGCTGGAAAAATGGCGCAAGGCCGGCAAGATGATGCCGGTGCTGATTCTCACCGCGCGCGACCGTTGGAGCGACAAGGTGGCGGGCTTCGATGCCGGCGCCGACGATTATCTCGCCAAGCCTTTCTATACCGAGGAATTGCTGGCGCGGTTGCGGGCGCTGTTGCGCCGCGCTGCCGGTTTCGCCACCGCCGATATCGATATCGGTGCGCTGCATATCGACACCCGCGCCAGCCGCGTCACCTTGGACGGCAATCCGGTCAGGCTCACCAGTCTGGAATATCGCCTGCTGGCGTATCTCGCCTATCACCGGGGCAAGGTCGTGTCCCGCACCGAGCTGGTCGAACATCTGTACGATCAGGATTTCGACCGCGACTCCAACACCATCGAAGTTTTCGTCGGCCGGCTGCGCAAAAAGCTGGATGCCAATCTGATCCAGACCGTGCGCGGTCTGGGCTACAGCCTGGAAGACCCTGCCCTTGGGACCAGCCATCTTCCGGCTTAACTCGCTCGCCGCGCGCCTGATTGCCGCGGCGGCGATCTGGACCATGCTCGGTCTGATCGTGGGCGGCGTGGTGCTGTCCAATGCCTTCCGCAATGCGGCCGAAGGCAGTTTCGACACCCGCCTCGCTGCCGACATGGATGGATTGATCGCCGCCGCCGAACCGGATCCCGAAGGCGGCGTGATACTGCAGGACCGTTTCGTCAATCATCAATTCGACCGCGTCTATTCGGGGCTCTATTACCAGATCAAGCCGCTGGCGGGCGGCCCGGGCGGGCAGATTTCCCGTTCCTTGTTCGACCAGAGTTTGAGCGTCACCGGCAATGTGAAGCGCGGTGCCGTCAGCTATGGCTTTGCCGTCGGGCCCGAGAACCAGCATCTGCGCGTGTTGTCGCGCCGGGTGGAATTTCCCGTCAGCGCCACGCCCGAACTCACCGATACCCGTGCCTATACATTTTTGGTGGCCGGCGATCTGGCGACAGTGGATGCCGACAGTGCGTCCTTCAATGGCACCCTGATCTGGTCTTTCGCTTTGCTGGGTCTTGGCCTGGTGGTGGCCGTCTTCCTGCAGGTCCGCGTCGGCCTGTTGCCGCTGCGCAAATTGAAAGACGCGCTGGCGCGCATCCGCGACGGCAGCGCGCAAAATCTGGAAGGCAAATTCCCTGCCGAGATCGCCCCCCTCGCCACTGAGCTCAATTCCCTGATCGAACACAGCAACGAAGTGGTGGGCCGCGCCCGCACCCATGTTTCGAACCTCGCGCATTTTCTCAAGACGCCGCTCAGCGTGCTGGCCAGCGAAGCGGAAGCGGAGCCGGGTCCATTGGCGGATCAGGTACGCCGCCAGGTCGACACCATGCGCCGTCAGGTCGATCATTATCTCGCCCGCGCCCGCGCCGCAGGCAGCGTCAATGTGTTGGGCAACCGCACGCCGGTGGCGCAGGTGCTGTCCGATCTTGCCCGCGTGCTGACCCGCATCCATGCCGAGCGCGCCATCACCATCGATTGGGATTGTCCGGCCGATCTGTATTTCCGGGGCGAGCGCCAGGACCTGGAAGAGATGACGGGCAACCTGATGGACAATGCCTGCAAATGGGCAAACGCCCGGGTGATGGTGCGGGCCCTGCGCGAAGGCGCCCGATTAACCCTGACGGTCGAGGATGATGGACCCGGCCTGACCCCCCAGGACCGGACCAGGGTGGGGACCCGGGGCGAGCGTCTGGACGAAAGCGTACCCGGCACGGGCCTGGGGCTGGCCATCGTTCGGGATATTTCCAAGCTTTATGCGGGTTTCCTGACCCTGGATGCCTCGCCCCTGGGGGGGCTTGAGGCCCGCCTGACTTTGCCCGCGATCCAGTAGCCGCAAAGGTCGCGTTAACGATACCGCCGCTAACGTAGACAGTAGAAACGGCGTGCGTTGAGTAGATCTTGACCGACGAAAAATCCGGCCTGCTGCAAAGTCTTCTGGGAAAGCTGCCTGAAACGGCAGCGAACAAGCTTGCTCAGGCGATCGAAATGGATCGCCTGATGGACGGCCGTGATCTGCCGCATGATGCCATTCTGCAGGGTCTGCGCCCATCGCTGGGTCAGTCGAGCCGCACCCAGACGCCGCTGCGGTTTTTCTGCCAGCCTTTCGAGGATCTGCTGGATTCCAGTCCCCGCAAGACCAAGCACAAGGCGGTGATCGCACGCACCAGCGTGGTGCCGGTCTGGAATTGGCTGAGCGGCACGCTGTTGCCGGACGACACCCAGAATTTCTTTCGCACGACCAAGACGCTGATCCTGTCCGGCAAGCTGGACGAGGCGCGCGCCCACACACGGCCTTTCTGGGCCAAGGCGGGGTCTGCGATGCGGGCGGCGTTGAACAGCGATACCGGCGATGCCGCGAAAAGAATGCGTGCGGATGAAATCGGCGATGCGCGCGAGATGGCGCTGCTGCTGAGCGAAGGCGAGGAAATGGAGAAGGTGCAGGAGCGCTTGCCCAGGCAGCTGCCGCATCTGACCGAGGATATTCTCTGGCAGTTGCGCGAAAGCTATGACGCGCTGATCGCACGCAATCCCGATGTCGCGCCTTTCGTCGCCGTGGTGGCGATGAACCGGGTGCAGCGGCCTTGGGAAGCGCTGCGGCTGCCCATGATGGTGTCCCGCCAGACCAGCGACGCATTGATCTCCAAGACCGATATGGGCCTGGTGGGCGAAATCCTGTTTGGCCGTATGGACGCGATGAAAGCGGCGATCATGGCCGCGCGTCATCCGATATTCGATGCCGAGATGCTGGTGACGCAGGTGGGCGGCTTTGCGGAACTGTCCAGCGCCGTGGTGAAGGAAATCGAAGTTCGCCGCGATGGCGAATGGGGCCAGCGCCTTTTGAAGGACCGCGCCGCCATTGGCGACGTGATGGACGGGTTCATGGACCGCGTCGTCAAGGAATTCACTGCCGCCTTGCCCATGCAAAAAGGCTCGGGCGATTTCTCCCGGCCCGCCAATGCCGAGAGACGTGCCCTGGCCCTCAACTATGCCAAGTTGGTTGCGGGAACACGCCATTTCGCGGCTGCCGGATCTTTCGCCGCCAAACAAAGGACGGCACTGGAAGAGATTTCCAATCATCTGCGCCGCTATGTCGAGGACGCCATCCGGGAAATGCGGGGCAGCGGCGGCGAAAAGCGGGCGACGATCGAATCCCAGCTGCAATATGGCGCCGATGTCGCCGCCATCCTGGTCAGTACCGAAGAGGCGGAGCTGATCCGCCGCCGTGCCCGGGCTGCTCAAGCCACGGCGGCTTGAGCAGCATTATTTTTCACCCCTCCGCCCTTCGCTGGCTCGAGAGCCAGCTGCGGGCACCTCCCCTATCAGCGTGCTACGCACGCACAGGGGAGGCGGGCCGCAGCGGGCTTCGCTAAGCGCTAGATCGTCTTGGTCCCGGCTTTCTTCCCCCGTGCG
>JBEPVO010000119.1:0-7517 GCA_041690975.1 Alphaproteobacteria bacterium
CACCGACCTCCGGATCCACAATCCGGCGCTCTAACCAACTGAGCTACAACTGCACATCGCGCGGGCCATGCCGCGAGGGGCCGGAAGCTATGGGCGAGGCCCCGCAAAAGCAAGCCGGAATAGCCCCTTGGCGGCGGATATTCGCGCACCGGCCGGCTGCCCGCCAAAGGCCTCTGGCATGTTTGGCGGCGAGCGGTAAAAATGTATCGTCTTGAAGACCTTGCTCGGAATCGTTGATGCGGCGCTTTATTCTGGGAATCTCGTTGCTGGCCGCCCTGATCGGGGCATTGGCGCTGTACTGGCTTACCCGTCCGCTGCCGGTTCTGACCGTTACCACCTGGCCCGGGGCCTACGGCCACGCCCAACGCGCCGCGCTGATCGAACCGTACCGGGAAGCGGCAAAGGTCAATATGCACGCCAATGAGTGGGAGGGAGACCTGGCAGACCTTTCCCGGTCCATCGCCAGCCACACCTACAAAGGCGACGTCATCGATTTTGAGCTGCCCAAGGCGATCGAGGCCTGCCGGATGGGCCTGCTGGAAAAATTCGACGCCGCCAGCCTGCCCGCCGGTATCGACGGTGCGCCCGCCGCGCATGATTTCGTGAACGGGGCACTGGGCGAATGCTGGGTGGCCAGCGTCGCTTATTCCCAAGCCATTCTTTTCTCCAAGGACAAATTCACCGGCAATCAGCCGGCAACCGCCGCCGATTTCTTCGACCTGGCGCGCTTCCCTGGTGCGCGCGCCATGAAACAGGGTGCGAAACTCAACCTTGAATTGGCACTGCTGGCCGATGGCGTTCCGCCGCGGGATATTTACAAGACACTTGAGACCGATACGGGCGTAGCGCGCGCGTTCCAGAAACTCGGCTCACTCAAGCCCGGCCTGATCTGGTGGCGGGCTGCCGGCGAGCCCGCCAAGCTAGTTCAGAGCGAACAGGCCGTCTTCTCCACCGTCTTGAATGGCGACATCTTCGATGCCCGCGCCGACATGCCCGGCGTGATCTGGGATCGCCAGCTCTACGAATTCGACGTCTTCGGTGTGCCAAAAGACAATCCCAAAAAAGACATGGCGATGGATTTCATTCGCTATGCCACCGGCGCCCGGCCGCTTTCCCGAATGGCGAATCGGATTTCCTATGGACCGGCGCGGCGCTCGGCATTGCCGCTGGTGGGAGATAATCCGGAACTTCATGTCGCGATGCGTCCCTTCCTGCCCACTGCCCCCGTCAATTTCGGCACCGCATTTGCGGTCGACGATGCCTGGTGGCTGGCGCATGGCGCACCACTGGAAGCGCGCTTTGCGGCATGGGCCGCCGCGCCCGATTGACAGACCTGCGCCCCATGCCCTGAATGGGCGCGACATCAATCACCGGACCATATGATCGGCTACGCCCTTAAACGTTTTCTCGGCGCGTTGCCTACGCTCTTCATCATCATCACGGTGGCCTTCTTCATGATGCGCGCAGCCCCGGGGGGGCCGTTCGATTCCGCCCGCAAGTTGCCGCCCGACATCGAGCGCAACATCAAGGCCGCGTATGACCTCGACAAGCCGCTGATCGTTCAATACGGCATCTATCTGGAGCGGCTTGTACACGGCGATCTGGGGCCCTCTTTCAAAAGCAAGGACTTTACGGTCGCCCAACTGATCGGCATTGGCTTGCCGGTCAGCATACGTCTGGGCCTGTTGGCGATGGCGCTGGCGACCAGCCTGGGTGTGAGTTTGGGAGTCTGGGCGGCGCTACGGCAAAATCAGTGGCAGGATTATTCCGTGATGACTGTGGCGATGTTCGGCATCACCATCCCCACCTTTGTTACCGCGCCGATACTCACACTCATATTCGGCGTCTATGGCGTCCATATTTTCGGCGTGGAATTTACGTTACCGGTGGGCGGCTGGAATGGCGGCGCGTGGCGCAACATAATTCTGCCGGTGGTGGTGCTGTCGCTGCCGCAGATCGCCATCATCGCCCGCCTGACGCGCGGCAGCATGATCGAAATCCTGCGCTCCAATTATATCCGCACGGCCCGCGCCAAGGGGCTTTCCGCCAATGCCGTGGTGCTGCGCCATGCGTTGCGCGCGGCGCTGTTGCCGCTGGTAAGCTATCTGGGTCCGGCAGTGGCGGGCATTCTCACCGGCTCGCTGATCGTGGAACAGATTTTCGGCATTCCCGGCATCGGCCGCTATTTCATCCAGGCCGCGCTCAACCGGGACTATACCCTCGTGATGGGCGTGGTGATCTGCTACGCGACCTTGATCGTGCTGCTGAACTTCATCGCCGACATGATCTATAGCCTGCTCGATCCACGGGTCAGACTGTCATGAACCCGGTTGGCGCACGCAAGGCGCAAACCCTGGAGCGCGCTTTTGCCGGCCGCAGCCTATGGGCGGATGCCAGGGCCCGGCTTTTCCGCAACAAGGCCGCCGTCGCCGGCATGATGGTGTTGGGGATCGTCACTTTTCTGGCGCTCTTTGCACCGCTCATTTCGCGCTACGCCTATGACGCGATCGATTACAGCATCGTGACGTGTGCCCCGGACTGGTGGCCCGCCGAAGCCGCCTGCAACGCCGGCGGCTCGCACTGGTTCGGCACCGACACCGTGGGGCGCGATCTGTTCGTGCGCGTTCTGTATGGCGCACGGGTTTCCCTGGCCGTTGGATTTGTCGCGACTCTAGTGTCGCTGGTGATCGGCGTTCTTTATGGCGCCACTGCCGGCTATCTGGGTGGCCGGGTGGACGCATTGATGATGCGGGCGGTGGATATTCTCTATTCCCTGCCCTTCATCTTCTTCGTCATCATTCTGATGGTGATGTTCGACCGCAATTTCTATCTGCTGTTCGTCGCCATCGGCGCGGTGGTGTGGTTGACCATGGCGCGCATCGTGCGGGGACAAACCCTCTCTGCGAAGCAAAAGGAATATATCGAGGCCGCGCGTGCGGCCGGGGTTTCGCCTTTCGGCATCATTACCCGGCATATCATTCCCAACGTGGTGGGACCGGTGGTGGTCTATGTCACCTTGACCGTGCCGGACGTGATCTTGATCGAGAGCTTCCTGTCCTTCCTGGGGCTTGGCATCCAAGAACCGCTGACCAGTTGGGGGGTGCTGATCTCCGATGGCGCCAACATCATGGAATCGGCGCCCTGGATGCTGATTTTCCCAGCCTTGTTCATGGCCGTGACCCTGTTCTGCTTCAACTTCATTGGCGATGGCCTGCGCGATGCGCTGGACCCCAAGGATTACTGATGGCGGCGCTGCTGGAAATCCGCGACCTCGACGTCCATTTCACCACCCGGGACGGCGACATCCATGCCGTGAAGAAAGTCAGTCTCGATATCGCGGCGGGCACCTGCCTGGGCGTGGTCGGCGAAAGCGGATCGGGCAAGAGCCAGCTTTTCCTCGCCGCCATGGGCCTTCTGGCTGCCAACGGCCGGGCCAGCGGCAGCGTGCGCTATCGCGGACAGGAATTGCTAGGACTGACATCCCCGCAGCTAAACCATTATCGTGGCTCGAAGATCACCATGATCTTCCAGGACCCCCTCACCTCGCTCACCCCGCATATGACAGTGGGCGCGCAGATTCTGGAAGCGCTCACCCTGCATCAGAAAATGCCCCGGGAGGAAGCCGAGCGGCGGGTCCGTGAAATCCTGGACTATGTTCGCATCCCGGAAAGCGCGCGGCGCATGACGCAATATCCGCACGAATTGTCTGGCGGCATGCGTCAGCGGGTGATGATCGCGATGGCCACCATTACAGGACCCGATCTGGTGATTGCCGACGAACCCACGACTGCTCTGGACGTGACGGTGCAGGCGCAAATCCTGGAAATCCTGCGCGCGCTGAAAACCGACAAGAAGACGGCTTTGGCCCTGATCAGCCATGACATGGGCGTGATCGCGGGCAGCGCCGACCAGGTCCAAGTGATGCGGCATGGTGAAGTGGTGGAGCGCGGCGATGTCGATGAGATTTTTTATGCCCCGCGTCACGACTATACCCGGATGCTGCTGGCTTCGATGCCGCGTCTCGATCAGGAACCGGGCATTGCCACAACGCCCGGTGAAACCTTGTTGGATGTCGAAGATGTGAAAGTCACATTCCCGGTCAAAGGGGACGGCTTTTTCGCCGCGCCGCGCTTGTTGCGAGCGGTGGACGGCATCTCGTTCACCTTGCGCGCCGGAGAAACTCTCGGCGTCGTGGGCGAAAGCGGTTGCGGAAAATCCACCCTGGCGCGGGCCGTGCTGCAACTCATTCCGCCTGACAGTGGCCAAGTGGTTTGGTTGGGCCGCGATCTCACAACGGAAAAACAGGACGAGATCCGCCGCGCCCGCAAGGACTTCCAGATCGTCTTTCAGGACCCCCTGGCGAGTCTCGACCCCCGCATGCCAGTGGGTGTTTCCATTGCCGAGCCGTTGCGCGCGCTGCAGCCCGACCTGACGCGGGCCGAGGTCCGCGCCCGCGTGGCGGCGATCATGCAAAAGGTTGGGCTGGATCCGTCATGGATCAATCGCTATCCCCACGAACTGTCCGGCGGACAGAACCAGCGCGTGGGCATCGCTCGCGCCATGATCGTGCAACCCAAAATGGTGGTGTGCGACGAAGCCGTCAGCGCCCTGGATGTTTCGATTCAGGCGCAGATCGTGGATCTGATCAAATCGCTGCAAGCGGAAACCGGCATGGCGCTGATTTTCATCAGCCACGATCTGTCAGTGGTCCGCCAGCTTTCGCATCGGGTGATGGTGCTGTATCTGGGCCGGGTGGTGGAAACCGCTGCTTCGAATGATCTCTATCGCGATCCGCGCCATCCCTATACCCGCGCCCTGCTATCGGCGGTGCCGACGCCCGACCCGAAGCTGGAGCGGGCCCGCAAGCGGTCTTTACTGACGGGCGATCTGCCCTCGCCGCTGGACAGCCGCGCGCCGCTGGCGTTCCTGAAATCGCGGCGCATCGATGATCCGCAGGCGGAACAATACCGGCCGCAACTTGTGGAAGTCTCAGCCGGCCATTTCGTCGCCGAGCACGATCCGGCCTGACGATTACTTGACGCGTATCACCCGGTAATTCTTGTCGCCCTTTACCCGCATGGTGTGGCTGCCCATCATATCGGTGCTCACCACCACCGAATAGCTGGCCGGCGGCTCGCCCCAGCTGGCGCGAAGATCGTCATAGGGCGATTGCTTCCACACCTCGCCGTCCGCAAAGGTGACCGTGAACAGACCATCCTTGCCGAAGGTGAAAGCCGAAAGCCGCATCGCGCCGGCCATGTTGCTGTCGTCATTGCCGGACGATCCGAAAATGTTGCCGATACCCAGCCATCCGCCGCCGTTGCTTTCCTGCTTCATGGGCGGTGGAGACATGGGCGCATTCTTGACCAGGCTGACTTGTGCTTCGGGGGCCGGCGGCAGGCCGAGCTGCCCGCGCATCGGCTGCGCCGCGCCATAGAAGCAATTGAGCCAAATACGATTGTCGGTGATGCTGGCACAGCGCTGCAGATTGAGCATCACATCGTCGCGGACAGGATCGGTGGCGGCCATCACGGGAACGGCCATAACACCCGTCAAGACGATAGCAAGCAGGCAAACACGCGGCGTCATTCATAAACTCCCGGCAAGAAGCGTCTTAGGCCACGCGAATATAATGGACTTTCCGGCGGCAATGCTATGGTGACGGCAGTGAGATCGCGACGGAGATTTGCCCCGGCATGGCGTTGAAAGGGACTGTAAACCGGCGCCTGGCGCTGGGCGGGGGTGCGGCGCTGTTGGTGGGCGGGGGATATTACCTCGCCAACACACCAAATGGCGGGCCATCGCATACACGGCTCCAGCCGGGGACCTTCTATCTCGGCAATGCGGGTGAACCGTTCACCTTGGACCCGACTCTGACGGACGCCACCTGGGAAGATTTCATCATCGGTGATCTGATGATGGGCCTGACCACCGAAAATTCAAAGGGCCACCCCATTCCCGGCATGGCCGAAAGCTGGGAAACTTCCGCTGACGGCCTGACATGGCGGTTCAAATTGCGCGACGCGCAATGGTCCGATGGCAAGCCGGTAACGGCGGATGATTTTCTCTTTGCCTGGCGCCGCATTCTCAATCCCAAACAGGCGGCGTCCTACGCCTATTTCACCTACATCATAAAAAATGCCGCGCCGATCAATGCGGGCCACTTGCCCGGAACCGCGCTCGGCGCCCAAGCCCTCGACGCCCGCACGTTAGAAGTGCATCTGGAGCATCCGGCGCCCTATCTGCTGGAAATGCTGACCCATACTTCGATGATGCCACTGCCCCAGCATATCGTGGAGGCAAAGGGTAAGGCTTGGACGCAGCCCGGCAACTATGTGGGCAACGGCGCCTTCGTGCTGAAGGAATGGATACCCAACGATCACATCACCGCCGACAAAAATCCTCGCTTCTTCGACTCAGCAAACGTGAAGTTGGATCGCATCATCTATTACCCCTCGGTGGATTACGGCGCGGCGCTGCGCCGTCTCAGGGCCGGTGAACTTGATGCCCAGGACCGGTTGGAAAACAATCAGTTCCATTGGATCAAGAAAAACATGCCCGAATTGCTGGATCCGGTGCCACAGCTGATCCTGGACATGATCGCGGTCAATCTGACCAAGAAGCCGTTCGACGATCTGCGGGTCAGGACGGCCATCAATCTTGCCATCAATCGCGAAGCCATCACCGACAAGATCGTCCCCGTCGGGTATCTGCCTGCCTACAGCATCGTGCCGCCGGATACCGCCAATTACCCCGGCGGGACCAGCTTCGATTTCAAGAATACGACTTATCCGGCCCGCACCGCGCTGGCGCAGAAATTGATGCGTGAGGCAGGTTTCAGTCCCACCAACCGTCTGCGCACGACTTATATGATCCGGTCAACCGCGGCAGGCTCCTATCGCGCCGTTGCAGCGGCGCTGCAACAGATGTTCTCTGTAATCTATATCGACGTCACAATTCTGCCCGCTGACGGGCAGATCTTCTACAAGCAGATACAGGAACATGATTTCGACATGGCGCAGCCGGGCTGGCAGGCCGATTTCAACGATGCGTCGAACTTCCTGGACCTCTTCCTGAGCGGTGGTGGCAACAACTGGGGCGCCTACAGCAACAAAGAATTCGATCGCATGCTGAATGCCGCCAAGGCGGACCCGGACATCGAAAGCCGCGGCCGCAGGCTTGCCATCGCCGAGGCGATTTTACTGAAGGACCAGGCGGTGATGCCGCTCTTCTTCTGGGTCAGCGGCAATCTCGTCCGGCCCTATGTCAAAGGCTGGGACGCCAACGCCCTGGACAAGCATCGCGGACGCTGGATCTCGCTCGACGAGAAAGCCCGCGCGGCCCTGTTCGTTTGACCGGGCCGCCCCGAAAAGGCTGGCTCATGTGGCCGGCCTCAATTCCAGTTGGCATTGGATTCCAAAATAAGGCAGTTTCCCGTCACCACGACCCCATAGCTCAGCAGGATAGAGCGGCGGTTTCCTAAACCGTAGGCCGGAAGTTCGAGTCTTCCTGGGGTC
>JBEPVO010000120.1:0-7489 GCA_041690975.1 Alphaproteobacteria bacterium
GATGAGGATGGTTCGGTGGTCGCGGCTATATCTCGCGACAAGATAAAAAGAATCGGGCGCCGCGATGCGGATTGATCCTTCAAAACAACCCTGGATGACGGCGCCAGAGACGCGAAAGTTGATGGCCGTTCTTGTCGATGGACGGTTCGTGGGTGGTGCGGTGCGCAACGCGCTTTCGGGCTGGCCGGTGAGCGATATCGACATCGCCGTGCCGATGCCGCCCGAGGAAACTTTGCAGCGGTTGGAAACCGCGGCGATCAAGGCGGTGCCGACCGGTCTGGCGCATGGCACGGTCACGGCGATCGTGAGTGGCCGGCCTTATGAAGTGACCAGCCTGCGGCACGATGTGGAAACCGATGGCCGCCATGCCGTGGTAACATTCACCGACGACTGGATGGAAGATTCCACGCGCCGCGACTTCACCATGAATGCGCTCTACGCCACCATCGATGGTGAGATTTTCGATTATCATGGCGGCGTCGAAGATCTGATCGCGGGGCGGGTCCGCTTTGTCGGCGATGCAGGGCAACGCATCCGGGAAGATTATCTGCGCATCCTGCGCCTGTTTCGTTTTCATGCCTGGTACGGCAAGGGCGATCTGGATGCCGATGCGCTGCATGCCGCGGCTGCTGCCAAGGCAGGCTTGGCGCAATTGTCGGGCGAGCGGATCGCCAAGGAAATGCTGCGGCTTCTGGAATGCCCGAACCCGGTACCGTCGCTGCGGCTGATGGCAGCCTCCGGTGTGTTGCCGGAATTGCTGCCTTATGTATTGCAGTTGCCGCGCCTGGAAAATCTGGTGCTGATCGAGGCGGAAAATCAATTCGCGCCTGACGCGGTGCTGCGCCTGACGGCGCTTCTGCCGGACGAAACCGATGTCGCGCAGGCGGTGGGCGAGCGGTTGAAACTGTCCGGCGCCGAACGGGCGCGGCTGGAAGGCTTGGCCGCGGCGAAGGAAAAGATCGCGGCGCATCTGTCGGCGGCGGATGTGCGCCGTTTACTTTATCGTATCGGGACCGCGCGTTTGCGCGACCGTGTGCTCTTGAGCTGGGCGGCGAGCCCACGTGACGCCGGCGCAATCCAATGGCGGATGTTGCTTTCCATTGCCGAGAGCTGGAAACGTCCACGCTTTCCATTGACGGGGCGCGAAGCGATGGTAGCCGGCGTGCCCGAAGGCCCCGAAGTGGGGCGCGTGCTGGGCGCGGTGGAAGCTTGGTGGCTGGAAGAGGATTTCCTGCCCGACCAGGAGGCGCTGATGGACAAGATGAAAAGCATCATCGGGCCGTCGTCATGAGCCTGGAATTGCTGGACCAACTTTCTTTGCCGGGCGATGGCGCCAAGCCGAACGAGGATGCGTTTGCACATCTGGATCATGCGGCGCTGGTGCTGGATGGCGCGACGCCGCTGGGCCCCTCGCTGTTGCCCGGTCCCAGCGATGCGGCCTGGATCGCGCAATTCGGCGCCCGGCGTCTTGCGGCGCATCTGAGGGACGGCGATGCGCCGCAAAACGCCTTGAAGCATGCGCTGGCCGATGCCGAGAAAAGCTTTACCGGACTAACCCGCGAACCTATCCGCGAGAAGTGGCAGACGCCCTGCGCTTCAATGATGATGGCGGCCGAACTTGGTCATGCCCCTTCGCCCCCGCGCGTGCAAAGCACGCTGGCGGGGGAGATGCCCGTAGCTGGCTCTCGAGCTAGCGAAGGGCAGAGGGGGGCGGAAATAGAATTTCTCTGGTTTGGAGACTGTGCTGCGATTGTCGAACAGAACGGAAAGATCGAAATCGTCGGCGAAGCGCTGGAGAAGCGCCAGGCGGAAGCGGCGCGGGCCAGGATGGTGGCGCGGGCGGCCAACATGTCGGCCACGGCCGGCATCAACCGGCCCCAGATCGAGCCCTTGCTGCGCGCCGCGCGCAATCGCATCAACAGCGGGCGTAATTGGCTGTTTTCACCGGACACACGTGCCGCCGGTCATGTTTCGCGGCATGTCATGACCTTGTCCAAGGATGCGCGGGTGCTGATCGCCAGCGACGGCTTCCTGGCGCTGGTCAGCGATTACAGCGCGTATGGGATGGAAGAATTGATGGCGGCGGTATCAACCAAGGGCTTGGCAGTGTTGGGCGCGCAGCTGCGGGCGATCGAGGATGCCGATCCCCTGGGCGAAAAATTTCCCCGATTCAAAAAGAGCGACGATGCTACCGCCGTTCTTTTGCGAGTTGTCTAGGCATAATTTTCGATCTCACCGCGATTGTTTAGCACCAGCGTCGGGACGATCGCGTTGAGCGGCGGTAGGCAGTCCTTTTGCGGATCGGATAGCCGAGCCTAAGTCAGCGCCTCGATCACATCATGGCTGCCGGACCAGATCATCGAGCCGGCGACATAGACCACGATCACTAGGCCGACATAGCTGATCCAGCGATAGCGCTGCAGCAATCGCGCGATAACATTCGCGGCCACGCCCATCAGCGCCACCGACAGCAGCAGCCCGATCACCAGCACATCGATATGGTCGCGGGCCGCGCCCGCCACTGCCAGAACATTGTCCAGCGACATGGAAATATCGGCGACGAGAATCTGGATGATGGCGCGGCGCAGGGACGCGTTGGCGTCCACTTCGGCATGCTGAGCGCTGTGCTCGCCGGAAATGTCGCGCCAGAAGCGCCAGGCCACCCACATCAGCAGGATGCCGCCCGCCAGGGTCAGCCCGATGACCTGCATCAGCTGGACCGCGATAATGGCCAGAAGCACCCGCAGCACGACGGCTGCCCCCAAGCCCAGCAGAATGACTTTGCGCCGTAGATGCTGTGGCACCCGGGCGGCGGCCAAGCCGATAACCACGGCATTGTCGCCCGCCAGGACGATGTCGATCATCGCCACCTGGGCCAGGGCGAGCAGGCCGCCGGGCTCGAACAAAGTGAGATGAATCATGCTGTTACCCCTGGAAACAGTTTAGTCTGCCGCAAGGCCTCGCCCAGCACCATGGCGGCCGCCTGGGCGACATTGATGGAGCGCATTCCGGGCCGCATCGGGATCAAAAGCCGCCCGTCGGCCAATTCATGCACAGTTTCGGGTACCCCGGCGCTTTCCCGTCCCATAATCAGGGTGTCGGACGACCGGAAGGTAAAACCGACGTAAGGCTGGGCCGCCCGGGTGGTCAGCAGCAGGAGCCGGCCGGGGGCCTGGGCCCGGAACACCTCCCAGGACTCATGCCGGGTCAGGTCGGTTTCGGCCCGGTAATCCATCCCCGCCCGCCGGAAATTGCGGTCCGTGAGCAAAAATCCACAGGGCTCGATGATGTCCATGGGCACGCCCAGGCAGGCGCAGAGCCGCATCAGCGAACCGGCATTCTGTGGAATGTCAGGCTGGTAAAGCGCCAGACGCAAAATTGTCTCCCTCGGCTGTCCCAAGATACGGGCGGAAAAGGCATTTTCTGCGGCATCGTGCCGCAAGACCCTCGAAATTCGACTCTCTATTTTACCGCGCCAACGGCCGCGTTTCGGGCTATTCCGTGGGCCGGGGCTTGCATTCCAGCCACGACAGTTTTCCTTACGCCAGTCTCTGACTGCTTTTAAAGAAGGTGATCCCGGTGACAGCAACGACAATGGATGGAACACGCCGAGATTTTATCTACGTGGCATCGGGCGCCATGGCCGTTGTCGGCACTGCCGCAGCGGCCTGGCCGTTCATCGATCAAATGAATCCGTCCGCCGCCGCGCTGGCCTTGTCCACCGTGGAAGTCGATCTGGCTCCGGTCGCGATGGGTCAGCAGATCGTGGTGAAGTGGCGCGGCCATCCGCTGTTCGTGCGTCATCGCTCGGCTGCGGAAATTGCATCCGCCAAGGCCGTCGATGTCAGCAGCCTTCCCGATCCGTTGGCGCGCAACGCCAACAAGCCCGACACCGCGCCGGCCACCGACGCGGATCGCGCCACCAAGCCCGAATGGCTGATCCTGATCGGCGTCTGCACCCATCTGGGCTGCACGCCCACCGGTTTTGAAGGCGACTATGGCGGGTGGCTCTGCCACTGCCACGGTTCGCAATACGATACATCCGGGCGCATCCGCAAAGGACCGGCGCCGGAAAATCTGGCGGTTCCGCCCTACGCATATCTTACAGACACCCGCATCAAGGTCGGTTGAGGAGCATACGAATGTCCGGTCCATCGACCTATACGCCCAAGTCTGGTTTCGAAAAGTGGATTGATCAGCGTCTGCCGCTGCCGCGGATGATGCACGACACCATCATGACGTTCCCAACGCCGCGGAACCTGAACATCTGGTACACTTTCGGCGGCATCCTTACTTTCTGCCTTGGGGTTCAGATCCTCACCGGCGTCGTGCTCGCCATGCATTATGTGGCGAATGCAGGCATGGCCTTCGACTCTGTCGAAGCCATCATGCGCGACGTCAATTACGGCTGGCTGATGCGCTATATCCACTCCAACGGCGCATCGATGTTCTTCCTCGCCGTTTATCTCCACATGTTCCGCGGCCTCTATTACGGTTCTTACAAGGCGCCGCGCGAACTGCTCTGGATCATCGGCGTGTTCATCTATCTGCTGATGATGGCAACAGCCTTCTTCGGCTATGTGCTGCCCTGGGGCCAGATGTCCTTCTGGGGCGCCACCGTCATCACCAACCTGTTCAGCGCCATTCCCCTGATCGGCTCGCACATCGCGACCTGGCTGTGGGGCGACTTCGCGGTCGGCGATGCCACGCTCAACCGCTTCTTCTCGCTGCACTACCTGTTGCCCTTCATCATCGCGGGCATGGTCGGTCTGCACATCTGGGCGCTGCATGTCCCGGGCAACAACAATCCGTTGGGCATCGACGTGAAGAGCCCGCAGGACACGGTGCCTTTCCACCCCTATTACACGGTGAAGGACGCCTTCTATCTGTGCCTGTTCGTGGTGGTGTTCGCAGCGTTCGTGTTCTACGCGCCGAACTTCTTCGGTAACGCGGACAATTACGTTCAGGCCAATCCGCTGGTGACCCCGCCGGACATCGTGCCGGAATGGTATCTGCTGCCCTTCTACGCGATGCTGCGCGCCATCCCGAACAAGCTGATGGGTGTGATCGTGATGGGCGGCGCCATCGTGACGCTGTTCTTCATTCCCTGGTTGGACACCAGCCGCGTGCGCTCCTGCCGCTTCCGACCCCTGATGAAGCAGTTCTTCTGGGCCTTCGCGGTGGTCTGCGTGGCCTTGGGCTATTGCGGTTCGCAGGGCGTCGACGCGGCGATTGCCGGCGTGCCGCTTATCTGGGTGGCGCGTCTGGCGACGCTCTACTACTTCGCCTTCTTCTGGATCCTGATGCCGATCATCGGGCTGATCGAGACCCCGAAGAAGCTTCCCGCCTCCATTGCTCAATCCGTGCTCGGCGACTCCGCCGCGGCCGCTGCCGAGTGAGAACCAACATGCACTTTGCACTTCGTTTCACTTTGGCGGCGGGGTTGACGGCGCTGGCTTTGCCGGCGCTGGCCCAGGAAACGGCGATCAGCACCACGCGCTTGCCGGTCAAGGACGGGCATTTCGAGTTCGAAGGTCCGTTCGGCACTTATAATCGCGGCGCCTTGCAGCGCGGCTTCCAAGTCTACAAGGAAGTCTGCGCCGCTTGTCACGGTCTCGATCACATCGCCTTCCACAATCTGGATGAGGCGGGCGGTCCCGGCTTTACCGAGCCCCAGGCCAAGGCGATTGCAGCCGGGTTCAAGATTCCCGCCGACCCGAACGACAAAGGCGAGATCAACGACGAGAAGGGCAACCGCCTGACCCGCCCGGGCATCCTGGCCGACAAATTCCCCTCGCCCTACGCCAATGAGGAAGCAGCGCGCGCCAACAATAGTGGTTCGCTGCCACCCGATCTGTCGATGATCGAAAAGGCCCGCGAAGGCGGTGCCGATTATGTCTATTCCATCATCACCGGCTTCCACATGAAGACGCCGGCCGGCTTCAAGGTGACGGAAGGCAAATACTACAATCCCTATTTCGAAGGCTGGAACATCTCGATGCCGCCGCCGCTGGTGGCCGATGCGGTAACCTATTCGGATGGCACCAAGGCCACCATCGAGCAGGAAGCCCATGACGTGGCGACCTTCCTGGCCTGGGCGTCAGATACCAAGATGGAAGAGCGCAAGCGCACCGGTTTCGGCGTGCTGATCTTCCTGGTGGTGCTGTCGGGTCTGTTGTTTGCCGCCTACCGCAAGGTCTGGGCTGATCTGCATTAGCGCGGGCCTTACGACTGTTCTGTGACAAGACTGGCCCTTCGCTTTCGCTCAGGGCGTTCGTCGCTCAAAACGGTCCAGTGGACCGTCCATACGCGGGTGCTATGAACTGTTTGCCTTTGGCAAACCGCTCCTTACTGTTAAAAGGGCGCTTCTTCGCGGAGCGCCCTTTTTGCTACGCGGTCGCGTGAGCGGGAGCGCTTGAAAAATATGGCTAAAACGGTTCTTGGGGTCATCGGCGGCGGGAGCGTCCGCGAGAGCGGGAGCGACCAGATTAAATACGGAGCCAAGTGATGTCCAAAACAGTTCTTGGGGTCATTGGCGGCTCCGGCGTCTACGAAATTCCCGGGCTGGAAAATGCCAGTTGGCAGACCGTCAAAAGTCCCTGGGGCGAGCCGTCGGACCAGCTTCTCACCGGCACTTTTCATGGCGTGGACATGGTGTTCCTGCCGCGCCATGGCCGTGGCCATGTCCAGACCCCGACCAGCATCAATTATCGCGCGAACATCGATGCGCTGAAGCGCGTCGGCGTCACCGACGTGATCTCGGTCTCGGCCTGCGGTTCGCTGCGGGCGGAATTGCCGCCCGGCACGTTCGTGATGGCAGACCAGTTCATCGACCGCACGTTCGCGCGCGAGAAAAGTTTCTTCGGCCCCGGCTTTGTCGCCCATCTCTCAATGGCCCATCCGGTCTGTCCGCGCCTTGCCGGCGCACTGACCCTGGCGGCGCGGGAAGAGCGGATCGATCATTCCGAAGGCGGCACTTATATCTGCATGGAAGGCCCGCAATTCTCCACCCGTGCGGAAAGCTTTCTCTATCGCTCCTGGGATTGCAGCGTTATCGGCATGACCGCCATGCCCGAAGCCAAGCTGGCCCGCGAGGCGGAGCTGCCTTACGCCATCGTGGCGATGGTGACCGATTATGATTGCTGGCACGAAACCCACGAGCATGTGACCGTCGATGCCGTCATGAAGGTGATGCACCAGAACGCAGAAAATGCCCGTCGCCTGATCATGGCGGTGGCGCCCAAGCTGGGACCGCAGCGTGAAGCCTGCCCGCTGGGCGTCGAGACCATGCTGGACATGGCGGTGGTGACGCCGCCGGACCGCCGCGATCCGCAATTGGCCGCCAAGCTTGATGCCGTGGCCGGCCGTATTTTGAAAAAGGGATAGACCTGATGGATTTCCGCGACACAATCCGCACCATTCCCGATTATCCCCAGCCGGGCATCATGTTCCGCGACATCACGACGTTGCTGGGCAATGCGCGGGCTTT
>JBEPVO010000121.1:0-7439 GCA_041690975.1 Alphaproteobacteria bacterium
TGCGGCACGTGCAGGGACACCAGGAGCTGCTGCATCTTCGGGTTGATCAAGGCGTAGCCTTTGTCGTTGAAATGCTCGCCATCCAGGAACAGATCGGGCTGCACTTTGCCATTGGCATTGAGCACCGGCGCATCCATGTCGAAATATTTGAAGCCGGAATCTTTTTTTGTCATCGCTTTGGCAAGGTCATTGAACCGGTCGATGGCGGCAGGCTCGCCTAAGTTCGCGAAGGCGGCGTTGGGCGCATGCTTCATGCTGAGGAAAACAAACGGCACCTTGGGAAAGTCGGCACGAACCTGGCGATAGACTTTCATGGCCTTTTCGAAGGCTTCATCGCCGCTTTGGCCGCCCGTGACGTCATTGTCGCAATAGAACAGGACGGCGGAGGGATGATATTTCCCGATCACGTCCCTGTAGAAATACTGTACGTCCCCGATGACGCTGCCGCCGAATCCCCGGTTGATCACGCTGAAGCCGGGAAAGGATTCCGCGGTCTTCCATTTCATGATGGTCGAACTGCCGACAAACAAGGCCGGGTTTTTCGGGAGTGCGTTCTTGGAATCGAATTCCTTGAACAGCTCGATGTCCTTGCGGTACCGCTCCGGATCCGGTGACACATAGGGGCGCGGATAGGCGGCCTGACCTTCGCGGTACAGTGCCATCACATCGGTGTAATTTTCCGGATGGGTAGAATAGTCCAGCCAGTGCGTGCGCCAGAACGCCCCGCTGGTCTTGTAGAAGGCCGCTGCCTTGTCGGCGCCGGTGTTGGTTTTCGCCTGGACCAGAAAATCATGAAACGCCTGCCGGTCGCTGGCTTCGTCGGACGTGGCCGCGCCAGCGCTGGCCAGCAACAAAAAAGGCGCAAGCGCCATACTCGCAAATTTAAGCATCTTTTCTCTCCCCTATGACGCCAAACGGCGCGTTGGCTTTAATACCGTAATCCCGACGCGTCCTAGAGTCGCCCCAGCTTGATCTGTTGTTCGCGCAGCGTTTTTTCGATCTCGGCCTTGCGCGCGCCGGAAAGATCGACGAAGGGCGGGCGCGGGAAGCTGGCGGGCTTTCCCATCTCCGCCGTCATCGCATACTGCATGATGCTATACTGGTCGATGCCATCCCTTGCGCCGTAAAGCTTGGCGATCTTGGCCTGAAGCGCCGCGTAAGCCGGATGAATGTCCTTGCCCGAATGCGCCACCGCGAACAGATCGGCCAGGTCGCGGCAATAGGGCCCCGCTTCCTGGATGATGCCGCCCATGCCGTGGTTCAGCGCGATCTCCAGATTCTCATAGGTGCCGGTGATGATGTTGAGGTCCGGGAAGCTGGTGATGAAATTGGTATAGTTCTTTGCGTCGGCGGTGGAATCCTTGAGGCCCACCACATTGCCATAGCGGCGAAGCTGCTTGACCACCTCCACCGGAATGGGAACCATGGTCCAGCGCGGCACATGATAAAGATAGATGTTCAGGCTCTTGGGCAACTGGTCGAACACATTGGTGTAATAGCGCACGATGCCTTCGTTCGAGATGCCTTTGACATAGAAGGGCGGGGAGACGATCACGCCATCGGCGCCGTGATCGGCGGCGTGCTTGCACAGCTCGACCGTGTCGGAAACATTGGCGGTCGAGGCGGTGGCGAGCACGCTGAGATGGCCCTTGGCCTTGGCCACCGTTTCCATCACCGCCTTGTGCTCGGCGACGGTGAAGGCGGTCATTTGGCCGGTCGAGCCGAAAAAGGTAAGGCCGTCGGCGCCGTGGCTCTTGTACCATTCGACCTGTTCGCGCATCGCGCCCAGATCCAATTTCAGATTCTTGTCGCAAGGCGTGGTGGCGGCGGCCCAGAATTTCATCTTGGACGATGTCGGATTGGACGAAGGCGCGGCGTTGGCCGCGTTGATCGCGGCGGTGGCGCCCGCGATCGCGCCGCCGATCATGCCAATGGTTTCTCTGCGCGTTGTTTCCATCTGCTTCTCCCGATTTTTTGACCGATTTTTTGGTCGATTTTTTTGAACTCTACCGCTTCCCGAACAAGCGGTCACTATTGGCTTTCGCGAAGCGCTTCCTGATGGGCCTTGGCAAGCTCTGCCATTGAGTTGAACTTAAAGTCGATTTTTGGGGTTTGACCTGGGTCCATGGTGGCGCCAAATCCCTCCTGGGCATGGCGGCGATGGATCCAGCAATTGGCGAGGCCGTGGCGGCGCGCCGGCACATGATCGTGAAACAGGCTTTCGGCCGTGTGGAGGATATCGCTTTTTGCCAAGCCCAGATTGCCCACATGCTCCAGCAGGTAGACGAAATTGCGATCCTCGGGTTTGTAGGAACCGATATCTTCGGCCGTGTAGATCGCGTCGAATTGGATGCCGAGCGCAGCGTTGCTGAAACTGAAACTCCGGTTATCGACGTTGGACAATATGATGAGCTTGTAGAATTTCTTCAGATACCGCAGCGCGTCCGGTGAATCTGCGAAAGCGGGCCAGTGACGGACCGAGTGTCCATAATTCTCGCATTCATCGATGGTCACCGCGGCGCCCCACTCCTCGGCCAATCGCTTGTAGACGACCGCCAAAAGATCGCTATAGCGCGTTGCCGGTGTTTGGCGCTGTTGCGCGGATTCATGCCGGGCATGCGCTTCCAGGATCATATCCCGCGTAAGTTCCCGCCTGCTTTTCCCGGCCAACGCGCCCAGCGCTTGCATCATGCCGGTTTCCCAGTCGATCAGCGTCCCGTAGCAATCGAATGTCAGCGCCTTGAAATCCGTCAAGCGCATCGCGAACCTCTTTCGGCTTCAGGAGGGCCCGGCCCAGCTTTGCCATTTGCACCTTTGCCGGACCGTTCCGAAACGGATTGATCGTGCCTGCGGGGAGCAGGCCCAGCTGAAGAAAATTAGCTGAAGAAAACCTGGGTGATATAAAGCCGCTTCTGGCCGAAAACGGCATAGATGTGCAGATGGTGCAGCACATCCATCCCCAGCACCAGATCAGGGATGCGCGTATCGGTCGAACGCGCCTGGCTGCCCAGCACCTTTTCCTTGTCGGCGCCTGCAATATTGTTGGCTGAGATCAGCGCAGGGATATTGGCTGCCGTGACCCCGCCCGCGCCCATGAAGGAGATCCTGGGAAAGGTGTGGCTGTAGATGGTCTGACCCATGCCGTCTTTGCGCTCGCCAGCGGGCATCATGTCCGCTGTGTCGGCCTTGAGGCCCATGATCTGTTCAGCGATGTCGCGGCGCATCACCGTGTGTTCGGAACTTGTATCGATCACCGCAACGATACTGTGCCCGTCGATCGTTACTGGCACCTTGAACTTGCCGTCCTCCACGATCATCGGCACCACGGCCACGCCGTCATTCGTCCAGTACGCCACCTGATCGGGATCAGTGCATTTTGTGGGGGTGAGCCAGGTCATGTGCATGGTGCCGAAATCGATCTCGACGTCATATTGCTTGAAGAAATTATTGGTCAGGAGACCGTCATAGGGCGCGTCTTTTGCAAGCTCGCCATCCTTGGCGATCATGAACATCACATTCTTGCCCGTGGCGTCGCCGATGGTGAAGGAGCCGAGGCGGACGCGGGAGCCGAACGTGTCCTCGCTGAGGCCGCTGCCCACCTGGCGCACGGTCGCATTCACCGAAGCAGACCCGAAGTTCAGATCGCCGCCGAGGCGTGGCGAATCGATCGTTTCGGTCGCCCGCGTCGCCTGCGGCAGGCCGAGTTCGGCCACCGTTCCCTGCGAGATCTTGGAGGGGCGGGTGCCGATATCGAGCAGGAATTTCTTGGGCACTCCGTTGATCGCCACCGGCACGGTCACCAGATTGGTGCCGCGCACCTGTTTCAGCTCCACCTTGTCGGCCACGTCGGGCAGGTTGCAGCTCGCGGCCATCACAGTCGTGTGAGAGCCTAGAAGAGCGACGAACGCGGCAAGTACGGGTTTGTGCATGGCTTTCTCCGGGTGCGTCACGATCGCCGACACGCCAGCCTATCATAAGGCCGCTTGGACGGTCCAATTTCACCCGGGCAGGTTGCAATTGCGAAGCCCGGCCTCCCGGTGGCGCGCGAAGGGCGGTCGTGGTTAGTTTGGCGTCCAAGACAGGAAATAGCCGGGGTTTCTGTGGACAGCGTTCAGCCTTTGCCGACCGATCCGGAAGCATTGATGCGGATGGTGACCGCCGCCTTTGAAGTCGGCGATCTGCGCCCGCTGTTCGCCTCCGTGCACAAGGATATTGTGTGGAAGGCGGCTTCGCCCCGCACCAACCTGTTCCGCTTCGGCGGCGTGCACCAGCAGCGCGAAGGCGTGATGGATGTCACCGCCCAGATCGCGATGGATTACGTCTTCCGCAGTTTCAAGCCGCGCGAGATCATCGCCAAAGACGATGTAGTCTGGGGCCTGTTCGATGTCGAAGCGGATTATGAATTCCACAGCGGCGTGCCCGGGCTAAAGCCGGTCAAGATGGAGGTCGCCATTCGCTGGCGGCTCAAGGACGGCAAGATCATCGAGCATCAGGCCTTTTTCGACACGGCCTCGCTTTTGATGCAGCGGGGTGAATTGCCGGAGTGAAATTTCAATAGGGGGACTATGCATGGACCGCAGACAAGTGATGCAGCTCGCGACCGGTACAGCCACATTGGCTGCGTTTCAGGTCGGCGCTTTGCAACGATCCGCCGCCGCGGCTGCCGCGGTCGCGGGCCGCACGCCGGAAGATGTGGCGCGCGACGAAGATTACTGGACCGAAATCCGCAACGCCTTCACCATCGAACGCAACGTCATCAATTTCAACAATGGCTATGCCAGCCCCGCGCCGATCCCGGTGCAGGACGCGATGCGCCGCTATCTGTCCTATTCCGACATGGGGCCGATCCAGACCATGGTCAATGTTCTATATCCGCAAATCGAGCGGGTGCGCGAGCATCTGGCGGCGGTGGCGGGCTGCGATCCCGAAGAGATGGCCATAACCCGCAATGCCAGCGAGGCCAACGAGATCGTGCAATACGGTATCGACCTCAAAGCCGGCGACGAAGTCCTGACCACCGATCAGGATTATCCGCGCATGCTGATGACCTTCCGCCAGCGCGAGCGGCGCGACGGCATCAAGCTGGTCACGGTTTCCTTTCCGGTGCCGGTGATGAGTTCGGACGATCTTTATAATCGGATCGAACGGGCGGTGACGCCCAAGACCAAGCTGATCCTGATCTGCCACATCACCAACCGCACCGGCGTGATTTTCCCGGTGCGCCGCATCTGCGACATGGCGCATGCCAAGGGCATTCCGGTGATGGTCGATGGCGCGCATGCCTTCAATCATTTTCCCTTCAAGATTTCGGATCTGAATTGCGACTATTACGGCGTCTCGCTGCACAAATGGACCTGCGCCCCGATCGGCACGGGGTTTCTGTATGTGCGCAAATCCCGCATCGCCCAGACCTGGTCGTTGATGGCGTCGAGCGATAAGCAGGTGAACGACATCCGCAAATTCGAGGAGGTCGGCACCCATCCCGCCGCCAATCCGAATTCGATCAGCGAGGCCCTGGTCTTCAACGAGAATATTGGCATTGCCCGCAAGGCGGCGCGGCTGCGTTATCTGCGCGACCGCTGGGCGCACCGGCTGCGCGACAATGCCAAGGTGCAGATCCTGCACAGCGAGAGCCCGGAATTGTCCTGCGGCATCGGTTTCATCGGCTTCAAGGGCTTCGATGCGGGCAAGATGTATGAGACGCTCTACAACAAATACAACATCGTCACCGCCCGGGTGGAGATGCCGGGCCAATATGACGGCCTGCGCGTCACGCCGCACATCTACAGCACCTTGCGCGATGTCGACACGTTCGCTGACACGGTGGAAACGATCCTGAAAACAGGGTGAGTGAGGAGCGGCGCGCGGGGCAGGTCCAGCGGAATTGCGAAAGCGACGAATGCTTCAAGCGCAAGCAAGCGGCCGTGCGCGGAGAATGGCTTCGATTAATCCGGACCTGTAGCGTACCGGGATATGGCGTGCGTCGATGAGAGGCTCAAGGTGTAGATGTGATGGTGATGACGGGTGATCTCTGGGCTTTATTCGCGGCCCTCGTGTTGGCTTCGGTCCAGCTCACCATTTCGAGTGTTCTGACGCTGCGTCAGCTCGGTGGTACGTGGGTCGCGGGCCCCCGTGACAATCCGCGAGAGGCGGCGGGTCTCGGTGGCCGTTTCGTTCGGGCTCATCGCAATTTTCTTGAGATATTTCCGCAGTTTGCCGCCGCACTGTTTCTGGTTCATGCAGCCCATGCTGCCGGATCGCTGTCAGTCGTCGGGGCCTGGACGTTCGTCATTGGCCGGATCGCTTATGTTCCTGCATACGCCTTCGCACCTGCTGGCGTGCGCCCTTTCTGCTGGCTTGTCGCACAGGCTGGAATTTTCGTGATCCTGGCCGACCTGTTTGTCTGAATTCAGGCCGGTTTGTCATCGCTTGTCCTGCGTGTTTAGGAATTCATGGGCGGGCTCCGCATTGGGGTGCCGTGGCGGTGCGCTGTAACCCCGCGAAAGGGACAGGAGGCTGGGCGCTGCAGTCTCTTGGGGCTGCGGATTCCCTTGCGAGATGCGGGGGCCGATAACGGCCAGGGCGGCCGCTGCCACGACCGCGAAAATTATGTGCTTCATTGGAAAGCTCCTTTCTCATCCGGCCTGGGCGCCTGTCGCGCACGGGTCCGTCCCAGCGATTTAGGCCCTTCCGGATTTCGTTAGTAGATGCTAAGATCGGGAATTATCCTCTCACTGGTGGAAGGCAATGGACCGGCTAGAAGCCATGACCATCCTGATGGCCGCGGTGGACACCGGAAGCCTTTCCGCCGCCAGCCGCCAGTTGGGGATTCCACTGGCCACCGTCAGCCGGCGGGTGTCGGAGCTGGAGGAGCATCTGGGGATCCGCCTGCTGCTGCGCGGCCACCGCAAAGTGGAATTGACCGATGCCGGGCGCGGCTATGTCGCCGCCTGCCGCCGGATTGCGGAAGATATCGCCGAAGCCGAACGCATGGCGGCCGGCGAGTATCGCGCCCCCCAGGGCGAATTAATCATCAGCGCGCCATTTGTGATCGGCCGCACCTTTGTGATGCCGGTGGTGGTGGAATTCCTCGAGACCCACCCCGACATCCGCATCGATGTGCAGCAGACCGACCGCGTCGTGAATCTGGTGCAAGAGCATGTCGATCTTGCGCTGCGGGTGGGCGAACTGCCGGACAGCAGCATGATCGCCACCCGTGTGGGGTTGATCCGCCAGATGGTCTGCGCCAGTCCGGCCTATCTGAAGCGGCGGGGCACGCCCGCGAAGCCTGCGGACCTGGCGGCGCATGACTGCATCGCCAATAAATTTTCTGCCTTCAGCGAAGATTGGCCGTTCCGCGTCAATGGCAAATTGCAGGCGATTCCGGTTCCGGCGCGGCTGTCCGTCAATTCGTCCGACGCGGCTTTGGTCGCGACCGT
>JBEPVO010000122.1:0-7417 GCA_041690975.1 Alphaproteobacteria bacterium
TTTTGCGGGCGCGAAGGCCGCGCGACGGATGCTTTCAGATTCGGCGTTGAAAAATGCTGCGGTTGCACCACTACACGTGCGTGTCACAAATCTGCCGAAATAATGGGCACCTGCGCAAAGCCGCGTGCGTAGACGTATGACGCGCGGAAACCCTCAATTAATTTACCAAAATAAATTGCGGGATGAGGATTGCTGATCCCCTTATGGTTTTCGTCATCGGGGGCTCGCTTGAATGACGGATATTCCGGCCGGCAGAGAGTTCTGGCGTGGTTTGAAAAGACAGATTGCGCAACGAATCCGCAATCCGTCCGAAGCCGAAGACCTGCTTCATTCCGCCTATCTGCGCTTCCAGCGCTATCAACTCGAAAAAGAAGTGCACGATCCGGCGGCGTTTCTGGTCAGGACCGCCTGCAACCTGGGCATCGACAATTACCGCCGCAAGAAACCGACCATCGATGCCGACAATACTGAAGGCATCGAAGATCTCACGCCGCTTCAAGATGAGGTTGTGGCCTCCCGCGCGCGTCTAAGGAGGGTACAGCTCGGCATCGAGCAGCTTCATCCCAGGACACGGCAGATCTTCATCATGCATCGCTGGCACGAACTCAGATATCAGCAAATCGCCGAGCGGCTGGATATCAGCGTCAGCTCGGTGGAGAAGCATATCGCCAAGGCCATGCTGTTCCTCAGCGAATGGGCAGAGGGCTGGTAATGCCGCAGCCCCAAACGCTTCAGATCAAGGCCTGTGCGGCGACCTGGATGGCGCGGCTGCGCGCTGACAACCGCTCCCCTGCCGACGAAAGGCAGTTTCGCGAATGGCTGGCGGCCGATCCGGCCCATGCTGCGGCGTTCGAAGCGATGAACGGGGTTTGGGATGTCGCCGGTCCAGTGCCGCGCGATCTGCGCGGCCATGTGCCGGGCGACGAGGACGGCATCAGCCGCCGCGCCGTGATGGCGGGCGTGTTCTTGGCGGCGGGCGTGGGCGGCACCCTGGCGCTGACCGAACTGGCGCAAGCGGGGGTCTACCAGACCGAAGTGGGCGAACAGAAACACGCGATCCTGGGCGACGGCACCGAGCTGTTCCTCGACACCGATACCAGGGTGGTGGTCGATCTGCGCAAAACCATTCGCAATGCGAATTTGGAATATGGCTGCGCCAATTTCCGGGTCGCGCCCGATAAGACCAGGCCCTTCGCGGTGAATGCGGCGGGCAGCATCATCCAGGGCGCCCAGCCCACCTTCGATGTGCGCCGCGATGGCGACCGGGTATCGGTGGTGCTGATCCAAGGCTGCGCCACCGTGAAATCGATCGCTTCGGAACCGGCGCGTGTGCTGGGCGATGGCGAGCGGCTGGTTTTCAATGCGCGCAAGGCGATCAAGCGCGACAAGCCGGATCTGGTGCCGTTGCTGGCCTGGCACACCGGTCAGGCGCTGTTCCAGGGCGAAACGCTTTTGCAGGCGGCCATGGAAATGAACCGCTACAGCGACTTCAAGCTGGTCATCGCCGACGAGCGCATCCAGGGCATGAAGGTGAGCGGGCTTTATCGGGTCGGCGACAATGCCATGTTCGCGCAGGCGCTGGAAAAACTGCTGCCGGTTTTAATCCGTCCGTTCGAAGACCGTATCGAGATCGTGGGAGATGACGAACAATTGATCAAAATCTGACGCCCTGAAATTTTTGGAGGTCGAAAATTTGAGGGTGCGTACGTTCTGAACGTCTAATGAATCAGAGGCAGCCTCGATGCTGTCGTACAGGGGGAATTTTTGATGCTCGGGTCGCAGGGATTGAGTTTTCGCGCGCGTTTGGTTTGCGGCGCAGCAATCGTAGCTCTTTATGCCGGCGCCGCGCAGGCGCAAAGCACTGATTTCGCCTTGCCGGCCCAGCCGCTTTCGGACTCGCTGATGGCGGTCGCCCAGAAGACCGGCGAAAGTATTCTGTTCTCGCCCCAGGCCCTGACCGGAATCCAAGCGCCCGCCGTCAAAGGCCAGATGTCGGCGCGCGCCGCCGTTCAGATGCTGTTGCAGGGCACCCGCCTCGAAGCCGCCTCGGTCGGCAGCGATGGGATGGTGATCCGCCCGATCCAGGAACAGCGTAGCGAATTGCCCAAGGCGTTCAAGCGGCAGATCGCGGACGTCACGCCTGCCGTGCAATTGGCCCAGGCCCAAACGCCAGCGCCGCCAGCCACCGTGCAGGTTGCACAAGCTGCGCCGACGCCCGCGTCGGAAGGAAACGAACAGGTCATCGTCAGCGCCTCGCGCATTTCGATCGCGGGCTATCAGCAGGCGACACCTGTCACCGTGGTGGGCACCGCCCAGCTGGAAGAAGCGGCCCATGCCGATATCGGCGACACCATCCGCGAAATGCCGCAAGTGGTGGGTTCGGGCCCGCTGAAGGGCGCGGGCGGCGGCACCATCTTCGCCTCCACGCCGGGTCTTTCCACCGTCAATCTGCGCAATTTGGGCATCACCCGAAACCTGGTGCTGTTCGACGGCCAGCGCGTGGTGCAATCGAATGTCTCGGGCGGCGTCGATCTGGCCACCATTCCCTCCAGCCTGATCCAGCGCGTTGATGTGGTGACCGGCGGCGCCTCGGCGGCCTATGGCTCCGACGCGGTGTCGGGTGTGATCAACTTGATCATCAACAAGAATTTCGACGGCTTCAAAGCCAATATCCAGGGCAGCGACACCTATAAAGACGACCGGCGCGCCTATGAGCTGGAAGCCTCCTACGGCCAGGACATTTTCGCCGGTCGCGGCCATTTCATCGTCTCGGGCAATTTCAACAGCAGCCCGGACACCATCTTCGCCATCAATCGCAGCTGGTATACCGGCACCTATCTGATGAACAACCCGGCCTATGTCGCCGGCAACGGTCAGCCGCGCACCATCCATCGCAGCAATGTCGGCCAGTTGGGCACCAATGGCGGCGCCATCGTCGCCGGTCCGTTGGCGGGCACCCAGTTCGTCGGTCCCAGCGGCACGCCGGTCCCCTACAATCCCGGCTTGGTGACGGGCACCGGCTCGGTGGGCGGCAGCTCCAATATCTACAACAGCGAGCAACCCACCAACCTGTTGTCCTATCCGTTCCGCAGCCTGACTTTTTTCGGTTATGGCCAGTACCGGCTGACGGACAATATCAGCGCCTCGCTGCAACTGAATTACGGAAGCAGCTGGGCGAAGAACGATTCCACCACTGCCTTCAGCCAGAATTACAAGATCAATAACGACAACGCCTATCTGGATCCCTCCATCAAGGCGCGCATGGCGACGGCGGGGGTCACCTCCTTCAATCTGTCCACGCCGATGACCAACAATGTGGACCTGCATCATCCCTCATTCGATCAGTTCCAGAATTCGATCGGCGTGCCGGTCAATATTTCCAAGCGCCAGCTGTATCGCGGTGTCTTCACCCTGGACGGTTCGATCGGCGACAATTGGTCTTGGCAGGCCTATTACCAGCATGGCGAAAGCCGCATCCATCTGACGCCGACGCATATCGTGGTCACGGCCAACATGACCAATGCGCTGGACGCGGTGCGGGTGACCTCCACCAATGTGGGCAGCTCGGGCCTGGCAGTCGGCTCCATCGCTTGCCGCTCGACCTTGACCAATCCTTCCAATGGCTGCGCCCCGCTCAATCCGTTCGGTGACGGGGTCGCCTCGGCCGCGGCAGTGAATTACGTCAACACCGACCAGGACTTCGAGACCATGGTCCTGAACGAAGACGTGGCCGCAGGTTCGATGCAGGGTAAGCTGCCCTGGAACCTGACCGGCGCGGGTGCGCCCGCGGTGGCGTTCGGCGCGGAATACCGCAAGGAAGGCGGCGTCACGGTGGTCTCGCCGCTGGCGCTGGCGACCGCCCTGTCGGTGGCCAATTTCGGTCCCCTGCGCGGCCAGTATCACATCGAGGAAGGCTTCCTCGAAATCAATTCGCCCATCCTGAAGGACAGTTTCGTGCAGTCGCTGGACTTCGACGCGGCGGGCCGCATCACCAGCTATTCCACCAGCGGCATGGTGGAAACCTGGAAGCTGGGTCTGACCAGCCAGGTCAATGACGATATCAAGCTGCGCAGTTTCTACTCGGTCGATATTCGCGCGCCGAATCTGGCCGAACTGTTCAGCGGTGGCATCTACTCCAACTCCTCGCCGATCGATCCCAAGACCGGCAAGCAGGTGACGGCGGTGCTGTCGGCGACCTTGTCCAATCCGAACCTCAAGCCGGAAGTGGCCAACACGGTGTCCGGCGGCGTGGTGCTGACGCCGCACTGGATCGACGGCCTGCAGATGTCGTTCGACTGGTACAATATCAACCTGAAGGGCTTCATCACCGCCCCCAGCGCCCAGCTGACGACCCAGCTGTGCCAGGCGGGCAACCAGTTCTATTGCAACCAGTTCAGCTATGACGCCAACGGCGTGCTGAAATTCCTCTATCTGCAGCCGCAGAACGCCGCCTCGCTCACCACTTCGGGTCTGGATTTCCAGGCTGATTACGGCATGCCGCTGTTCGACGGAAAGATCGCCTGGCATCTGGTGGGCAATTACACCGATCAGCGCACGCAATCGGCCTTCGGCGCCGCGCCCTTCGATTCCGCCGGCAGCATGAGCAGCGTGGGCACCTATACCAGCCAACCCAAGCTGCATCTCAACATCTCGGCGACGTATTCGGAGGGCCCCATCGTGGGCACCATCCAGGGCCGTCTCTTCGGCTCCGCCCGCCTCAACAATTACTGGGTCACGGGCGTGGACGTAGACGACAATGCGGTGCCGGCGGTCATGTATATGGACCTGCGCGGGTCGTACAGGCTGGACAATAATCTCCAGCTCTATGCGGCGATCGATAATGTCTGGAACACCCCGCCGCCCGGCGTCGCCATCCTGGCCAGCCAGAGCAATTCCAGCCAGAGCTATGGCACCGACATCAACACCTATGACTCGCTGGGCCGGCTGTTCCGGCTGGGCTTGCGCTTGAGTTACTGAGCCGAAAATCCCTGAGAGTAGTAACTGAAGGCCCGGACTACCCAGTCCGGGCCCTTTTTTTCGCGCCTACTTCTTGTTGATCGCCCAGGGACCGGGACCGGCCACCGCCAGATACAGAAACACAAAGCAGAACAGGATGGCGGTGATGCCGCCATTGATCACCGGCAGCGGGCTTTTGGGGAAATGCCCGATGAAATAGGCGATGGCCATTTCGCCCGAACAGATGAAGGCGGCATAGCGGCTGAAGAAGCCGATCATCACCAGCGCGCCGGCAATCAGCTCGATCATCCCGGCATAGCCTTCGGGCCAGTCGGTTGGCATGACGGTGGACAGCCCCGGCACGGAGGGAAAATGCAGGATCTTGGCCAGCCCGGCGCTAAAAAACAAAAGGCCGGTGACAATGCGCAGGATGGATTTGGTCTGGGGCTCGAAGGAATTCAGGAAATTCATGGGATGCTCCTTGAATGGCGAAGCGGCGAGGGTAACGGCAAGCCAACTCGCGGGAAAGCGGGTACCAGCTTGTGCGCCGGTATCATGGTTGTAACCGGGATTGCCCCGCTGCCGCCGCCATTTATACTGCCGCCATGACCTGGATCGCTGATGTGCTGCATTTCTGGTTCGAGGTGCTGGAGCCAAACGAATGGTTCAGCGGGCGGGTCGAGATCGATGACACGATCTGGGATCGCTTCGGTGATCTGCGCCAGGACATGAAGGCCGCGCCGCCCGATCCCGCCGAGCTGGACGGGCTGGGCCATGTCGCGGCGGTGATCGTGTTCGATCAATTCTCCCGCAATATGTTCCGCCGCTCGCGCGAGGCTTTTGCCACCGATCCCATCGCGCTGGCGCTGGCGCAGGATGCGGTGGAGCGCAACATGGATCTGCCGCTGCATCCGCGCGAGCAGCAATTCCTCTACATGCCCTATATGCACAGCGAAGACCCGGCGATTCAGGAACAGTCGATCGCATTATTTTCCAAGGTCGGCATTCCGGGTGTGCTGGAATTCGCGCTGCAGCACAAGAATGTGATCGACCGCTTCGGCCGCTTTCCCACCCGCAACAAGGCGCTGAAGCGCGAGTCGACCGAGGCGGAGCTGGAATTCATGAACGCGAAGCCGCAGCCGTGAATGCTGGTTGAGATTGTTATTTGTTCGGCGCGCCAAAGCGCCATTGCCGATACACGCCAGAATGTGAAGCGATTGCATCCACTTGAAGCATTGGGGTGTTTGGTGTCCGGCACCGGACGTGATGGACAGGGATCAAAGCCGTCTTTCATGCGTTGTGCCATCCTAAGCCATTGCGTGCTGCCCGCGTCAAACGGGTTGTCGTGCGCGCCGAGGAGGCCCCATGAAAAGTCTTTCCAGAATGGCTTTGTCTTTGCAGCTTCTGCGCGGCGCCGCCGCCATCGCCCTTCCGGCGCTGCTGGTGACTTCTGCTGCGATGCCTGCCCAGGCGCAGATCAGCGTCAGCATCGGCTTCGACAATTTCCACAGCCGGCTGGCGCCGTATGGAAGCTGGAGCAATCATCCGCGCTGGGGAGAGGTCTGGCATCCCACCCGCGTCGGGCGTGACTTCCGGCCTTATTATGACGGCCATTGGGTCAACACGCGCGAATATGGCTGGACCTGGGTCTCTGACGAAAGCTGGGGCGAGATCCCCTATCATTATGGCCGCTGGGTGCGCGATCCGCGCGAAGGCTGGCTCTGGGTGCCCGGTTATGTCTGGGGACCGTCCTGGGTGGTGTGGCGATCGGGCGGCGGCAATATCGGCTGGTTTCCGATGCCGCCGGGCGACAATTATTATGGCGACGGCGCCTATCGCGACAATTTCGACAGCTATTACGGCTATCGCGATTGGTACGGATCGAGCTTCGACAACAGCCAGTTTCTCTCACTTTGGGTATTCGTCGGCGACAGTCATTTCGGCGACCGGAATTACCGCAATTATGCGGTGCCCCAGCGCGACTATGGCCGCTTCATCGGGCAGACACGGGACTCCACCAACTACACCACCGTCAACAATTACGTGGTCAACCGCAGCATCAATGTAGACCGCTTGCCGCAGGATACCAGGCAGCGCTTTGCACCCGTCGCCGCGCGCAGCGTGATCCGCGATACCGCTCTGGTGACGCCAGTACCGGCGGGACGGCAGATCGAGCAGCGCGAGCGGCAGCAGCGTCCCATTCCTGCAACCCAGACGGTGCCAAGCGCCGGCGCCAATCCGTTATCGCCGCGCAATGCGCCGGCGGCCAACGTGCCACAGCAGAACGGCAACCAGCCGCAGAATACCCAAAGACGCGGCAATGGCCGCAATCCGCAGGCCAATGATGCAAATCCGGCCGCGCCGCCATTCCAGCGCGCGGCGCCATCCGCAGCACCGGAGTCTGCGGCGCCACGGCAGAACGACAATCAACCGGCTGCGCAAGGACGCGGCAATGACCGCA
>JBEPVO010000123.1:0-7386 GCA_041690975.1 Alphaproteobacteria bacterium
GGCGTGCAGACCATCCGCCGCGCCCATGCGGTGCAGCCGGTTGCGGCGCTGCAGAGCGAATATTCGCTGTGGTGGCGCGAACCGGAAGCGGAAATCCTTCCCGTCTTGCAGGAACTGGGCATCGGCTTTGTGCCATTCAGCCCGCTGGGACGGGGTTTTCTCACCGGCAAGATGACGGCGGACACCAAACTGGACAGCACCGATTTCCGCAGCGCCATTCCCCGTTTCTCGGTGGAAGCGCGCGCCGCCAACCAGGTGCTGGTCGATTTGCTGACGCAGATCGCGGTCTCCAAAAGCGTAACCCCGGCCAAGATCGCGCTGGCCTGGCTGCTGGCGCAAAAGCCCTGGATCGTGCCCATTCCCGGCACCACCAAGCCGGACCGGCTCAAGGAAAATCTCGGCGGGGTGAAGGTCGAATTGTCGCCCAGCGATCTCAAGCGGATCGAAGATGCCGTGTCCCAGGTAGATATCCAGGGCGCGCGCTATTCCGATGCGATGATGAAGATGATCGACACCTAAGAATCTGGAATAAAGTAGCCAGATCAACGCTTTATAGTAGCCGCGGCAAAAGGCCATCTCAAGGCTTGCAACTAAATGACTGTTGGGTCATTTAAGTGTCATGGCAGAAAAGCGATGGCAACGTCGAAAGGAAGATCGCTCCGGGGAAATCCTGGAAGCCGCCTTGGCTTGCTTTTCCAAAAAAGGCTTTGCCGCCACGCGCATGGAAGACATCGCGCGCAGCGCGAAAATCGCCAAAGGTACGGTCTATCTCTATTTCGAAAATAAAGAGGCGGTCTTCAAGGCGCTGGCGCGCAGTTCTGCGGGCGCCCGGCTGCAAGCCATTCAAGAACACATCGCGCAGCACAAAGGCAGCGCCGCGGATCTGCTGCGCCTGATGATCTCCAATATCGGAGAGTTCGCTAGCACCAGCGAGAGCGTGATTTTGCCTCGGCTCCTGCTGGCCGAGGCGGGGAATTTTCCGGACCTGGTGAAGTTCTGGCGCCAGGAATTGATCGACCGGGGACTTGGGATTCTTCAGTCAATCATCAGGCGGGGGATCGAGAGCGGCGAATTCCGGGATTTGCCGCCCGAACATGTTGCGCGCCTCTGCTTCGCGCCCATGCTTTTGATCGTGATCTGGCGCACCACCTTCGCGAAATTCGACAAGGCGCCCTACGATTATGAAGGCTTGATCGAAACGCATCTGCAAGTTCTTTTGCGTGGTATTTCTGTAGGCGGTGACGCATGAAATTGAAAATTTTATTTGCGGTGCTTCTGGTGTTGGCGTCATGCACCAAGAAAGTGGATGACGCGTGGCTTGGTTATGCCGAAGGCGATGAGGCGCTGATTTCAGCACCGCAGCCTGGATGGGTCACAGCCATGAAGGTGCAGCGTGGTCAGATCACGCACCGGGGAGATCTGTTGTTCGTCCTGGACGACACGCGAGAGACCGCCGGGCGAGATCAGGCATCGGCCGCGCTGGCACAGGCAAAGGCAAGTCTGGCGCAAGAGCAGTCCAACCTCGCATATACTCGTACGGAATTGAATCGCCAGAACGGGCTGGCGCAGCAAAATGCGGGAACGCCAACGCAGCGAGATCTTGCGCGCAACAATTTCGCGCAATCCCAGGCCCGCATCAGCCAGATCAAGTCGCAAATCTCTCAAATGGAGGCGTCGCTCGGCTCCGCGACCTACACATTGTCCCAGCGCGAGATCGTGGCGCAGACCGAAGGCGCCGTGCAGGACATCAATTTCCGGGAAGGCGAATATGTCCCGGCTTCCACCCCGGTTCTTTCGATCCTTCCGCCCGCCAACATCTATATCCGGTTCTTCGTACCCGAAGGACAGTTGTCCCGCGCCTATCTTGGTCAGAAGGTCCGTATCACCTGCGATGGCTGCCAACCCATAGAGGCGCAAATCACTTTCATCGCGGCCCAGCAGGAATTCACCCCGCCCGTGATCTTCAGCAATGAAAGCCGCGAAAAGTTGGTCTTCAAGCTTGAAGCGCGCGCGAATGGCGGCCTGAAGCTTCATCCGGGCCAGCCCGTGGAAGTTCGCCCGCTATGAGCGCGGAGTTTGCGGTCGATGTCCGGGGGCTCACCAAGCGCTTCGGCAGCAAGCTGGCGGTTGACCATGTCGATATCGCCGTGCCCAAGGGCGAGGTGTGGGGGTTTCTGGGGCCCAACGGGTCGGGCAAGACCACGACCATCCGCATGCTGTGCGGCCTGCTGACCATCGATGATGGGCAGGGAACATGCCTCGGCCTCGACATCCGCACCCAGTCCGAAGCCATCAAGCGGCAAGTCGGTTACATGACACAGCGTTTCAGCTTTTGGGAAGATCTCTCGATACGGGAAAATCTGGAGTTCGTGGCGCGCGTTTATCAAGTCGGCAATCCACGGCAACGCGTCGATGATGCACTGAAACGTCTCGGCCTGGAGGAACGTCAGAAACAGTTGGCTGGCGCGCTTTCGGGTGGCTGGAAACAGCGCATGGCGCTTGCCGCTTGCATGCTGCACGATCCCAAACTCCTACTCCTGGATGAACCGACCGCAGGTGTCGATCCGAAAGCTCGCCGTGACTTCTGGGAGCAGATTCATGCCCTCAGCGACGAAGGCCTGACGGTGCTGGTTTCGACGCATTACATGGATGAAGCCGAGCGCTGCGACCGCATTGTCTACATCCTCAACGGCAAGCTCGTGGCGCAAGGCAGCGTCCATGATGTCATCGAGAAATCGGGACTGATCACCTTCGTGTTGGAAGGCGCGCATGTAAGGCGGTTATTGACGGACCTTCAAGGCCAACCGGGCGTGGACTATGCCGGCTTCTTCGGGGCGGCGCTGCATGTCAGCGGTCATGATCGCGGGGCGCTGGAACAAACGCTCGCGCCATACCGCGACATGAATGATGTTCACGTCAGCGAAGCGCCGCCGAATCTGGAGGATGTCTTTATCCAGTTGCAGGAATCCGCCAAATGAACAGGCGCTTCTCGCTGGCACGCATATGGGCCGTTCTGCTGAAGGAAATTCTCCAGATGCGGCGGGATCGATTGACGGTGGCCATGATCGTCGGCCTGCCGCTGGCCCAGCTTTTTCTCTTTGGATTTGCCATCAACTTCAATCCCAAAGCTTTGCCCACGGCGATTTCCATCGACGATAATGGGATATTCGCCAGATCGGTCGTCGCGGCTCTGCGCAACTCCAGCTATTTCGACATCGTGGCGGAGACGAATTCCCCGGCCGGCGCGCGCCGCCTGCTGCAGGAAGGCAAGGTGCTTTTTGTGGTGGAAATCCCGGTCAATTTCACTCGCGACATCATGCGCGGCACCCAGCCGGATTTGCTGATGGAGGCTGACGCCTCCGATCCTGCCGCGGGCGGCTTCGCTTTGGGGGCTTTTACGGGTCTTGCCTCCGCGGCGCTTCGGGATGACTTGAAAGGTCCGCTGGCTTCACGGGCGCAAGGTCCGCCACCTTTCAATGCCGTCACGCATCTTCTCTACAATCCGGAAAGCAACACGCGCTACAGCATCGTTCCGGGTTTGCTGGCCGTGATCCTGACCATGACGATGGTTCTGATGACATGCCTGGCGCTAACGCGCGAGCGCGAACGCGGCACCTATGAAAACCTGCTGGCGATGCCTATCACCCCCATCGAAATCATGATCGGCAAGATTGCGCCCAACGTCATTGTCGGTGCAATCCAGAGCACTATCATCCTGCTGATGGCGAAATATGTCTTCGCCGTTCCCCTGATCGGATCGCTGCTGCTTTTGGCTTTCGCTCTGGCAATTTACATCGTGGCAAATCTTGCGGTCGGCTATACATTTTCGACTCTGGCGCAGAATCAGCTTCAGGCGATGCAGATGACGATGTTTTTTCTGCTGCCGGCCATCCTGCTTTCCGGCTTCGCCTTTCCATTTTCCGGAATGCCGGTATGGGCGCAATATATTGGAGAGATCCTGCCGGCGACGCATTTCCTGCGAATCGTGCGGGGCATTTTGCTGAAAGCAAACGGATTCACGGAAATCTGGCCCAACCTCTGGCCGCTGTTCATTTTCACTTTCGTTGCCGGCGGGGTGGCGCTGCTGCGGTTTCGCCGGACCTTGGATTGAACCTCACCAATTTATAGCCTGTCGGTAACGAAAGCTGCTAGGCTTATGCGTGCCACCGGCAAGAGGGAGCCGCCATGATCCGCAAATCCATTCTCATCGCGATGAGTGCAAGCCTGCTGGCAGGAAGCATGTTCCAGACCGCGAGCGCGCAGCCCTATGGCGGCCGCGACAATGGGCGCGGGAATTCCGGGCCGAGCTATGATGAGGCCTATGCCGACGGCTATCACCATGGCTGGGACGATTTTCGCACCAAGGCCCCGTTCAACGACCGTAGCGCGGGCATCAATTACAATTACCAGCAGCCTCAACGCGGTCCCGATCCGCGCGGCCAAGATCCGCGTCGCAATGACGATCCGGGCCAGCGCTGGCAACAGCAATATCAGCGCCAATACACCTATCAGGACGACAATTATTATCGCGAATGCCGCACCAAAACCGATCCGGGCGGCGTGATTGCAGGCGCGCTGATCGGCGGGCTGCTCGGCAATGCGCTGGGCGGCGGCGGACGGCGGGGCGGCAACAGCGGCGTCGCCACCATTGCGGGGGTGGTCTTGGGCGGCGTTGCGGGCGCGAGCCTGACGCGCAGCATGGACTGCGACGACCGCAGCTATGCCTACAACACCTATTACACCGGCTTCAATTCCGGGCGCGCGGGCGTGCCGTATCAATGGCGCAATCCCGGCAACGGCCATTACGGCGAATTCCGGGTGAACGACTATTACAGCGACCAAGTCGGATTCCGCTGCGCCAACTTTACTCAGCAGATCTACATCAATGGGCGTCCGCAAGCTGGCAGCGGCCGCGCCTGTCAGCAGCCCGACGGCACGTGGGCTGTGGTCGGCTGATCCCATCCGAGCAGGAGATTATTCCATGAAGAAGATGATGATTGTTGGCATTGCACTGTTCCTGGCGACGCCCGCCTTGGCGCAGGATACGGGGGCGGTGTTCGCCGCTCTCGACACCAATCATGACGGCAAGGTCAGTCCGGCCGAGGCGCAGAAGAACCCCGCCGTGATGCAGGCCTTCGCCCAGGCCGACAAGAACCATGATGGCTTCTTGTCCAAGGCCGAATTCGACGCGGCATTTGGAAAGTAGAAGCGGCGGTAAATATGCGCGGGGCAGGCCGCAGGGCTTGCTCGATGCATCAAAGTTTAAGGGTTCTGGCCACGCTCCGGAAATCCGCATCCTGTCTGATGTGGCCATGAGCGATACCTTGAGCATTGCCGCATCGGGCGTCACCGCCGCCGCCATCCGCTTCAGCACGGCGGCGTCTAATGTTGTGCGCGCGGCCACCTCCGATGCCCCGTCCGACACCGCGCAGCCGATCGTCGACATGATCGAATCCCGCACCGCGTTTACCGCCACTCTCGCGGTGCTCAAGGCAGCGGACAAGATGTCCAAATCGTTGCTGGATATCGTTGCCTGACGGCGTGCCGAATCAGTCCGGCACCACCATCCATCCGAGCTTTTCGTAGAAGACAATCGCGCGGGACGGGTTGTTCCATTCGACCTTCAGCTCCATATGGGTTGCACCCCGGTCGCGAAAACTTTGATAGGCTTGCAGGAGAAGTGCTGCGCCCACGCCGCGCAGCCGCCAATCGGCATGGACGGCAACGTCCTTGACGAAGGCGCTGGTCCGGCATTGCGCGACCCCGATGATCGCGCCGTTGTCGGCCTGTGCCAGGAAACACAGCGCCGGATCGAATTCGCTGTCGGCCGAAAGCGCGACCCACCATTGGGCGAATGGCGCGACCGTGCCGCCGCCATTGGCATAGGCCAGTTCCAGCAGCGCATGGACTTCGGCCGCATGGGCTGGCGAGAAAGCCAACGGCCTGACGCGATCCGGCCAGTGAAACGGGGCGAGGGGATGGCGCAGATCGTTGCGCATGCGCAGCGGCGGAGTATCCATGCCTGCTATTACTTTTTCAGCCGAACGGTTTCGCTTTCCTGCGCGGTGGACATGGCATGGGCATCCGCTAGCGCCTTTTGCATCTTGTCCTGAACCGTTTTCATGGAGGCGTTGGCGTTCTCCGCCAGCCGCTTCTGATCGATGCTCGCCTGGTCGTGAATCCGTTTCACTTCCAGATTGGAGCTTTCGACATAGGCGTTGATGCAGACATTATAGGCTTTGGCCTGGGTGTTGAAGCTCTTCACTTTCGCATTGTAGATGCTGACCGCCGCCCCGTCATTGTTCGACATTGGCGGCTTGATGCTGTTCAGGTCGGGCTGGGTGCATTGGGGATCGGGCCAGGCGGGGGCAGGGACGGCGTCCTGCGCCATGGCGCAATCGGCACCAGCGCTCACGGCAACCGCGAACGCCAATGCGCCGACGAATTTTTTCATGACTGCCTCCCGCTTCGCTGCATCTTATAGCGTCCTTTGCGCGCCGGTCTTGCCGCTTTCTCAATAGGAGTATATACCCTCTTATCTCGCAAGGAGTCTCCCATGTCTCACCCCTCCGCTTCGCACCCCATCGTATCCCAGGAAGAATGGCTGACCGCGCGCAAGGCGCTTCTGGCGAAAGAAAAAGAGGAAGGCCGGCTGCGCGACGAAGTAAATGCGGCGCGCATGGCGATGCCCTGGGTGAAGGTGGAGAAGGATTATGTCTTCGATACGCCGAGCGGAAAGAAGAGCCTGGCCGAATTGTTCGACGGCCGCGATCAGCTGGTGGTCTATCATTTCATGCTGGGGCCGGATTGGACCGAAGGCTGTCTGCGCTGTTCGTTTCTGTGCGATCACATCGGGGACTCGCTGCCGCATCTGAACAATCATGGCGTCACCTGGACGGCGGTGTCGCGCGCGCCGCTGGCCGGAATCGAGACATACAAATCGCGCATGGGATGGAAATTCCCCTGGGCGTCATCCTTCGGCAGCGATTTCAACCATGATTTCAACGTCTCCTTCACCGAGGAGGAACGGGCGTCGGGTGCGATCCATTACAATTATGCCGACCGCAAGATGAACCGCGACGAGCTATCGGGCCTTTCCAGTTTCGTGCGGGGCGAGCAGGGCGAAGTCTTCCACGCCTATTCCACCTATGCGCGCGGGCTGGAAGCGCTGGCAGGCACCTTGCTGATGCTGGACCGCACGGCGCTGGGCCGCCGCGAGACGAGTTCGCTTAGCTTTGTTAAGCGGCGGGACGAGTATCGTGAGGAGCGGCTCGCATAGCGAGCACAATGGCCCGGTGGACCATTGCGAGCGACGAACGCCCGGAGTGCAAGCGGAGGGCGGCGGCGGAATGGCGCTTAGGCTTCTGTCGGTGTCAGCAACCGACA
>JBEPVO010000124.1:0-7368 GCA_041690975.1 Alphaproteobacteria bacterium
CGCGAACGCCTTGACGACGCCGGCTCTCGCTCGCGCGAACGCCGGTGCATCGTGTCGGGCGACGTCATGCCCGACAGCCGCCTGGTCCGTTTTGTCGCCGACCCGGATGGCCAAGTCGTGCCCGATGTCGCGGCGAAATTGCCGGGCAGGGGCCTGTGGGTGACGGCGACCCGCAAGGCCGTCATGCAGGCGGTGGAAAAAAAGCTGTTCGCCCGCGCCGCCAAGGCCAATGTCACGGCGACCGCCGATCTGGCGGAGCGGACGGAAAAGGCGCTGGTGACGCGGATGCTGGGCGATCTGGGGATCGCGCGGCGTTCGGGTGCGCTGGTGCTGGGCTTCGACAATGTTCTGCGTGCGCTGGACAGCCGGCGCCCGGCCAGTGTGCTGATCGAGGCCATCGATGGCTCGAAGGACGGCAAGCGCAAGCTCTACAACGCGGCCCATGCGCGCGGGATGAAACCGCAGGTTTTGGAATGCCTTACCAGCGCCGAATTGGGCTTGGCCTTGGGGCGCGAGAATGTGATACATGCCGCCGTCCAACCGGGCGATTTGGCGGAACGTCTGACCTTTGACGCGGAACGCCTTCAAGGCTTCCGCCCGGCAGGAAACGAAAGAGATTCATGACCGATACCGACGAGACCAAGCGCCCGAAAACGCTGTCGCTGAAGAAGACGGAGACATCCACCGTCAAGCAAAGCTTCAGCCATGGCCGTACCAAGGCCGTGGTGGTCGAAAAGAAGCGTACCCTGGGTGCGCCGGCTCCGGCCGCCAAGGCTGCGAGCGAAAAGCCCGTACGTGTCGAAAAGCCGGCGGTCGCACCGGTGGCAACCGCCAAGCCTGCCGCCAAACCCGCACCGGCGGCGCGGGGCGTGGTGCTGCGCCAGCTTTCGGACGAGGAAAAGGCGCGCCGCGCGGTCGCCATCGCCGATGCGCGGGTCTCCGATACCGAAGCCCGCGCCCGGGCCGAGGAAGATGCCCGCCGCCGTTCGGTCGAAGAAGAGCAGATGAAAACCGAGCGGGCCGCTGCCGAGCGCCGCAAAGTGGAAGAAGACGCGCGCAAGGTCTCCGAAGCGGAAGCCCGCCGCAACGCCGAGGAAACGGCGCGCCGCGTCGAGCCCAAGACGCCGCTGGCCCCGACCGAAGTCGCGCGCCGCCGTCCGGTGCAGGAAGAAGAAGAAGAAAATACCACCAAGAAGGTCGGCAACAAGATCATCCCGGTGAAAGCACCGGCGCCCAAGAAGGCGGCCGAAGGCGAACGCCGCCGTGGCAAGCTGACCGTGACGCGCGCGCTGTCCGATGACGATGAGCGCACCCGTTCGGTGGCCGCCTATCGTCGCCATCTGCAACGCGTCAACAAGGGCCATGCCGCCGTTCAGGCTGGTCCGGCTGGTCCGCGTGACATCACCATTCCCGAAACCATCACGGTTTCCGAACTCGCCAACCGCATGGCGCGCCGGGTGGTGGACGTCATCAAAGTTCTGATGAAGAACGGCATGACGCCGACACCCACCGACGTCATCGACGCCGACACCGCCGAACTGGTCGCCACCGAATATGGCCATGTCGTCAAGCGCGTCGCGGAAAGCGACGTTCTGGAAGGCCTGACCGGCGGCGGCGACGATGCCGGGACCCTGGTGTCGCGTCCGCCGGTGGTCACGGTCATGGGCCATGTCGATCACGGCAAGACCTCGCTGCTCGACGCCTTGCGCAAGACCGATGTCGTATCCGGTGAAGCGGGCGGCATCACCCAGCATATCGGCGCCTATCAGGTGAACCTAAAGACGGGCCAGAAGATCACCTTCCTCGACACGCCGGGCCATGCGGCCTTCACCCAGATGCGCGCGCGCGGCGCCAAGGTCACCGATCTGGTGATTTTGGTCGTGGCCGCCGATGACGGAGTCATGCCGCAAACCGTGGAAGCCATCGCCCACGCCAAGGCGGCAGGCGTGCCCATGATCGTAGCGGTCAACAAGATCGACAAGGGCGATTCCAATCCCACCCGGGTCAAGACCGAACTGCTGCAACATGAAATCCAGGTCGAAGATCTGGGCGGCGAAACCCAGGTGGTCGAAGTCTCCGCCACCAAGGGCATCAATCTCGACAAGCTGGAAGAGGCGATTCTGCTGCAAGCGGAAATCCTCGATCTCAAGGCCAATCCCGATCGCCCTGCCGAAGGCGCGGTGATCGAGGCCAAGCTCGACAAGGGCCGTGGCCCGGTCGCCACCGTGCTGATTCAGCGCGGCACTCTGAAAGTCGGCGACATCGTGGTGGCCGGTTCGGAATGGGGCCGCGTCCGTCTGTTGCAGAATGATCGCGGCGAGACCGTGAAATTCGCCGGGCCGTCGACACCAGTGGAAGTGCTGGGTCTTTCCGCGGCACCGGAAGCCGGTGACGAAATGGTGGTGGTGGAATCCGAAGCGCGTGCGCGCGAAGTCGCCGAATATCGCGGCCGCAAGCGCCGCGAATCCCGCCAGGCCAGCAACTCGCGCCAGACGCTCGACCAACTTCTCAAGACCCGCGAAACCGGCGAGAAGAAGCTGCTGCCGCTGGTGCTGAAATCCGACGTCCAGGGTTCTTCGGAAGCGATCCAGGGTGCATTGGCCAAGCTCGGCACCGACGAAGTGGGCGTGCAGGTTCTGCAGGCCGGCGTGGGCGGCATTACCGAAAGCGACGTGATCCTGGCGCATGCCAGCGGTGCGGGCGTGATCGGTTTCAATGTCCGCGCCAACAATCAGGCCCGCGACCGCGCCAAGCGCGACGGCGTCGATATCCGCTACTACAGCATCATCTACAACGTGGTCGACGACATTAAAGCGGTGCTGTCCGGCATGCTCTCGCCCGAGACGCGCGAGAAATTCCTGGGCAATGCGGAAATCCTGGAAGTCTTCACCATCACCAAGGTCGGCAAGGTGGCGGGTTGCAAAGTCACCGAAGGCCTGGTGCGCCGTGGCGCCAAGGTTCGCCTGATCCGCGACAATGTCGTGATTCACGAAGGCGACCTGTCCACCTTGAAGCGCTTCAAGGACGAAGTGCGCGAAGTCCAGGTCGGCCAGGAATGCGGCATGGCCTTCACCAATTACCAGGACATGCAAAAGGGCGACGTCATCGAGTGTTTCGAGGTCGAAACCATCCAGCGCGCGCTGTGAGGGTCTTGTGTCTAGAAACCGTTCTCCGCGCGGCAGCGACCGCATCACTACCCGCCACGCCCACCGCGAACAGGGCCCTTCGCAACGTCAGCTTCGCGTAGGCGAGATGTTGCGCCACGCGCTGGCGCAAATTCTCGCCCGCGCGGACATTCGCGATCCTGAGTTGGATGGCGTTTCGGTGACGATCACCCAAGTGAAGCCGTCCGCCGATATGCGCTATGCCACGGTCTATTGCGCGCCGCTGGGCGGCGAGAACGCGGATGTCATCATCGCGGCGCTCAATCGCCACAAGGGATTCATGCGCGGCGAGATGGGCCACATGATCTCGACCAAGTTCACGCCCGAGCTGCGTTTTGTCGAAGACGAGTCTTTCGCCGAAGCCGAGAGGATCGAAAACCTTCTCAAATCGCCTGTGGTTCAGCGCGATCTGACTGCGACTCACGACGACGAAGAAGAAAAACAAAACGATGAATAAGAAGACACCGGCTTTCTTCCCCCGCGCGCGTAAGCGCTGGCGGGGGGAGATGTCTCTGAGCGCTTGCGCGAAAGAGACAGTGGGGGGTCAAAAAAATGGGTAAGAGGAAAAAAGGCAATCCAGTTCACGGTTGGGTGATTCTGGATAAGCCTTCGGGCGTCACTTCTACCCAGGCGGTCGCCACGGTCCGCCGCATTTTCGATGCACAGAAGGCGGGCCATGCCGGCACTCTCGATCCCCTGGCAACCGGCATTCTCGCCATTGCGCTGGGCGAGGCGACCAAGACGGTTCCTTACGTCCAGGACGCCGCGAAGATTTATCGCTTCACCGCGACCTGGGGCGAAGCGCGCGACACTGACGATGCTGAAGGCAAGGTGACAGGCACCAGCGATGTGCGGCCCGACCAGGCCGCCATCGAGGCCATGCTGCCCCGCTTCACCGGCTCCCTGAACCAGACCCCGCCGGCCTATTCCGCCATCAAGGTGGCGGGCGAGCGGGCCTATGATCTGGCCCGGCAGGGCGAAGAGGTCACCCTGGAAGCCCGTCCGGTGCAGGTCCATGAGGCCCGTCTGGTCGAGGCTGGAGTCAATCAAGCTGAGTTCGAAATCCTTTGTGGCAAAGGGACTTACGTCCGTTCCTGGGTCCGGGACATCGCCCAGGCCCTGGGCACTTTGGGCTATGTTTCCCAGCTCCGGCGGACCCGGATCGGGGGCTTTTTGGAAAAAGACGCGGTCGGGCTGGAAACGCTGACCCCTTTTATGCATAGTCCCGCCGCTTTTGCGTATTTAAAGCCTCTTTCGACCGCGCTGGACGGCATCCCGGCACTGGCCGTGACAGGCAGCGATACGGTCCGCCTTCGCAGCGGCAATCCCATTCTCATTCGCGCGAATTTGTTCGCCCGCATGAAAGACGGATTCGCCAATGACGGCGGAATCCAGGGGCAGACCGTCTTCCTCACGGATGAGACGGACGCGCCCGTGGCACTGGCCGAAATCGCCGATGGCGAGCTTCGTCCTTTTCGAGTGTTTCAACTATAGGCCGCGTTTTCCAACTTTAAGGACCGATGACCGATGATTACGCCTGAACGCAAGCAAGAATTGATCGCCGAATATGCCATCAAGACTGGGGACACCGGTTCGCCGGAAGTCCAGGTCGCGATTCTTTCCGAGCGCATCACCAACCTGACTGGCCACTTCAAGACCCACGCCAAGGACAATCATTCGCGCCGCGGCATGATCAAGATGGTCTCCGAACGCCGCAGCCTGCTCGACTATGTCAAAAGCAAGGACGTCAAGCGCTATGAAGCGCTGATCGCGCGTCTGGGCCTGCGCCGCTGAGTTCGCATCCAACAGAATTGGCAACGGCGTACGCAACCGCGTGCGCCGTTGCTTTGCATTTGCGCAGGATGAGCTTGCGCAAAGGCTGACTCCATAGGGGAGTCCGAGGCGCATCGGCATGAGCCGGTGCCCTCAAAGAAGGGCCCGTTCGCAATATGGCGGCGGGCAACGACGAAAGAAAATCCGATGTTCAATATACATAAAGAAAGCTTCGAATGGGGCGGCCGCACGCTGACCCTTGAGACCGGCAAGATCGCCCGTCAGGCCGATGGCTCCGTGCTCGCCACTTATGGCGAAACCGTCGTGCTGGCCACTGTGGTCGGCGCGCAGAATCCCAAAGAGGGCGTGGATTTCTTCCCGCTGACCGTCAATTACCAGGAACGCTATTACGCCGCGGGCAAGATTCCCGGCGGCTATTTCAAGCGCGAGCGCGGCCTGACCGAGCGCGAAACCCTGACATCGCGCTTAATCGACCGCCCCATCCGCCCGCTGTTCGCGGAAGGCTATCGCAATGAAACGCTGGTCGTGGCGCAGGTTCTCTCCCACGATCTCGAGAATGATCCCGATGTCGTGGCGCTGGTTGCGGTCTCAGCGGCGCTGACCATTTCGGGTCTGCCGTTCCAGGGCCCGATCGGCGCCGCGCGCGTCGGTTTCATCGACGGCGAATACAAGCTCAATCCGCCACTCGAAGAGATGGCCAATTCCAAGCTCGACCTCGTTGTCGCCGGCACCCATGACGCCGTGATGATGGTGGAATCCGAAGCCCATGAACTCAGCGAAGACACGATGCTGGGTGCCGTGATGTTCGGCCACAGGGAAATGCAGCACGCCATCAACGCCATCATCCGGCTGGCGGAGAAGTCGGCGAAGGAACCGCGCGCCGTTGCGGGCGATGTGCATGCCCCCGTCCGCGCCAAGATCAAGGCGGCGGCGTCCGCCGACCTCGCGGCCGCATTCAACCTGCCGATCAAGTTCGAGCGCCGCGACGCGCTCAGCGCCGCGAAGAAGAAGTTCGCGGCTGAATTTGTCGGCGAAGGCGAAGGCAAGGTGGCCGCCAGCGTCTATTCCGGCCTGTTGCACGATGTCGAAGCCGATGTGATGCGCAACGCGGTGCTGGACACCAAGAAGCGCGTTGACGGCCGCGACCTCACCACCGTGCGTCCCATTGTGGCGGAAGTCGGCATCTTGCCCCGCACCCATGGCTCGGCGCTGTTCACCCGCGGCGAAACCCAGGCGCTGGTCATCGCCACCCTGGGCACCGCCGAGGACGAGCAGTTCGTCGACAGCCTGGAAGGCACCAGCAAGCAGACCTTCATGCTGCACTATAATTTTCCTCCCTACAGCGTCGGCGAAACCGGCCGCATGGGTGCGCCTGGCCGCCGCGAAATCGGCCATGGCAAGCTCGCATGGCGCGCCATCCATCCGATGCTGCCGAAGAAGGATCAGTTCCCCTACACCATCCGCGTGGTGTCCGAGATCACCGAATCCAACGGCTCGTCGTCAATGGCGACGGTGTGCGGCACTTCGCTGGCGCTGATGGATGCGGGCGTTCCGATCTCCAAGCCCACCGCCGGTATCGCCATGGGCCTGATCCTGGAAGGGTCGCGCTACGTCGTTCTGTCCGACATCCTGGGTGACGAAGATCATCTGGGCGACATGGACTTCAAGGTTGCCGGCACCGAAGACGGCGTCACCAGCCTGCAGATGGACATCAAGATCGCCGGCATCACCGAAGAGATCATGCGCGTCGCACTCGATCAGGCCAAAGGCGGCCGTCTTCATATCCTGGGCGAGATGAACAAGGCCATCCAGGGCAGCCGTGCCGAGCTGGGCGAACATGCCCCGCGCATCGAGCAGATCAAGATTCCGACCGACAAGATCCGCGACGTGATCGGCACCGGCGGCAAGGTGATCCGCGAGATCGTGGAAAAGACCGGCGCCAAGATCAACATCGAAGACGACGGCACGGTGAAGATCGCCTCCGCCGACGGCGAGTCGATCAAGGCGGCGCTCAAGTGGATCCGTTCGCTCACTGCAGAGCCCGAAATCGGCGAAATCTATGACGGCAAGATCGTCAAAGTGATGGATTTCGGCGCCTTTGTGAACTTCTTCGGACCCAAGGACGGCCTCGTCCATGTCAGCGAACTGGCCGCCAGCCGCGTCGCCAAGCCGTCGGACGTGGTCAAGGAAGGTCAGGCCGTGAAGGTCAAGCTGCTCGGCTTCGACGATCGCGGCAAGGTTCGCCTGTCCATGAAGCAGGTGGACCAGGCGACCGGCGAAGACCTGTCCAAGAAGCAGGGCGCTGACGCTCCGCAGGCCTAAATATTGCGGTCAGAAATAGCGCCCGTCAGCTTAACGCTGGCGGGCGTTTTTCTTTGCGCGATGCGGCTGCCCCGGTTAGGTTTCGCCG
>JBEPVO010000125.1:0-7368 GCA_041690975.1 Alphaproteobacteria bacterium
GGCTCCATCGGCGCATGCGCCAGGAACGGCACCTGATAGGCGGCATCGACCCGCGCATCCTTTGCCAGCCCCTTGTCGGCGTCACCTTCCTTCTTGGCGACCACGCCGCGGCGGCTGGCGATTTCGAGTTCTTCCATGATCTGGCGGGAATTGCGCGTGCCATTGGGGCCATCGTTCCAGCGCGGCGCCAGCGCCGCGAGGCCTTGCTTCGCGGCCCAATAATGATCGCCCACCACCGCGACGATATCGTCGAGCACCACCACCTGGCGTACGCCCGGCACTTTGAGCGCTGCCGCTTCATCGACGCCCGCGACCTTGCCGCCGACCACGGGTGTGGCCATCAAGGTCGCAACCTTGAGGCCCGGCATACGAACATCGATGCCGTATTGCGCCTTGCCGTTGACCTTATCGGGCGTGTCCAGCCGCTTGACGGACTTGCCGATCAACTTGAAATCCTTGTCGGCTTTGAGCGGGGGATTTTGCGGCGCGGGCAATTTCGCGGCCGCCGGGGCCAAGACGCCATAACCAAGCCTGCGGTTGTTGGCATCGTCGATCACTTCGCCATTCTCGGTACGCAAGGATGCCGGAGCGACATTCCATTGCGCGGCGGCGGCCTGCACCATCATGGCGCGGGCGCTGGCGCCCACCTGGCGCAGCGCCGTGTAGAAGGCGCGGATCGAAGTCGAACCGCCGGTGCCCTGTCCGCCGCCCATGGGCGAACCATAGATCGTGTCGCTAGGGCCCGCCGCTTCAGCAGTGACCCGGTCGAACCCGACATCCAGCTCATCGGCCAGCAATTGCGCCAGGGAGGTGTAGACGCCCTGCCCCATCTCTTCCTGAGGGATGATCAAGGTCACATGGCCGGTCGGATCGATGCGGACAAACGCTTCGGGACGGAGCACATATTTCGCGGGGGCCTGCGCCAATGCGCGGCCCACCGGGAAGGCGAACAACAGCCCACCGCTGGCCGCCAGGCTGACCTTGAGGAATTCGCGCCGGGATGTCCCTGTCATGGCTTCAGATTTTCCCAATGCGGACATCTCATCCCCCTAGATTTCCCGACAGGCCGATTCTTACGCTTTTCACTGGAACAGCGCAAAATCCTGGAAAAGTCGGTTTTTGCGCACCACCTCAAAGCCGTGTTGGGACCGGAACGGGGGTTCACGCGTTCCCTTGGGGATTAGGGATGCCCGCGAAAGGATCGTTCATGCACGTCAATATCATCATGCTGCAGCCTCTGGTGGCGCTGATCTTTGGAATTCTGATCCTGATTCTGCCGCGGCTGCTCAATTACCTGATCGCGATCTATCTGATCCTGATCGGCTTGACCGGGCTTTTCCCGCACCTGTTCACCTCGATCACATAGGAGCGAGATCATGCCCGCACACCCAACCCCTGCCCCGAAAATTCCGGAGCATCTGTCCACCAACAAGCCTGCTACCAACAAGGAAGAGAAGATCGATCGGCAGATGGAAGATTCTTTTCCCGCCAGCGACCCGCCATCTTTTTCCGGCGGCAATCACATCGTGGGCGCACCGGCAGAACGCGAGAGCGACACCCCGACCGGCAGTTCACCGGAAGTGAAGCATGCCGAGAAAAAAGTGAAGGCCGGAAGCGCGAAGGAGCCGCATAAATACTGACCCCCGCTGTCTCTTTCGCGCAAGCGCTCAGAGACATCTCCCCCTGTCAGCGCTTCGCGCACAGGGGGAGAAATTCCGTGATCTATATCGGCGGTGTCAGTTCTTCATGGCGTCGAGCACGCCTGATTCAGTGAGGATCTGCGGCAGGATCACGGGCTTTTCGGCGCCGGGCGCATAATAGAGATACAGCGGCACGCCGGAGCGGCCATTCTCGCTCAACATTTTCGTGATCGCGTCATTGCGGTTGGTCCAGTCGGCAATCAGATACTCGATATGACGATCATTGAATGCGGTCTTGATGCCGGGCTGCGACAGCACCGCTTTTTCATTGACCAGACAGGTGATGCACCAGGCCGCGGTCGCATCCACAAACACCGGCTTACCGCTGGCGCGCAGCGATGCCAGCCGCTCTGGCGTGAAGGGCTGCGCATTGGCGGTGGCGCTGGTGGCCGGCGGCGGCGCGCCTTCGCCCTGCAGCATCGAGATACCGTAAAGGCTGGCCAGCAGCACCAGAAGCGCAGCGACCGTGCCGACACCCCGGCCGCCGGTCGAAAGATCGCGTGTAACCGTCCAGAGCCAGGCTGCCAGCGCGAAGGCCACGAACGCCGCCAGCACGATGGCCACGCCATTGGCACCGCTTTCCTGCGCCAGCACCCAGACAAGCCAAGCGGCAGCACCATACATCGGGAATGCTAGGAACTGCTTGAGCTTCAGCATCCACGGGCCCGGCTTGGGAATGAAGGACAACGCGCGCGGCCAGATGCCCAGGATAAGGAACGGCAGCGCGAAGCCGATGCCGAGACCCAGGAAGATCAGCATCGCTGAGATCACGCTCTGCGTCAGTGCAAAGCCCAGAGCCGCCGCCATGAAAGGCGCGGTGCAGGGCGCCGCCACGGCCACAGCCAGCACGCCGGTGAAGAACGCACCGAAGGGGCCGGAACGCTGCGCCAGGCCGTCGCCGACCGTGATCGAACCCACTTCAAACACGCCCGACAGATTCAAACCGACGGCAAAAATCAACAGCGCGAAACCCGCGACCGCGATGGGCTGCTGTAATTGGAAACCCCAGCCCACAGTGGCGCCGCCCTGACGCAGCAGAACGATCACCAGACCGAACACCAGGAAACTGAGAATGGCGCCGGCGCTATAGGCGAAGCCTTCGCGGGCCGCTTCGCGATGCTGGCCGCCGCCATGACCGGCCAAGGCCAGCGCTTTCATCGCCAAAATCGGCAACACGCATGGCATGGCGTTCAGAATGATGCCGCCCAGGAACGCGGACAGAATTGCGATCCAGAGCGTGATGCCGCCCGCCGCGTCACTGCTGGCATCTTGCGTTCCGAAAGCGTCCGGCACCGGACCTGAGGGCGCATCTACAGTCAGCGCCTGGATCGAGCCGTCGGACGATTTCAACACCAGCACACCGGTGAGCGCCCCGGTTGCCGCAGCAACCTTGTCGCCGGGCGAAAGCCTTAAGACCAGGCCATCCTTGGTGAAGCCCATTTTCTGCGGTGCCGCGCCTTTGACGATGCCGGGCTTGTCAGGGAAGAAGCTTGCTTCCACCGGATGGGCCGCCGCCAATGCAGGCGCGTTCGCATACAGATCGAGATTCTTCGACAACGCGTAATTCAACTTCCAGGGCGATACGACCGGCAGCAGATTGCGCGCGGCGGCGAAATCCTTCGCCACGCTGGGGTCCGGCGCCGCCGGGCCGACCTTGATCGGCAAGGTGAGCGTGGCATCTTCGGGCACACAGATATCTTTGCACACCAGCCAGTCGGCCGCCGCTTTCAAGGTGATGGTGTCGCCCACCTTCGCATCGGCCGGCACGGTGAGTTTCTGCAGCAGCCAGAGCTTGCCTTCATAGCCATAATCCATCAGCGGACCGACCGGCAGGCGCTTGGGGGTCGGCCATTGAATGGCGCCCGCGCTCCAGCCTTGCGGCAAAGTCCATTTGATCTCGCTGGCCGCACCGGCATCACCGGGATTGACCCAGTATGTGTGCCAGCCTTCGCGGATATCTTCTTCCAGCGCCACGGTGATGCTGCCGCCAGGCGGGACCGCCAGATCTTCGGCCACCAACTTGGCATGGACCTTGGGCAGCTCGTCGATCCCCTGCGCCAAGGCCGGTGTGGCGATGGCAAGACCCAGCAGAAACAGGAAGTTTTTCATGGCGTGACCTATATCCGTTCGGGTGGTTTTTCGCTAGGTGAAGCCAAAAGGTTACGTGACATGAGGGTTACCGGCGGAAAATTGGGCGGACGGCGGCTTATCGCACCGGACGACGCGCGCGTGCGCCCCACATCAGATCGGACGCGCCAGGCGATTTTCAATATCCTGGAGCATCGCGATTTCAACATCGATTTTACCGTGGAAAACGCCGCGGTGGCCGATCTGTTCGCCGGGACCGGTGCTCTGGGAATCGAGGCCTTGTCGCGCGGCGCTCGCTTCTGCTTGCTTGTGGATGATTCCGCCGAGAGCCGAGCGCTACAGCGGGAGAATATCGAAGCCCTGGGACTGACCGGCGCGACCAAGATCTGGCGGCGCGACGCCACCGATCTGGGACCGTTGGGCACTGGAGCAGGCGGTCCGTTCGATCTTGTCTTTCTCGATCCGCCCTATCACAAAAACTTGATCGCGCCCGCACTGAAAAGTCTGCGTGATGGCGGGTGGTTGACGCAGCAGGCGTTGCTGGTTGCCGAAACCTCGAAGGGCGAAATTTTCGACACCACCGGATTTGAGAAATTGGATATTCGCGATTACGGCGAAACCGAAATCAATTTTCTCAGTCCGGAGCGCTGAGCTCCGGACTTGTTTTCTAACCTGCGCGCGACCGGACGGAAAACCGTTGCACACTTTTCCTGGTCGCGCTTACCGCCGTCCAAATAACCGTTCGATATCCGCCAGCTTCAGTTCCACATAGGTGGGGCGGCCATGATTACACTGGCCGGAATGGGGCGTCGCTTCCATCTCGCGCAGCAGCGCGTTCATCTCTTCCGCATTCAGGCGGCGCCCGGCCCGCACGCTCATATGACAGGCCAAAGTGCCGGAGACTTCTTCCAACCGCTCCTTCAGCGATAGCGCGTTGCCGGTTTCGGCGATTTCGTCCGCTAGGTCGCGGATCAAGCCTTTGAGATCGAGCTTGCCCAGCATGGCCGGCACTTCACGCACCATCACCGCATCGGGCCCGAAGGCTTCGACAGAAAGACCCAGTTCGGCCAATTCCTCGGCGCGCGATGTGACGCGCGTGACTTCGGCGGGATCAAGCTCCACCACTTCGGGAATCAGCAGCGGCTGGCGGGCGATACCGCCTTCGGCCAGCGCCTTTTTCATCCGCTCATAGACCAGCCGCTCGTGCGCGGCATGCTGGTCGACAATGACGATGCCGTCGGCGGTCTGCGCCACGACATAGGTTTCATGCAGCTGCGCGCGCGCCACGCCCAAAGGCGCATCCGCCTGCAGCGCATCGGCAGGCAGGGCATCTTCCACCCTGGCTGAGAACGCGCCGCCACCCGCAAACAACGAAGACGGTTCGCGCATGCCCGACGAATAGATTGATGGGCGATAGGGTTGGGGCTGGAAGGACGGCATGAAATCCGGCGACTGTCTCTGGAAAGCCGACAAAGCGGCGCCCGCCACTGTGGTCGATGCGCGGTGACCCGCTTGCGCGAGCGTATGCTTCAACGCGCCCACGATCAGTCCCCGCACCAGACCGGCATCGCGGAAACGCACTTCCGTTTTGGCGGGATGGACATTCACATCGACGAACGCCGGGTCGCATTCCAGGAACAGTGCCAATGCCGGATGGCGATCACGCGCCAGGAAATCGGCATAAGCGCCGCGCACCGCCCCGATCAACAGTTTGTCGCGTACCGGCCGGCCATTGACGAACAGGAACTGCATCTGGGCGTTGGCGCGATTGTAGGTGGGCAGCCCGGCATAACCGCTGAGCGTCACGCCTTCGCGCGATGTTTCCACCTTGGCGGCATTGTCGTGAAAATCGCGCCCCATGATGCGGGCCAGTCGCGTCAGGCGGCTTTCAAGAAGATCGCGCCCGCCTTCCAGATCCAGCACGCGCCGTCCATCGACCGTGAGGGTGAAAGCGACATCGGGCCGCGCCATCGCCAGCCGTTTGGTGATGTCCAGGGTGGCCAGGTCTTCGGACCGCACGCTTTTGAGAAATTTCAGCCGCGCCGGGGTGGCGTAGAAAAGCTCGCGCACTTCCACCCGCGTGCCATGCTGGCCGGGCGCACGGAACGCGGTGGGGTGCGGGCCGCTGACGGCGCCGCCCTCGACATCAATCTGATGCGCTTCGCCCGCGCCGATGCGGCTGGCGATGGAAAGCCGCGCCACCGCGCCGATGGACGGTAGCGCTTCACCGCGAAAGCCCAGAGTTTCGATATGTGAGAGGTCGTCCTCGCCGTCGCGCTCGAGCAGTTTCGACGTGGCATGCCGCTCGATAGCAAGGCGAAGTTCGTCCGCCTCCATTCCGCTTCCATCGTCTTCGACCAGGATCAGATCGGCGCCGCCATTGGAGGTGGCGATGTCGATGCGGGTCGCGCCCGCATCCAGCGCGTTCTCAACCAGCTCCTTCACCGCCGCGGCAGGCCGTTCCACCACTTCGCCGGCGGCGATGCGGTTGACCGTACCCTCCGATAATCGGCGGATGCTCAACTTATCCCTCTTTCAGGAATTGACGCGCGAGGATCTTGCCTTCTTCCACGCCGGGCTGATCGAACGGGTCCACATTCATCAGCCGTCCCATCAAGATGGTCTCCAGCATGAAGTGCATCATCAGCGCGCCCATCTCGAACTCATCGACCTTGGCGAGATGGATCTGCCGCACCGGCCGGCCGTTCTTGGAAAGCGTCTGTGCGGTGGCGCGGGCTTCCGCGTCCACCAGATCGCCCAGTCTTTTACCCGCCAGGTAATCCAGTCCCAATTGCTTGGCGCGGGCACGCGGCACCGCCGGGCCTTTGCCCTTGGTATCGACACTGACCAGGGTAAACAGCGCATTGCCGGGGCCGTCGCGGAACAATTGCAACTGGCTGTGCTGGTCCACCGGCCCCAGCACGGACACCGGCGTCGAGCCTTTGCCGTCCTTGCCCAAGCTTTCCGCCCAGAGCTGACGCCACCAGCCACCGAACACCTGCAGCTTGTCGGCATAGGGCCACAGGACAGTGGTGGCGAGCTTGCCTTCCGCTGCCAAGGTCTGATGCAACGCCGCGCCGACCGCGGCCGGCGCATCGGCGGGATTTTTTGCCGCCAAAGTCGTTTCCAGAACGGCCTGCGCGCCCGCGCGCAATTTCTTCACATCAAGTCCCATCAGGATCGCCGGCAGCACGCCGACCATCGTCAGAACGGAATAACGCCCGCCAACCCCGGTCGGATGATCGAGCCGTGCCGCACCGATACTGTCCGCGAAATCGGCCAGCGGGCTTTTGTGCGGCTCGGTGACGATGGTGAAGTGCTTCTTCAGCGATTTCACACCCACCTTCTCCAAGGCTTCGGCGGCCGTCAGCACTTGCATCAAGGTTTCGGCAGTACCGCCGGATTTCGAGATCGCGATGAAATGCGTCTTCTTGAGGTCGAAGCGCTTCAGCGCCGCCGTCCAGGAAAAGGGATCGGGATTGTCGTGAAATTCCACCCAGGGCGCGGAGGAGCGTCGCAACGCCGTCAGCGCCTGCCCGCCCAGCGAAGAACCGCCGATGCCCAGCACCGCCACGGTCTT
>JBEPVO010000126.1:0-7280 GCA_041690975.1 Alphaproteobacteria bacterium
TCAATTGCGGGAATTTGCCTTGCGCCTCCTGCACCCGGTTTTCACCGAACAGGCGCTGGCCACAGGCGATGGCTTCGCGGACGCCCGCTTCGCTCACGGTCTTGCTGACCGCGACCAGCTTTGTTTGCGGCGCAGGCGCGATCGCCGCCTTCCGCGCCGCGTCGATGCGCGCCAGAATGGCGGCTAGATTCTCTGGGATGCTCATGTCGGCGCAGAACCTAGCAAGAGCCGCCGCCCGCCTCAACGCAGGCTTGCTGGCATTGATAACGGACGATGACCGTCTGCCTGACCCGGTCGGCGCCGCCCGCGCCTTGCCGAAGGGCAGCCTGGTGATCGTGCGTTCGCGCGATGCCAAGCGCCGCCGCGCCCTGGGCGAGGCATTGCGAGCGCAGACCAATGGCCTGATCCTGCTGGCGGCGGACGATCCGGTTCTGGCGGACCTGCTGCACGGGCTGCATCTGCCGGAAATCCATGCCCGCGATGCGGCGCATTGGCGCGTGCTGCGGCCCCATTGGGTGATCACGGTAGCGGCGCATTCGCCACGCGGATTGCATGCGCCTTATGCCGATGCCGCGTTGCTGTCGCCGGTCTTCGCCACCGGAAGTCACCCGCAGGCGCAAATCCTCTCGCCGGCGCGAGCGCGGCTGATGGTGCAACGCGCATCATTGCCGGTGCTGGCGCTTGGCGGCGTCACGTCGCGCAACGCGGCTCTGCTGCACGGCTTCTCCGGTATCGCCGCAATCACAGCCTTGTCTTAAACATGGAAATTCAGATGCAGGAAGCCGGCGTCCATATCCAGACGCGGTGCGCCGTTGAAGAAAGCGCCGCTGTTGCGCGCATAATCCAATCGCTGCCAGCCGCCGGTGATTTGCCAGTTGGAGTTCAACGTGTATCCGATGGACGCCTGATAACCGTTCAAGCCTAGGCGCGCCACATTGGGACCAAGTCCCGGCGGACTGCCTGCAACCGCATTGCCATATTCGACACCCGCCACCCAGCGATCGTAATTGGCGCTGGCGCTGACATGCAGCGCGCGGGTGGTGGCGCCATCAAAGCTTTGGGCAATGTCGAAGGCATAGGCATTGCTGTGACGATACGACCCGCCCAACGACAGACTGAGATCGTCATTGACGGTGTAATCGGCGCGAAGACCAAACCCCAGATCGCTGACGCCTTCCTGGCGCACAAGCTTGTGCTCGGCGCGGCCTTCGGCGATGCCGCCATAGCCGGTTAGGCTCACCGGTCCGAAATCGGTGGAATAGCGCAGGCCCGCTTCCCAGATGTCCGCTTGGCGCCCGGGCACATGCGGCCCGGCTGTCAGAAAGGGAAGCACCTGTTTGCCCTGATTGGGCGTGAAGGACAGCGCCAGCTGCGCCCCGAACAGCGCCGGGCTGACATAGGCGAATTTGGCGTAATTGGACGAAGCGCCGACTGAGGTGCGCAAGGCGAACATGTCGATCGCGGCCTGGTTGGTGATGGGGTTGCGGAAGAAACTGGTCTGCGGATCGTCCAGCGAGACCTGGGCGTCGATCTTCGGGCCGCCCGCCGCCACCACATAACCCGCGCCATCGGTCTGGCCGATTTCGATCCGGCCCAAGCCCGTGCGGGCTTCCGCAAAAACCTTTTCGAAGAAATCGCCGCCATATCGGCCGCGCGACAGCGGATCGCTGACCGCCAGGGTCGCACCCAGGCCCAAGGACAGGCCGCTGTCGTAATCGCGATGCAGCCGGGGCGTCAGCTTGGCCGACCCGGACGCTGCGGGTTGGCGCTTCAGGCCGGAATCGAAAACTGCGCCGCTGGCCGTGCCGCCCACGGAAAGCTGGGCATTGCCGATCTCGGCCTGGAATTGCGAAAGCGTGGGAATGTCTTGCGCCCATGCGGGTGCACTTTGTCCAAGGCTGCCCAGGATTAACGCCAGACCCGCGCCGCCCAGGACGCGTCCATTGCTTTTTTGAAATCCCAGCCTGCTCATAAGCCCTTCTAACATAAGCCAAACCGAGGCGCTTGCGACAAGGCGCGCGCCGTTGCGCGTGGGACCCGCTGCCAGTATAAGCCGAGACAGCCAGGGGGTGGACGGTAACCCTGTTGGGCGCCGTCAAAGGAACGAACCTGATGCGAATGCTGCCGATTTTGCTGTGCGCCGTCGCGTTGCCCGCCCTGGTGGCCTGCGGCAGCGACAAGACCAGCACTGACATGGAGACCGGCGCCACCATCGTGGCCGGCGGACCCGGCAAGATGACCCTCGGGGTCAATTCCTATCTCTGGCATGCCGCCCTGGACACCATGTCTTTCATGCCTCTAGCCAGCGCCGATCCGTTTGGCGGCGTTATCATCACCGATTGGTATGTCGCGCCCAGCGCCCCGGACGAGCGGCTGAAAGTCACCATCTACATCATGGACCGCAACCTGCGCGCCGACGGGCTCAAGGTCGTGGTTTTCCGCCAGACCCGCGCCGGCACCGGTTGGAGCGACGCCACGCCCAATCCCGATACGTCGCACAAGCTGGAAGATTCCATCCTCACCCGCGCGCGCGAATTGCGGCTGGCGACTCTGAACCCGCGCGCGTAAATAAAGACCAAGCCTGTCCGACGGGCTTAACCGCCACGAAAGGCTTGCTGCATGGCGCGTTACAACGCCAAGGAATCCGAAAAACACTGGCAGGGCGAGTGGGACCAGCGCGCGCTGTTCAAGACGCCCGATCATGGCACCAAGCCCAAATACTATGTGCTGGAGATGTTCCCCTATCCATCGGGGCGCATCCATATGGGCCATGCGCGCAACTACACGATGGGCGACGTCATCGCCCGTTTTCGCCGCGCCCAGGGTTACAATGTGCTGCATCCGATGGGCTGGGATGCCTTCGGTCTTCCCGCCGAGAATGCGGCCCGCGACAAGGGCGTAAGCCCCCGCGATTGGACTTATGAGAATATCGCGCATATGCGCGAAGGCCTGAAAATGCTGGGCCTGTCGATCGACTGGTCGCGCGAATTCGCCACCTGCGATTCGGAATATTATCACCAGCAGCAAAAGTTGTTCCTGCAATTCTATAAAGCGGGCTTCGTCTATCGCGGCGAAGCGGATGTGAATTGGGATCCGGTCGACCAGACCGTGCTCGCCAATGAACAAGTGATCGATGGCCGCGGCTGGCGTTCCGGCGCGGCGGTGGAACGGCGCAAGCTGTCGCAATGGTTCTTCAAGATCACCGCTTTCGCGGAAGAATTGCTGAACGCGCTCGACACTTTGGACAAGTGGCCGGAAAAAGTCCGGATCATGCAGAAGAACTGGATCGGCCGCAGCGAAGGCCTGAAATTCCAGTTCACATTGTCCGATGGCGAAAAGCTGGATGTCTTCACCACCCGGCCCGACACCTTGTTCGGCGCCAGCTTTGTCGCCCTGTCGCCGGATCATCCCCTGACCCAGGAATTGGCGAAGACCGATCTGAAGCTGCAGGACTTCATCGCCGAATGCCGCAAAACCGGCACGGCGGAAGCGGAAATCGAGAAAGCGGAAAAGCTGGGCTATGACACCGGCCTCACTGCCGCGCATCCCTTCGATCCCAACTGGCAGCTACCGGTGATGGTGGCGAATTTCGTCCTGATGGGCTACGGCACCGGCGCGATCTTCGGCTGCCCGGCGCATGATCAGCGCGACCTGGATTTTGCTTATAAATACGGGCTTTCGGTGGTGCCGGTGGTGGTGCCGTCTGATGCCGACGTCAAGACATTCGCGGTCGGCACCGAAGCCTATGTTGGTCCCGGCAAGCTGGCCAATTCCAAATTCCTGGACGGCATGACGGTGGAAGAAGCGAAAGCCGAAGTCGCCTCACGCCTGGAAAAAACCGGAGTCGGCGAGCGCACGGTGAATTATCGCCTGCGCGACTGGCTGGTGTCGCGCCAGCGGCCTTGGGGTTGCCCGATCCCGATGGTGCATTGCGTGAAATGCGGCGTGGTGGCGCTGAAGGAAAGCGACCTGCCGGTGCTGCTGCCGGACAAGATCGATTTTTCCAAAAGCGGCAATCCGCTGGATCGCGATCTGGCTTGGAAAAACATCACCTGCCCGACATGCGGTGGTCCGGCGCATCGCGATACAGACACGTTGGACACGTTCGCGGACTCCTCCTGGTATTTCGCGCGCTTCTGCGATCCCCATGCACAAGATCCGGTGAACAAGGCCGCGGCGGATTACTGGCTGCCGGTGGATCAATATATCGGCGGCATCGAGCATGCGATCCTGCATCTGCTGTATGCCCGCTTCTTCACCCGCGCCATGCACAAGCTGGGATTGATTTCGATTTCCGAACCTTTTGCGGGAATGTTCACCCAGGGCATGGTCTGTCACGAAACCTATCGCGACGCCGATGGCTGGATCACGCCCGACGAAGTGGTGAAGGAAGGCGGCAAGGCTTATCGTAAAGATAACCACGCGCCCGTGGAAATCGGCTCGTCCGAGAAAATGTCCAAGTCGAAAAAGAATGTGATCGCGCCTGAAGCGATCATTTCCGATTACGGCGCCGACACCATCCGCTGGTTCATGCTGTCTGACACGCCGCCCGAGCGCGACATCGAATGGACGGATGCGGGCGCCGAAGGCTGTTGGCGCTTTGTCCAGCGCATCTGGCGCCTGGTCAGCGAAGCCGAAGGCTTGCCCGCCCCCGGCACCAAAGCCGCGCCCACCGATGACGTGTCCAAGGCGCTGCGCCAATCCGCGCACAAAGCCATTGCGGCAGTGACCGAAGATCTGGCCGGTCTGCGCTTCAACCGCGCGGTGGCGCAGCTCTACATGCTGTCCAACGCGATCACCGACGCGCCCAAGGCCGATGCCGCTGTGCGGCGCGAAGCCTTGGAAGCCTTGGTGCTTCTGTCTGCGCCGATGATGCCGCATCTGGCGGAGGAATGCTGGCGGGCACTGGGCCATCAGGCATTCGTCGCTGAGACATCTTGGCCGACCCACGATCCGGCATTGATAGTTTCAGATTTTGTAATGATTCCAATTCAAGTGAATGGAAAGTTGCGCGCCTCTATCCAGATTACCCGTGGAACGCCGGGCGAAACTGTTCAAGAAAGAGCTTTGGCGTTAGAACCTGTTATCCGAGCTCTCAATGGGGTTCCGCCTAAGAAAATCGTTTATGTGTCCAACCGGATTTTGAACATCGTCGTATGAAGCGGGCTTTGCTTATTGTCTGTGCCTCTCTCGCCGTTGCGGGTTGCGGATTTCATCCGCTGTATGGTGGGGGATTGCAGCCGCAGCTGGCGTCGATCTATGTCGAGCCGCTGGAAGGGCGCGACGGTTATGCGTTGCGCAACCAGCTGATCGACCTTCTGGGTTCGGATGGTCGCGATGCCGGCAAGGCCTACCACCTGAGCCTCACGCTCAACCAGGTCAGCAACGGCGTCACCTTGCAGAACGACGCCACCATCACGCGCTACAACGACACGATCACCGCCAGCTATGTCCTGACCGATGCCAAGGGAACCGAAGTGACGCGCGGCTCTCAGACCAGCCTGTCGTCTTTCAACGTCTCCAGCTCGCCCTATTCGACCTTGGCCGCGCAGCAGGATTCGGATCGCCGCGCCGGCGACGATCTGGCCGATCGCATCCGCATGGATCTGGGCGTGTTCTTCAGCCGCCGCAAATGATCGTCAAAACCCAGGAAGCGGATCGTTTCGCCGCCAGCCCGCCCAAGACTTTGCGCGCCGCTTTGGTGTTCGGCCCCGATGCGGGCCTGGTGCAGGAACGCGCCGAGAAATTGCTGAAAAGCGTGGTCCCCGATCTCACCGATCCCTTCAATGTCGCGGATCTGAGCGAAAGCGTATTGCTTTCCGATCCGGCGCGGCTGGCGGATGAAGCCGCCGCGATCTCGATGATGGGCGGGCGCCGCGTGGTGCGGGTGCGGGGCGCGGGCAACAATCTCACCGATCTCTTCGAGCAATTCCTGGAAGAAGAAGATCGCGCCGGCGACACCTTGGTGGTGGTCGAAGCCGGCGACCTGGCCAAGGGCACGGGCCTGCGCAAGCTGTTCGAAAGTGACGACAAGGCCGCCGCCATCGCCTGTTACGCCGATACCGCCCGCAATCTGGAAGATGTGGTGCGCGACACCTTGCGCGCTGCCGGTCTTTCCATTGCGCCCGATGCCCTGGCCGATGCCGTGTCGCGGCTGGGTTCGGATCGCGGCGTCACCCGGCGCGAGTTGGAAAAACTGGTGCTGTATGCGCAAGGCCAGAAGAGCGTCAGTCTGGAAGACGTTCGCGCCGTGATGGGCGATGAAGCCGAAGCCCGTGCCGAAGAAGCCTCCGATGCGGCGGGTAGCGGCGATTTCGCCCGCCTCGATCTGGCGCTGGAGCGGCTCTGGACGGCGGATGCGTCGGTGGCGCAGATCCTGCGGGGCGCGATGGGGCATTTCCAACGCCTGGCTTCGGTGCGCGAAAGCGTCAATCGCGGCGAAAGCCTGGAAACCGTGATCCGGCGGCAGCGACCTCCGATTCATTTCCTGCGCGAGCAATCCTTCAAAGCCCAGGCCAATCGCTGGAGCGACGAGAGATTGGCCGACGCACTGGACATGTTATTGGAAGCCGAGGCGCTCAGCCGCACCACGGCAGTTCCTGCTGAAGCGGTGTGCGGCCGCACCTTGATGAACATTGCCGCCCTGGCGAAAGCACGCTGATGTTAAAAGTGAGAATTATTCCCTGCCTGGACGTGAAAGACGGCCGCGTCGTCAAGGGCATCAATTTCGAGCAGTTGCGTGATGCCGGCGATCCCGTCGAGCAGGCGATTGTTTATGACGCGGCGGGCGCCGACGAACTCTGCTTCCTTGATATCACCGCCAGCCATGAAGCGCGGGGCACCTTGCTCGATGTGGTGCGGCGCACGGCGGAAGTCTGCTTCATGCCGCTGACGGTCGGCGGCGGTGTGCGCACCCTGGAAGACATTCGCGGGTTGTTGCTGGCGGGGGCCGACAAAGTCTCGATCAACACGGCGGCGGTGGATCGGCCCGAATTCGTGCGCGAGGCGGCGGAAAAGTTTGGCAGCCAGTGCATTGTGGTGGCGATCGACGCCAAGAAGGGGGCGCATGCCCCTGGCGGCTCGCCCTTTGAAGTCTTTACGCATGGTGGCCGCCGGGCTACCGGCATCGACGCCGTCGCCCATGCCCGCAAGCTGGTGGAATATGGCGCGGGCGAAATCCTGCTCACTTCGATGGACCGTGACGGCACCAAGTCCGGCTATGACATTCCCCTTACCCGCGCCATCAGCGATGCGGTGCATGTGCCGGTGATCGCTTCGGG
>JBEPVO010000127.1:0-7249 GCA_041690975.1 Alphaproteobacteria bacterium
TTGCCCGGCGGATTGGGGATCAGCTTGGCGATGCGGTCCACCAGCCCCAGCGGCATCTGCAGCACCCGGCCCGCATCGCGCACAGCCGCGCGGGCCTGCAAGGAACCCAGCGCGATGATCTGCGCGACACGATCGGTGCCATATTTGTTGCGCACATAGCGCACGACTTCGTCGCGCCGCTCCTGACAGAAATCGATGTCGAAGTCCGGCATCGAGACACGTTCGGGATTCAAAAACCGCTCGAAGAACAAACCGAAACGCAACGGATCCAGATTGGTGATATCCAGCGCCCAAGCCACCAGCGAAGATGCTCCCGAACCGCGCACGCCCACCGGAATGCCCTGCCCCTTGGTCCATTTCATGAAGTCCGAAACGATCAGAAAATAACCTGGAAAGCCCATGCGGTTGATAATGGAAAGCTCGTAAGCCAAGCGTTCGTGATAGACATTCTCGTCGGCCGACAGTTTGTTGGCCGCCATGCGCTTGGCCAGCCCTTCTTCGGCCTGCGCCTTCAATTCATCGTCGGGATTGCGACCCGATTCCGGAACAAACACCGGCAGGATGGGCTTGCGCTTCATCGGCCGGTAGGCGCAGCGGCGTGCGATTTCGATCGTATTGTCGATCGCTTCGGGCAGATCGGCGAATTGTGCGACCATCTCGGATGCGGTCTTGAAGCGATGCTCGCGCGTCAGGCGGCGGCGATCCTCTTGCGAAACAAAGGCGCCATCAGCAATGCACAAAAGCGCATCGTGGGCTTCGTACATCGCCGAAGTGCCGAAATGCACGTCATTGGTGGCGACCAGCGGCAGGTCCTTGGCATAAGCCAGGTCGATCAGCGCCGCCTCGGTGGCGCGTTCCTCGGGCAGATTGTGCCGTTGCAGTTCGACATAGAGGCGCGTGTCGAAAATCGCCACTAGGCGATCGAGCAGCGACGCGGCCGCGTCGGTCTGTCCTTCCAGCAGCAACGTGTTGATCGGGCCGCCTGGCCCACCGGTCAGGGCAATCAGGCCTTCGGCATGTTTGGCCAGCGCATCGAGCTTCACATGCGGCCAGTCGCCCGGCTCGGCCTCCAGATAAGCGGCGCTGAGGAGTTTGGTGAGATTGCGATAGCCGGCGTCGTTCTGGACCAGAAGCGGCAGGTTCGGTGGCTTCTTGCGGCTGCCCTGCTGAGTTACCGACGACGGCGACTGTTCCACCGACAGCAAGGCGCCGATGATGGGCTGAACCCCCACCTTCGCCACCGTGTCGGCGATTTCATAGACGCCGAAGAGATTGTTGTTGTCGGTGACGGCAACCGCCGGCATGCCGCTCTCGACCGCCAGCATCGCCAATTCCTTCGGCCTCACCGCCCCCTCCAGGAGCGAATAGGCGCTCTTCACCCGCAAATGGACGAAGGAAGCCATTTTGCGTGGAAGAGCCATGATGCGCGCGGTACCCGAAAAAATCCCCCCGACTATCGCGCGTCAGAACCGCCCTGTACGGGCCATAGGGCGCGTATCCACAGTTAGAGGATCGCCATTACCGCATGCGCGCCGTTGGCCAGCACAAAGGACGACACCATGAAAATGATAAGACCGGCTCCCGCCGCTGCATCCTTGATCCACATGATTGCCGCCTCTCGTGTTTTCGAGTTTCGTTCTAGTTTAGTTCTCATCAGCACACAAGAACAAAACAAGACCGAATTCACCGCATAGAGGGAACTCTGGCGACCAAGAACGGGGGCCTGTGGATAAGTCATGCAGTAAGAACACGTTAACCACGATTTTGTTTCCGTCCGTTGGCCCTTCTGCCCCAGTGGCCCAAGGCTAGGCGCTCATCTGCCGAGCCGATCCACCGGCTTCAAAGATCGCCAGGGCGGCCCGCGCCTCCTAGAACGGCACGGAACTGTGTGTTCAGACCGGCTGAGCCAAATCCGTTCCGGCGATCAGCGTTCCTTGATGCAGGACCAGGGAACGATCCATCCGTGCGGCCAGCTGGAAATTATGGGTGGCGATCAAGGCCGCCAATCCTTCGGCGCGGGTGATCTGCAGCAGCGCATCGAACACGCCGCCGGATGTGCGCGGATCCAGATTACCGGTGGGCTCGTCGGCCAAAAGGATGCGCGGCTTGTTGGCCAATGCTCGCGCAATGGCGACGCGCTGCTGTTCACCGCCTGACAATTGCGCAGGACGATGCGTCAGGCGCTCTCCCAGCCCCATCGCGATCAGGAGCCGTTTGGCTTCCACTGCGGCGTCTGACCGGTTCTTGCCTGCGATCAGTTGCGGCATCACCACATTTTCCAATGCGTCGAATTCCGGCAAAAGATGATGCGCCTGATAGACGAAGCCAATCATGTCGCGACGGATGCGGGTGCGTTCGTGATCGGGCAATCGGGATGCCGCAGCACCATCGATATAGATTTCACCGCCCGACGGCGTTTCAAGAAGGCCGGCCATGTGCAGCAGCGAGGACTTGCCCGCACCCGAAGGCCCGACCAACGCTACGATTTCGCCCGCTTGAAGCGACATGTTGAGGTCGCGAAAAATTTCAAGCTGCCCTTCGCCTTCCTTGTAACGGCGCGAGACATTTTCCAGCCGCAGCATCTCAGCCATAGCGCAAGGCCTCGACCGGATCGAGCTTGGCGGCGCGCCAGGAGGGATACAGCGTCGCCAGCAAGGTCAGGGTCAGCGCCATCACCACCACGGCAGTGACTTCGCCCATGTCCAATTCGGCCGGCATCTTGGAGAGGAAATAAATAGTGGGATCGAACAGGGTCGTGCCGGTGAGCCGCGACAGACCCTGGCGAATATTTTCGATGTTCGCGCAAAACAGCACGCCGATCGCAAATCCCAGCAAAGTGCCGGTCACACCGATACTGGCGCCGGCGATGAGAAAGATGCGCATCACCGCGCCACGGCTGGCGCCCATGGTGCGCAGGACCGCGATGTCGCCCGACTTGTCCTTTACCAGCATGACCAGCCCCGACACGATGTTGAGCGCCGCCACCAAGATGATCAGGGTCAGGATCAGGAACATGACATTGCGCTCCACCTGCAGCGCCTCGAAGAAGCTGGAATTGGTTTCCTGCCAGGGCACCAACCGATTGTTGCGGCCCAGAACCTGTTGCAGCGCCGGCAACATCGCCAGGTCATTGTCGGGATCGGTGACCATCACTTCGATGCTGCTGACGCCACCTTCAGAATTGAAGAAAAGCTGCGCCTCGCCCAACGGCATGAAAATGAAGCTGGTGTCGTATTGCGTCATGCCCACCCGGAAGGTGCCAGACACTTTGTAGGTTTTGATCCGTGGCGTGGTGCCGAACGGCGTCACATTACCTTTGGGTGCGATCAGGGTGATGGAGCCGCCGACGCGGATACCCATCTTGCGGGCCAGTCCTGCGCCGATGATGACTTCGTCGCCGCTGTCGAATCCGGCGAGCGCGTCCTGCGACAGGGTCGAGGATACCAAAGTGAGGCTCTTGAGATCGGCAGGCCGCACCCCCCGGACGAGGACACCGGAATTCACGCCATTCTGGCTGGCCATCACTTGGCCATCCACCACCGGCGCCGCTCGCGTCACGCCGGGTACCGCGCGCAGCCGTTGAGTCAAAGCGTCAAAATCGGGCAGCACGCCATCAGCGGACTGCACGGTGACATGACCGTTCAGACCCAGAATGCTTTTCAGAAGTTCGTGCCTAAAGCCATTCATCACTGACATCACGATGATCAAGGTCGCGACGCCAAGCGCTATGCCGATCAGCGAGATCACTGAAATGAACGAGACATAGCCTTGCACCTGTTTGGGCCGCAGATAGCGCAGCGCCAGCATCCATTCGAAGGGCGCAAAAGCCCCTACTTTTCGTGATTCGGCCATGGGGCCGCAGGTTAAGGGGGCCAGACTGCGCCGTCTACTTGCTAATAATACAGCGTGGTCCTAAGCGATTTGCCGTGAACCCGGCCATTTCCCTGACACCCGCGCGGCGCTTCGAACTGATCTTTCTGTTCGGGGCGCTAACCGTATTCACGCCTATCGCCATCGACATGTATCTGCCGGCATTGCCCACCATTGCCGGCGAATTCCATGTCTCGATTTCCGCCATCGAACATTCGCTGGCATCCTATTTTCTGGGTGTCGCATTCGGCCAGGCGGTGGTCGGCCCATTGTCGGACCGGTTCGGGCGGCGCGTGCCCTTGCTGGCCGGACTGGGATTGTATGTTTTTGGGTCGGCCATCTGCGCCTTGGCGCCAGGGCCCCTCAGCCTGGATGCCGCCCGCTTCGTCCAGGCCATGGGCGGGTGCGCTGGATCGGTTCTGGCGCGCGCTTGCGTGCGGGATATTTTTCCGCCCGGCGAAGCCTCGCGCATCTTCGCCCAGATGCTGCTGGTGTTGTCGGTCTCGCCTTTGTTCGCGCCGTTGTTCGGCGGTTGGCTGCTGCTGATCGCCAGCTGGCGCGATCTGTTCTGGATTCAGGGCACTTTGGCGGCTCTGACCATCATCGCGGTATATTTTCGTCTGCCGGAAAGTCATGCCGGTTCGGATCAGGCAATTCATCCGGTGGCCGTGGCGCGGGACTACATCAAGATTGCGCGAGACCGGCGGTTTCTCGGTTACGTGTTGGCCACGACCCTCTCGAGCGCGGGCCTGTTCGTCTATCTGACCGGCTGGTCCCATGTGGTGATCAATATTTTTAAGATACCGGCCCAGTATTTCGGCTTCACGTTCCTGATCAATGGCATCGGCCTGATCGTGGTGTCCCAGGTCACCGCGCGCCTGCTGCGCCATCGTCCGGCGCCCTATCTTTTGCAATGGGCCTTAGCGGCACAGGCCTTCGTCGCCGCGATGGCGCTTTTGTTCGCCTGGACCGGCTGGGGCGGAATATACGGCTTGCTGCCCTGGTTGTTTCTCTACTGCTCCCTGATCGGGGCCGTCAGCCCGATGGCGTCCGGACTGGCCCTAATGGGTTTCGGCAGCAGCGCGGGCATGGCGTCAGCGCTGATGGGCATCATCGTTTCCGGTGGCGGCTCCATTGCCTCGCTGGGCATGGGCGCGGTCACCCCGGCGACGCCCGTACCGATGGCCGCGCTGATCTGCCTTTGCGGCGTCGCCGCCTTTGCCGCCAATTATTTCTGGTCGGCGCCGGTGCTGGAACCGGCTGCCCCAAACCGCTAAGACAAATCACCAATCCTGATATCGGACAAACCATGCAACGCGCCTTGAACGTTACCCGCGAACGCTTCGCCGACTGGTACCAGGCGGTGGTGCGCGATGCCGACATGGCCGAGAGCAGCCCCGTACGCGGCGCCATGGTGATCAAGCCCTGGGGCTATGGCGTTTGGGAATTGATCCAGCAGGAGCTGGACCGCCGCATCAAGGCGACCGGTCACGAGAATTGCTATTTCCCACTCTTCATCCCCCTCTCCTTCATCGCCAAGGAAGCCGATCACATCGACGGCTTCGCCAAGGAAATGGCAGTGGTCACCCATCACCGCCTGAAGATGATCGATGGCAAGCTGCAGCCCGATCCCGATGCCAAGCTGGAAGAGCCGCTGGTGGTACGGCCCACGTCCGAAACCATCATCGGCGACGCCTTCTCGCGCTGGATCCGCAGTCACCGCGACTTGCCCATGCTGATCAACCAGTGGGCCAACGTGGTGCGCTGGGAAATGCGCCCGCGCCTGTTCCTGCGCACCACCGAATTTCTCTGGCAGGAAGGCCACACCGCGCACGCCACCGAAGCCGAAGCGGTGGAAGAAACCAAGAAGATGCTCGAAGTCTATCGCACCTTCGCCGAAGATGTTCTGGCGATGCCGGTTATCGCGGGCGAGAAGCCCGAGAATGAACGCTTCCCAGGCGCCGTGAACACCTATTCCATCGAAGCCATGATGCAGGACGGCAAGGCGTTGCAGGCCGGCACGTCGCATTTCCTGGGCACGCATTTCGCCGAAGCCCAGAACATCAAATTCCAGGACGATACTGGCACGCTCAGCTTCTGCAACACCACCAGCTGGGGTGTTTCTACTCGCCTGATCGGCGGAGTGATCATGACCCATGGCGATGATGACGGCCTGCGCCTGCCGCCCGCCATCGCGCCTCGCCAGATCGTGGTGGTGCCGATGCTGCGCGATAAGCCCGAAGATGCCGAAGTCCTCGCCTATTGCGAAAATCTGGTGAAATCGTTGTCGAGCATGACCGCCTTCGGTCAGCCGGTGCGTGCGTTGCTGGACACCAAGAAGATCAAGTCGGCGGAAAAACGCTGGAATTGGGTGCGGCGTGGTGCGCCGTTGATTGTCGAGATCGGGCCGCGCGATGCCGCCGCCGGAAACGTCACCTATATGCGCCGCGACGATCTGCGCGACGGCGACAAGGTGAAGTCCATCGCCAAGCCGCGCATCGATTTCGTTGAAGGCGCAGTGCAGCTGCTGACGGAAATCCAGGCCGGCCTGTATGCCGACGCCAAGGCGCGCCTGGACGGCAATATCAAATCCGATATCGCCAGCTTTGATGCGATGGCCGCCCATTTCGGCGAAGATGACGACAGCTTCAAAGGTTGGGTGCGGGTGGCCTGGTCCAAGCCCACCGGCGCGGCGCTGGATGCCGTCGAACAGAAGCTCAAGGCGCTCAAGCTGACGATCCGCAATGCACCGGAAAGCCAGCCAATGTCCTTCGGCGCTTGCATCTTTACCGGCGCGCCGGGCACCGAAGAGATCCTGATCGGCCGGGCGTACTAAACGGGGTTCAGCGCGCCTTGGCCGGACAGGCGGGAGGCGGATTCAGGATCGGGTCCAGGGTGCGTCCATCTAGGGCGACGACAGGACCGTCCTCGGACCGGCCATGACGCCCCCTTTTTGCCAGGGGCACCAGGACTGTATCGGGGACGGAATTTTTGCGCCCCACCAGATCGGCGGGGACCACAGGATTGCCGTTCACATCGACGCCGGGAACATAATCCGGCCCAGCCCGCCCGGGATCACAGGCACCTTTGGCGCCATCATGCAGCAGCGGTTCGGGCGTACCACGGACCGCAATTCCCGCATGCGCCACGCCCACCATCGTCACGACTGCCCATCCGGCCAAAGCCAGCGTGCGCACCAGATTGTAATTTTGTTGCGCTTGTTGCACCGCAATATTCCTAGATATTTCGTGACAGGCCTGCCGAACCACAGTATCTACAAGGCCATTAAAGAACTCGCTAAAGCGAGTCGTCGCGAAAAGCGGCCAAGTTCGGGGAAGAATATCGCCGCAAGGCGGGCAGAGGCCGGAGCAAGCTCCGG
>JBEPVO010000128.1:0-7242 GCA_041690975.1 Alphaproteobacteria bacterium
CCGCGCAGGGGCTGACGATGGTGCAACCAGGCCCACGCCCCGCCAGCATCGCGCGCGACACCGGGGTGGCGTGCAAGGACGGCCCCGGATCGGCCGACCCCGCCGTGGCGGTGGCGGGCGGAAAATAGGCATTGTTCGGCTTGGGATCGGGCAGCACCGGATCGATATTGGGATCGGGCTGGTCGGCGGCGTGCAGCGCGCCCGCACTGGCCGCCAGCACCACCAACGACATGCAGATGATGGATGGGAATTTACGCATCGGACCTCCGCCGCAGGACTGGCATGGGTTTGAATGAAGCCCGGCCCCATTCCCGTCGTGCGCCGGGGTTACATCGCGTTCAATACAAAGGGTTCATCCGGTGTCGCGTGTATGTGCCGGAATTTGCGAGGGTCGTCGTGCAGTGGCACGACGATTTGGGCTGGAGAGCAGGAGAAATCGAGGAAGCAGCGATTCTGCATCATATGGCAGCACAACCCGGACGGGAATTTGATTGCGTTCGCGAGTGCGGATGTGGGTAAAACGTTAAACCCGACAATTTTCGGCAGCGTCCGCGAATCGCCTATGCTGCCGCCTATGGAAATATTTGATTTTATCAAGTCTCACGAATTGGACGATTTATCGGAAGATCCGGAACGAGCCTTCATTCAATTTGTGCGCCTTGCTCAGCCAAGACTTGAGGAACGGTTGGAAGAACTCGGACAGCGCGACCAGGAAAATTATGAGCTAATCGATGATGCTAAATATGGCTTTCAAAATGTAGTTCTGGGAGCCGCGCGAAAGTTCGCTATCGAGCCGTTTGCGAGCTTGGCCATGCCGACTATTGTGCAATTTGACGACAAGTCTTATCGGCAATTTCGCGCTGACCTGACTCATTATCTAACACAAATTCTACTCATCGCCGCAGATCGGGATCGAAGTGACTCCGTTCCATTACCGGAGAAATCCCAAGATAGCTTGCGGCAGTACATCCATCACCTTCGAGCAGCTATCGACAAATCAACTCTTACCGACGCAAAGAAGGCGGTTCTTCATAAGCGACTTGATGCCCTTGAGACAGAGCTTTCGCGCAAGAGAGTCAGATTTTTGGTGGTTGCTAGGGTGGTGATAGAAATTCTTTCCGTCCCCGGCGCTCTCTATGAGAGATATGAAGTTGTACAGCGGCTAACGACCAACATTATCCGCGAAGTTGGGGAAGCCAAAGCAGTCGAAGATGAGCAGAAACATATCCCGACCATAGAGCAGCACGTTGTGCTCGCGCCGCCCCGGCCTACAAAGTCTACGTCAAAAGAATTATTCAACCGGGACGAGATGGACGAGGAAATACCTTTTTGATGGAAGAAGATTTGGTCATCAGTATGGCTATGCAGAGCCTCAAGCTAACCCGGCAGCATATGCTCCACCACACCGTGGGTCTTCACTTCCAGCGCTTTGACCGTGAAGCTGTAGCCGAAATAGGTGACGGTGCCGCCGCCGCAGCATAGGCCGGCGAACTGGGTGAATTTGCCGAACAGAAACAGCCCGCCCTCCATGATTTCGCGCAGGCCCCAGGCCACCAGACAGGCGCAGACGATGGTGCCGAGGCTCCACACAATGGGGCCGACATAGCCGGGGAAATCCTGGCGGGACGCCACCATCGCAACGCCCGCCAATATCCCGCCCATCACGAATGCGAAGATCGCGAAGATCGAGGCGAACAGCGACGGCTGCACGATCAGATGCCAGCCGGTATCCAGCAACGCGATCACGGGCAGTATGATGGGCGTGATGCCGTCGCCCCAATGGCCCACCACGGGCGGCGGCAACGCATCGCCCTGCAACACAGCGCCCGACGTTTGCGCCTGTGCGCTGCGCGACAGGGTATAGGCGCAGTCGCCCGCCAGCGACTGATGCCCCAGGAAGAAGGCCTGGCCTTCGGTATGGGTCGCCTGGAATTTGCGGTTCATGTCGGCCACCGACGGGGTGATGGCGCAGAGGAAACGATCCTTGATCTGCAGCGGATTGATGCCATGCACCGCCGCCATCGCTTCGGCCTGGGAACGGTCCAGCTCCAGCAGCTCGACCTTGTTGACCAGCTTTTCGGTGATGCGGCCGATCACCATCATGACCAGAGTGATGACGATCAGGCGCAGCAGGCCCATGGAAAAGCGGCGCAGCAGATGGGGCGCATGCAGGCTGTTATGGATGCGCGCCAGCCAGCCGGAAGGCTTGCCCGCGTGTTTGTCGTCGGGGTGCCCATCGTCCGAATGTCTGTTGCCTGAATTTTGGCCCGGCATCCCCTGCCCGCACCCAAAGCCCCGGGCCGGAGCTTACACTAGGCGCGGCATCTGTGTCGCCGGGTTCAAAGCGGAATTGAAAACCAGCGTTCGGTCGCGGGGTCGGGCGCAACCAGGGTCAGCGGCATGCCGGTCGCCTCATGCAGGATGGTGGCGCCCAGGATGCCATCCGCCGTGACGCCGTCTCCCGACAGCGGCAACAGGATGCGTTCGCCCGCATGAGCTTGGCCCATCTGGTGGAACAGCGGACCGGACTGGGCATAGAGCGCGGGCTCGCTCACCACGCGGCGGAACAAGATGGTGACCCAGGGCAGCGCATCGGGCGGATAGGCATCGGCCAGGGACAGGCCGCGAAAATCCTTACCGATATGGCGGGCGATACGCTCGCCCACCAGCCGCCCGGAAAATTCGCCCGCTTCATATTTGAACGACCAGACCAGCGAGAGATGATGGGCGATGCGCGACGGCTTGATGTCGGTCCAGCATGGCATGGCACGGGTGCCGTCCGCCGATTGGCGCGCCGCATGCCAGTGCGCCGCAATTTCCCGCAAGGCGGGCGAGACGATCGCACGCTCATACGCGGTGAAGTCGAAATCGGCATACCCCATCGGCGGACCCGCAACTCCCGAACGCACGCAACCCGAACAGTCTGACCCAGTTTTATTATCGGATGCTTACGCCCCGGGGAGTGACGCGTAACGCCTTGAATTTCCTGCACGAATTTGCACACACGGTGTCACCAAATCGCGCCGCGTCATTTCGTACAGACGCCGATGATCGCCGCAACCGATGGCGTTAGCGGCATTTTCGATAAAGGCGGCGGGTTCTTTTTCCATCGCGCAATAGGCGGTGCCGTGGCGATAGACGGGAATGCGCCACAAGCGGGTGGCCGAAACCACCCGCTTGCCGCGCCCCGTCAACTTCCCGCGATCAGAACTTGGTCGAGATGCGCGCGAAGAAGAAGCGTCCCGTCACGTCATACGGTCCGGCTATGGTGTTGCTCTTGCCGATGCTGTCGCCGGTCAGGAACGGCGGGCTCTTGTCGAAAAGATTGTTGATGCCGACGACCAGGCGGGTGGACTTGGACGGCCCGATCTCCGGCAAGTCATAAGACACCGCGATATCGTGATAGAAGATTTCAGGTAACGCGTTGCCGTATTTCGGCTTGCTGCCGTCCAGATTCATCGTGCCCCCGATATACCGCATGCCGTAATGCAATCCCAAATCCTCGAGCCGGTAGTCGACCGAAGCGGTGGTCTTCCAACGCGGTTGGATTGAATCATTGCCGTAATTGAAGAAGCCGACGAATTCGTTGGTCGAAAAATCCGGGTTCTGCGTGGTGTTGAGGAATTCACGCTCGCCCTGCAGATCGATCACGAAGGAACCGGGAATAGGCAACACAAGCCCCGCCGCATCGGTATTGTACATCGCCTCCAAATCCATGCCGCGCACCTGGTTGACACCGAGATTGGCGTTCAGGCTGCCGATCTGGAAGATGCCGCCGCCGCTGCGGGTGATCTGGCTGCAATAGGACGGATTCTGATCGACATAACAGCCCAGCACGACGATGTCGGGCCCGGCATTGTTGGCGATGCCACCATCCAGGATGCTGTTGGTGATCTTGATCTCATAATAATCACCGTTAAAGGTGAAGCCCGGCAGGAAGGTCGGGGTTATCACCGCGCCCAGATTCCAGGAACGCGACAATTCGGGCTTAAGTTGCTGGTTGCCGCCAACGACCAACCCGCGCTGGTCGGCCGAGAGATTGTTTTCCGGCGACTGATAGGTTGCAATCTGTGCAGGCGTAAGTCCGCGCGCGGTCAGGTGCGTGAAGCAGGCGGATCCTGGCGCCAGCGAGCCCAGCCCCGCGTTGGTGTTTCCATTGAAGCCCGCGGCACGGCTGTCACAGGGATCGCCGTCCACCGAGACATAGCTAATGGCGTGGCCGCCGAACAGTTCGGCAGTCGAAGGCGCACGGAAGCCGGTGGAATAGGAACCGCGCACCCGGATATCGTCGATCGGCTGCCATTCGCCGCCCACCTTCCAGGTCAGCGCATCGCCGAAGGTCGAATAGTGATCGTAGCGTCCGCTGGGGGTGAGGGTAAGGAATTGGACGAAGGGCAGATCCTTTAGAATTGGGATACGCAATTCGCCGTAAGCCGAGGTCACGCCATAGCCGCCCCCGGTCGGCGCGGATGGACCGGCGGCGTAACCTTCCTGAACCAATGCGTCGGGATTGTCGGAGGCATATTCGAAGCGACGCTCGAACCCAATCGATCCCTGCATCGTGCCGGCCGGCAGATCGAACAGAGGGCCGTTGATGTCGGCATAGATATAATTTTCATAAGTGAACTGGGTGTCGGTCACGGTCGTGGTCAGGTATTTGGTCTGCGCCGGCGTCAGGGTGTTCGCACCGCCGAAGAAATTGAACGGCGTCAATGGCGTACTGTACCCGAACGGGGCCGTCGGTGTGGTTGTGCAACCGCCGGGCACGTCAAGACAGGGCAGTTGCGCGGTGGCCTGGGCCAGATGCAGGAAGTTGCCGGAATTGAGAACCCGCAAGGTGCTGTCATTGCGCTGCTGGACATAGCCGGCTTCCCAATTGTAATCGCCGAAGATGTGACCTTCGAACCCGGCGCGCAGGCGGTAGGTGGTGGATACCTGCTTGTAATCGCGGGGGCCGAAATTGTTCGGTGTCAGGTTGGCATCGATGCACTGCGCCACCGGCACCCCCGCCCCATCGACGGCATTTGCGCGCGAGATGTTGGGGCACGGCACCGGCGAAGCGGTACCGTTGGGATCGTTATAACCAGGAAAGCTGGTCGGCACGAAGAAACCGCCGAACACCACATCGCCGGAAATTGGATTCGTCGCGGCGATCTGGTCACCCAACAGCGGTTCGGGACGCAGGCGCTGTTCGGAATCGCGGCGGGTAAAGAAGCCGCTGGTGACAAAGGTAATGTCCGGCGTGATGTCGTAATGGGCGTTCCATGCCGCCTGGGTTCGGCCGATGCCGCTGGTCAATGTCGCGTTGGGCACGACCGAAGGGCAGCCGGCATTCAGTTTCACGCGGCCGGCAAGCGGCAGATAGGTCAAGCACGGAATGCTGCCCAGGGCGGGATTGTTGTAGGTCGTCTCTGCCCCATTCCACACGGTATGCGACTGCGTGTCCTGCAGAATGTTCAGCTGGCTGCGGAAGGTGGAGCCGCCTTCCACGCCGGCTTGATTGAGATGGGGATCGATCGACCAGTCGCGATCCTTCATGTCCACCGGGCTCTGATGCTCGTTGAGCAACGAGATGGTGATGTTGCCCTTGTCGAAATTGAAACCCGCCGTGCCGGTGACGCTGTAAAGATCGCCGCCACCATGCTCGCTGGCGCCGGCATTGACGTCGAGCTGAAGGCCTTGGAAATCCTTCTTGGTGATGAAATTGATAACACCGCCGATCGCGTCCGCACCATAGATCGAGGAAGCGCCGTCGCGCAGCACTTCAACCCGGTCGATCAGGGAAATCGGAATCGAATTAAGATCCGGAACGGAGATCGAGCTGCTGAAAATCGGCACCAGGCGCTGACCATCGATCAGGACCAGGGTGCGCGTCGGGCCCAGATTGCGCAGGCCAATTTCCGAAAGGCCGTTGGCGCCGTTGTTGCTGGCGTTGCTGATGCCGCCGGTGGTATCCGGTCCCACCAGCTTGCCCAACACATCTTCGGCATTGAAGGCGCTGGTGAGTTGAATCTGCGACGCGCTGGCGGTCGAGATCGGGCTGGCGCTGGTGGCATTAAGGACCGGGATGCGCGAACCGGTGACCACCACGGTCTCGGTTGGCGCGCCGTTCTGTTGTTGCGCCAATGCCGGTGCGGCGGCGATCAAACTACCAAGAGCGGCGCCAGCGAACAGGGCATGACGACGAAGCAGGCGTGTGGAAACAATGCCATTCGACCGAATGGAATAAGACATGAAACCCCCTTTGCGCAGGCCCGGGTATTGCGCCGGGCGCATGAGACCTAAGTTGGTCTCGGCGGGGATCGACCTCGCTGGATGAACTCCGTCGAGAACCTTTGCGTGTAAATTACAACCACGCCCGGCGAGTTCCACTCTTTACTACGTGTTTTGAAATGAAATTGCTGAACGTCGCTTATTTGTCACGTTCGTGCCGACGTGTTTCAACCTCGGACAGAAACTTTTTAGCGCAACCGTCTGACTTTAAACGTTATGTTGCGGTCGCTAAATCGAAGGTCGTAGCTGCCGAGGGAACCCCGCGAAATGCTGACCGTACGAGAACTTTTTGGACCGTGTTGCGCGATGCCGCTGTCGCCCGCCATCTGTTGCCACACCTGGCCATTGTTCAGCGTGATGGTGAAGCGTCCGCGCGGATCGGCCTGAAACGCAGTGATTTCAGCCGTTATACGTTCATCCTGCTCGGCGGGAGTTTTGCTTAGCTGCTCCTGCCCGAACGCGCGCACCGGCGGGGAAGCCGGTTGCGAGATCTGCGGCGTGCGCACGGCGCCCTGCGCGACGCGGTCATAACAGGACAATCGCTCCACCGCCCCGTTCAAGGTGAGACAATGTGCGAGCTGCGCATTGATATCGTCGGCGCGCGCGGGCGCGGACGCCAGAAGAAGCAACGAAAGAACCAAGACTGTCCGGGTCATTGCAACAAGCCTCCGTCTGTATAGAGCCAATCTAGCAGAAAGTTGCGGCAGACCAATCCGGCATGCCCTTGCGAGGCGCGCGCGGCATCGATGAAATGACCGCGGCACTGATTCAAGGATACACCGGTATGCAGGACGATCTGAAAAACTGGCAGCTGCGCCCGCGGCCCCGGCGCGCCGTGCTGGCTGGGCGCACCGTGCGGCTGGAACCGCTGGACCCGGTCCGCCATGGCGACGGCTTATATGATGTGTCGAGCGTGGCGGATGCGGGCGGGCGCTTTGCCTGGCTGCCCGAAACCCCGCCCCAGAGCCG
>JBEPVO010000129.1:0-7165 GCA_041690975.1 Alphaproteobacteria bacterium
TGGATCGCGGCAAGGGCATTCCCCATGAAGGCAATTATTCGTCCTTCCTGGAAATCCAGGAAAAGCGCCTGAAGCAGGAATCGAGCGAAGAGGCGGCACAGCAACGCACGATTGCGCGCGAACGCGAATGGATCAAGCAATCGCCCAAAGCGCGTCAGGCCAAGTCCAAGGCCCGTATCAATTCCTATGAAGAGTTGCTGGCAAAGTCGCAGGAGCAGCGTGCCGGCACCGCCCAGATCATGATTCCCGTCTCCGAGCGCCTGGGCGATCTGGTGATCGAAGCCGAGAATCTGTCCAAAGGTTATGGCGACCGGCTGTTGTACGAGAATGTGAATTTCAAATTGCCGCCGGGCGGCATTGTCGGAGTCATTGGTCCCAACGGTGCAGGCAAGACCACCTTGTTCCGCATGCTGACCGGGCAGGAAAAGCCCGATGGCGGTATTTTGAAAGTCGGCCCGACGGTGCAGATCGGTTATGTCGACCAGTCGCGCGATGCGCTCGATCCCAACAAGAATGTGTGGGAAGAAATATCCGGCGGCACCGACATCATCGAGTTCGGCAAGACCAAGATCAATTCCAGAGCCTATACCGGCGCCTTCGCTTTCAAGGGCGGCGACCAGCAGAAGAAGGTTGGTCAGCTATCGGGCGGCGAACGCAACCGCGTTCACCTTGCCAAGATGCTGAAGTCCGGCGCGAATTTGTTGCTGCTTGACGAACCCACCAACGACCTGGATGTGGACACGCTGCGTGCGCTGGAATCGGCGCTAGAGGATTTCGCGGGCTGCGCCATGATCATCAGCCATGACCGCTGGTTCCTGGACCGCATCGCCACCCACATGTTGGCCTTTGAAGGCGACAGCCATGTCGAATGGTTCGAAGGCAATTATCACGATTACGAAGCCGACAAAAAACGACGCCTGGGCATGGACGCTGATCAACCGCATCGGATCAAATACAAGCGCTTCGCTCGCGCATAGGTCTGCCCCCATCTGTCTGCCACGCGGGCAGTGAGGGCGAACAGCAAAAGCTCCAGTGGAGCTTTTGTCGTCCGAACGCTAGCAGACGTTCGGCACGCTGAGGCTACCGAACTCCCCCGCAAATGGCTTTGCCACGCGGGGGAATAAAGCCGGATGCGCCCGATGGAGCGCGTTCTCTAAATCAGTTTCCGCGAAACTGTTTCGCCAGGTCGCTGAGATGTGTGATCAGGGTGTGGATGTTGCCGTTGTTCTGACCCAGGAAGGCCGTGAACTGATCACGCTCTTCCAGCGCCAGCCAGATACCGGCCACCGAGAAATCCACAACGACCGTTTTGCCGCTGTCGGTGCGGACGCGGAAATCGACTTCCAGCGGCTGCTGCCCCGACTTGTCGCTGGGATCGATCAGCTGCGTGGCAACGATGAAATCGTCCTGTGAGCGCGCCTGACTGTTGATCACTTTCAGTGTCTGACCAGCATATTTGCTGAAATAGGACTGATAGACCGCTACCGCGTAGTTCTGGAATGCGTTTTCGAAGGCAGCGAGGTCGGTGGGGCTGGCGGTCCGGCGGTACTGGCCCAAGGTGAAATCGGCAATGCGCTTCATGTCGGTGAGGTCCAGCAGAAAGCCTTCGAACTGGGTGCGGCGCTGTTCGGCGGAAAGCTGCTTGTTGTTCAGCAGCTCAAGCCCTTTGTGAATATTCTGCTGCACGAAATCCTCCGCCGGATTGGCGGCGAAGGCCGGACCCGCGAACAGGGCTGCCGAAAGACTGAACATCGTTGCCAGGAAGGTCCGGCGCAGGATCGGCTGGAAGCGCATCATGATTCCGTTCTTTCGAGAGGCTCTAGGGTTGCGGTTGGGTGTGGCAAGTTCAAGGCAGTTGGAGCCGGTCATAGCACGAAATTGGCGTTAGAAATCAGGCAATTCCTCGGCTTTTATGGCCCGGCCATTGCGGATCTGGTTGTCGCGGAGTTGGCGGTAAAGACTGCGCAGGCTGGCATAATAGTCGACCGAGCTGCGCTGGATCCCCTGAACGGTCGAATAGGTCTGGGCGCGCAGATCTAGGATGGTGAAGTATTTCTGCCCCGCAAACCACCAGAGATGCTGCTTGAAATGGATATAATTGGTGGGATCGAGCGCGACATCTGCGCCAATGCCAAAAGCATCGCGCGGGTTGGAAGGCCCTAAAAAAGGCAGCATCAGGAACGGTCCTTCGTCCACCCCCCATGTCGCCAGGGTCTGCCCGAAATCTTCCCCATGATCGGGAATTTTCATGCGGCTGGCGGGATCAAGGAACCCGCCGAAACCGATGGTGCTGTTGACGAGGAAGCGTCCGGCGGTCTGGCCGCTGCGCTTCAATTCGCCCTGCAATATGTCATTCACAAAGGTGGTGGGCAGGGTGAGATTTTCCAAAAAGCGATGCACCGAGCGGCGGCCGCGTTCCGGTACCAGCACGAAATAGATCGCCACGGTGGGGATCACGAAATAGCGGTCGATCTTGCCGTTGAACTGCAAGGTCTGGCGATTGGTGGCTTCATAGGGATCGTTGTTGGCGATCATTTCCGGCGTCGGGGGAACCGAAGCACAGGCGGTCAATGCCAGACCAAAAAATCCCAACGCCAGCGCCCGTAACACGCGCATCGATGTCCTCGCCCACCCCCGGAAGAGGAGGTTTTCCGGTTTTTTGCCAAGTCTGTCCATACCGGCTTTGCATTACCAAACCCCTTGTTTTCCGCCTCCGGCCCAGCATATAAAGATATGTTTATATGTTTTAGGTGAGGCAATGGACAGGCTTGTGGCCATGCTGCGTGCGGCTGGGGATCCGACCCGGCTCAGGCTGCTGCTGCTGCTCCGCCAGGCGGAACTGACCGTCAGCGAGCTGATCGAGATCGTGGGGCAAAGCCAGCCCCGGGTTTCCCGTCATCTCAAGCTTTTGGGGGAGGCGGGGTTGTTGGAGCGGTTCAAGGAAGGGAGCTGGGTCTTTTATCGCGCCGCCGACCGCGGCAAGGGCGCGGAACTGGGCGCGGCGCTGGCCAGTCTGGCTGACGCGAATCTGAGCCAGGCCGATACCGCGCGGCTTGCGCATGTGCGCCAGGCGCGCGCGACGGCGGCGGCGGACTATTTCAAAGCCAATGCGCCGGAGTGGGAGCGCATCCGCGCCCTGCATGCGCCGGAAAAAGACGTGGAAGCTGCCATCGTCCGCCGCATGACCGCGCGGCCGATCCAGAATCTGCTGGATGCCGGTACCGGAACGGGCCGCATGCTCGAGCTGCTGGCGCCGCATGCGCGCCGCGCGGTCGGTGTGGATGTCAGCCCCGAAATGCTGTCGATCGCCCGCGACCGGTTACTGCGCGAGAATTTCAAGAATGCGCAGGTGCGGCTGGCGGATACCTATCGTCTGCCTTTCACGGGCGAGACCGATATGTTCGATGCCGTACTGTTCCATCAGGTGCTGCATTATCTCGACGATCCGGGTGCCGCCGTCGCGGAAGCTGCCCGCGTGATGGTGCCGGGCGGGTGCCTTCTGATCGCCGATTTCGCGCCGCATGCCCTGGAGTTCCTGCGCGACGATTATGCGCATCGCCGGCTGGGCTTTTCCGACCGCGAAGTGGAGGGTTGGTTCGCCAGCGCTGGCCTCAAGTCGGGCGAGAGCGAAACCATCGCGCCGCCTTCATCCGCCACCGAAAAATTGACCGTCAAACTCTGGTTCGCCACTGCCAAAAGCGCGCCCAGAATCAAAGAGGCCGCATGAGTCTGAAGGATCTTATTGGCAACGCCAGCCGGAAAAACGGAAATCCGATTTCGGTGTCGTTCGAGTTCTCGCCGCCCAAGACCGACGAGGCGGAAGCCTCGCTCTGGTCCGCGATCAAGCGGCTGGAGCCGTTGCAGCCGTCTTTCGTCTCGGTCACTTATGGAGCCGGCGGCTCGACCCGCGAACGTACACACGCGACCGTGAAACGCATCGTCGAGGAAACTTCGCTAAAGCCCGCCGCGCATCTGACTTGTGTCGGCGCCTCGAAAGGCGAGATTGACGAGATCGTGCAAGGCTATTGGGACGCAGGCATCCGGCACATCGTGGCGTTGCGCGGCGACATGCCGGGAATGGAAGGGCTGTATCAGGCTCATCCGGATGGCTATCGCTCGACGCCCGCGCTGATCGAAGGCATCCGCAAGATCGCGCCGTTCGAGATCAGTGTTTCCTTTTATCCTGAACGCCATCCGGATTCGCCAAACCACGGCCACGATATTGAATTATTGAAGGCCAAGGTTGCAGCAGGCGCCAGCCGTGCGTTGGGGCAGTTCGCTTTTGACAATGAAGCGACGGCGCGTTTCCGCGACGATGCCGCCAAGGCCGGCATCACCATTCCCATCGTGCCGGGCATCATGCCGACCACGTCCTTTCGCGGCGTTGAACGCATGGCGACGCGTTGCGGCGCCTCCATTCCCGGCTGGTTGTCGCGCGCGTATGACGGGCTGGACGAGGATGTCGAGAGCCGCCGCATCGTCGCGGCTGCCGTGCTGACCGATCAGGTGCAGCAATTGCACAGTCTGGGTTTCGACCAGTTTCATTTTTATACGCTCAACCAGGCCAATCTCAGCTATGCGGCGAGCCGTTTGCTGGGTCTGCGCCCATCCGATTTGAAATCTGAGGATTTGTTATGAGTTTCGATCGCAATGCCCGTCTGAAATGGATGAAGGAAGAGGCTAGGGAACGGCTTCTGTTGCTCGACGGTTCCTGGGGCGTGATGATCCAGGGCTTCAAGCTGGGAGAAGATGATTTTCGCGGACCGCGCTTCGGCAACCATCCCAACGAACTGAAGGGTAACAACGATCTTCTGACGTTGACCAAGCCGGAGATCATCCGCGATATCGGCCGCCAGTATCTGGAAGCCGGGGCGGATTTCATCGAGACCAACACCTTCAATTCCAATTTCACCAGTCAGGAAGATTACGGCCTAGGGCATCTGGTCGAGGAACTGAACGAGGCGGGCGCAAGGCTGGCGCGCGATCTGTGCGATCAGTTTGCCACCGGCAGCCGTCCGCGCCTGGTCGCCGGCGTGCTGGGCCCCGCCAATCGCACCGCTTCGATCTCGCCCGACGTCAATGATTCCGCCTTCCGCAACATCACCTTCGACGATCTGCGCGCCACTTACAGAAAAGCCACGCACGGATTGGTGCGTGGCGGTGCCGACGTCCTCATGATCGAGACGGTGTTCGACACGCTCAATTGCAAGGCCGCGATCTTCGCCATCGAGGAAGTCTTCGCGGAAATGAATGTGCGTTTGCCGGTCTGGATTTCCGGCACCATCACCGATCTGTCCGGGCGTACCTTGACGGGCCAAACCCCGGAAGCCTTTTGGCATTCGGTGCGCCATGCCAATCCCTTCGCTATCGGCCTGAATTGCGCGCTGGGCGCCAAGGAACTTCGGCCTTATGTCGCCGATCTGGCGCTGGCGGCCGATACCTTGGTGAGCGCGCACCCCAATGCCGGTCTGCCCAATGAATTCGGTGGCTATGACGAGACCCCGGAATCGATGGCCGAAATGATGGGCGAATTCGCCCGCTCCGGCTTGGTCAATATCGTGGGCGGCTGCTGCGGCACGCGGCCCGAACACATCAAGGCCTTCGGCGAAGCCGTGGCCGGCGTCAAGCCGCGCGTCATTCCGGAAAAACCGCGCTATATGCGCTTGTCGGGACTGGAACCGTTCACGCTGACGCCGGACCTCAACTTCATCAATGTCGGCGAGCGCACAAATATCACGGGCTCGGCCAAGTTCCGCAAGCTGATCGCGGCGAACGACTATGAAGCGGCGTTGGAAGTGGCGCGCAGCCAGGTCGAGAATGGCGCCCAGATCATTGACATCAACATGGACGAGGGCCTGATCGATTCCGAAGCGGCGATGACCCGTTACGTCAATCTGATCGCGGGCGAGCCGGACATCTCCAAAGTGCCGCTAATGATCGACAGCTCCAAATGGAGCGTGATCCAGGCGGGCCTGAAATGTTGCCAGGGCAAGGCCATCGTCAATTCCATTTCGCTGAAGGAAGGCGAGAAATTGTTCATCGACCGGGCCCGTGAAGTATTGTGGTTTGGTGCGGCCGTGGTGGTGATGGCGTTCGACGAAGTCGGCCAGGCCGACACGCTGACGCGCAAGGTCGAAATCTGCAAGCGGGCCTACGACATCCTGGTCGACAAGGTGGGGTTCCCGCCGGAAGACATCGTCTTCGATCCCAATATCTTCGCCGTCGCGACCGGCCTGGAAGAGCATAACGAGTATGGCAAGGCGTTTGTCGAAGCCGCGGAGATCATCCGCCGGCAGAATCCGCACGCCCATATTTCCGGCGGGGTCTCTAATTTTTCCTTCTCGTTTCGCGGCAATGAACGCGTCCGCGAAGCGATGCACAGTGTGTTCCTGTTCCACGCCATCAAGGCGGGGATGGACATGGGCATCGTCAATGCGGGCCAGCTTACGGTCTATCAGGATATCCCCACGCCGCTGCGCGAGGGCATCGAAGATGTCCTGTTCAACCGGCGTACCGATGCCACCGAACGATTGCTGGATCTGGCGAAGGAGTATCGAGGCGATGGTGCAACCGCCGAGGTGGAAGATGCCGCTTGGCGTTCATTGCCGGTCAATGAACGCATCAGCCATGCCATGGTGCACGGCATCGACGCTTTTATTGTGGAAGACACCGAAGAGGCCCGCCACGCTGCTGAACGGCCATTGCATGTGATCGAAGGCCCGCTGATGTCGGGCATGAATGTGGTGGGCGACCTGTTCGGGTCGGGCAAGATGTTCCTGCCCCAGGTGGTCAAGTCGGCCCGCGTGATGAAGAAGGCTGTCGCCTATCTGCTGCCCTTCATGGAAGAGGACAAATCCGCCGCTAAGGCAGCTGCCGGGCGCATCGTGATGGCGACGGTGAAGGGCGATGTCCATGACATCGGCAAGAACATTGTCGGCGTGGTGCTTCAGTGCAACGGCTATGAAGTGTTCGATCTGGGCGTGATGACGCCGACCCAGAAAATTCTGGATGCTGCCCGCGAACACAAGGCCGATATCATCGGCCTGTCAGGCCTGATCACGCCGTCACTGGACGAAATGGTGCATGTCGCGTCCGAGATGGAACGGCAGGGCTTCGACATTCCGCTGATGATCGGCGGCGCCACCACCAGCCGCGTCCATACCGC
>JBEPVO010000130.1:0-7138 GCA_041690975.1 Alphaproteobacteria bacterium
CAAAGTCGCGGCGGCCAGAATCCCGATTGCCGAAGTCACGGCGTTCGGAATTCTGACGTTCGACATTCTGGCGTTCAACATTTTGGCGTTCGAGATTCTGCCGGTCAAAATTCCGACGGTTCGAATCCTGACGATCAATATTCTGGCGATCAGAATTCTGGCGATTAAAATTCTGCCGGTCGCCATCGGACCCGCGACCGCCATTGTTGCCGAAACCGCGATTGTCCGGTGCACGATTCTGGAAATTGCGGTTCTCGAAACTCCGGTTGTCAAAGCGACGATCATCGCGATTGTCAAAACGCCGATTGTCGAATTGGCGATTGTCGAAACCGCGATTGTTATTGAAACCGCCACGGAAGCCATGACTGCGATAGAAGTCCTGGCCTAACGCCGAACCGTAACGGCCCTCGTGCCACCAGCTGGGACGCGCACCCCGCCATTCGTCGTTGCGCCAGCCACCATGGATCCAGTATTGCCGCCGACCGAACGTGTCACGGTAATAGACCGGACCGTTGAACCATTCGTCGCCGTAATAGACCGGGCCATAATAGACCGGCATGTTCCAATAATCGTCCGGGCAGCCATAGGCATCGCAATAGCCGCCGCTGTCGTAAGAAAATCCGATGCCGTTGCCGGGCAGATCGCCATAGCCATAGTCCGATCCATAGGCATTGGGATCGCCATAGCCGTTGTCGTAATACCCATTGTCATAGCCATAACCTTGGGCGCTGGCGCAGGCTGACATTGTGGTGGCGCCACCCGCCACCAGCAATGCGGTCAAAACCGCTTTCCAGGACATTTTCATCACGCACTCCACCGTTCGCGCAGGATCGCGCTTGGGATCAAACTCTGCCTTTGCGGTTGAACGCTGGCTGAACCGATAACGGCGGGATTGTGTTCGTCAGGATCCCCCGGCGGACAAAAGATCTCGGGCCAAAAGAAAACGGCCCCGGTTGCCCGGGGCCGTTTTTCGTCGTGCGGTTCAAAGCCTAGCGGTGATGTCCGCCACCATGTCCGCCACCGTTCCAGCCGCCACCACCACCATGGCCGCCAGACCAGCCACCGCCGCGGTGACCACCCCAGCCGCCGCCGCCAAAGCTGAGGCCAATGCTGGGGCCGTAATAACCGCCATAACCGCCGCGATAATAAGCCGGGCCGTAACCGCAGCGGTACGGGCTGTACCAACGGCTATAGGGGTCGCAGGAATAGCCGCGGTCGTAATACCCGCCGTCGTAATAGCCAGAGCCATATCCGGGGCCGTAGCCGCCATAATAGCCGGGACCACCGATACCGACGCCAACCACGACGCGCGCTTGTGCCGGCGCGCTCGCCACCGCAGTAGCAGCACCCGCCAGGATCATCGCGCTCAAAGCAACTTTCGCGAACTGTTTCATCTGGAGTCTCCTTGCTCAAAACCTGGCGTGATGTTGGTCGCGCGCGGCTGAACCTCACATGAACAACGGTTTCAACCTTTGCGCGTTTGCACGTGAATCGAAAAAACCTTGAAACCGCCACATTTTGATCCGGCCCCCATCTGTCTGCCACGCGGGCAAGCCCGCTAGCAGACATCTTCCCCCGCCAATGGCTTCGCCATGCGGGGGAAGAAAGTCGGTGTTTGTGACCCGTTCCAGACTGGGATTCACAAAGCCTTGCCTTGACCTTCCCCCGGCCCCCTCCTAAATACCCGGCAGTGGTTTGGCACTCTCATCCGATGAGTGCTGCTACGTGAGTTTTTTCACAGTAAAACCAATACTTTAGGAGAGGCACGCATGAAGTTCCGTCCCCTTGGCGACCGCGTGGTCGTCCGCCGCGTCAAAGAAGATACCAAGACCGCTGGCGGCATCATCATCCCCGAGACCGCTCAGGAAAAGCCGCAGGAAGGCGAGATCATCTCCGCCGGCCCGGGCGCCATCGACGAAAAGTCCGGCAAGCGCACCCCGCTGGAAGTCAAAGCGGGAGACATCGTGCTGTTCGGCAAATGGTCGGGCACCGAAGTGAAGATCGATGGCGAAGATCTCCTCATCATGAAGGAGAGCGACATCATGGGCATCATCGAAGGGCGCAAGGCGAAGAAGTAATCGCCGCCTTCCCATCAAACATATTCAACAGAATTCAGGAGACTAACGAATGGCAGCCAAAGATGTGAAATTCGGCGCCGACGCCCGCGAAAAGCTTTTGCGCGGCGTCGACATCCTTGCCGACGCGGTACAAGTCACCTTGGGTCCCAAGGGCCGCAATGTCGTGATCGACAAGAGCTTCGGCGCTCCGCGCACGACCAAGGACGGCGTGACGGTGGCGAAGGAAATCGAACTCGGCGACAAGTTCGAAAACATGGGCGCCCAGATGGTGCGCGAAGTCGCCTCCAAGACCAATGACGCGGCCGGCGACGGTACCACCACCGCCACCGTACTGGCCCGCGCCATCGTGCGCGAAGGCTCCAAATCGGTTGCCGCCGGCATGAACCCGATGGACCTGAAGCGCGGCATCGAGAAGGCGGTCGAAGCCGTCGTCGCCGAACTCAAGAAGCGCTCCAAGAAGGTCAAGTCGAACGAAGAAATCGGCCAGGTCGGCACGATCTCCGCCAACGGCGACCGCGAAGTCGGCAACATGATCGCCCAGGCGATGTCGAAGGTCGGCAATGAAGGCGTCATCACCGTCGAGGAAGCCAAGTCCCTGGCGACCGAGCTGGATGTCGTCGAAGGCATGCAGTTCGATCGCGGTTACATCTCGCCCTACTTCATCACCAACGCCGAAAAAATGACGGTGGAACTGGATGATGTGGCGATCCTGATCCACGAGAAGAAGCTCACCAGCCTGCAGCCCCTGCTGCCGATCCTGGAAGCCGTGGTGCAGGCCGGCCGTCCGCTGCTGATCATTGCTGAAGAAATCGAAGGCGAAGCCTTGGCGACCCTGGTGGTCAACAAGCTGCGCGGCGGCCTCAAGGTCGCGGCAGTAAAGGCACCGGGCTTCGGCGATCGCCGCAAGGCCATGCTGGAAGACATCGCCATCGTCACCGGTGGTCAGGTGATCAGCGAAGACATCGGCATCAAGCTCGAAAATGTCAAAATGGACATGCTGGGCTCCGCCAAGAAGATCCGCATCGACAAGGAAAACACCACCATCGTCGATGGCGCCGGCAAGAAGGCCAACATCCAGGCCCGCGTTGCACAGATCAAGGCCCAGATCGAAGAGACCACCAGCGACTATGACAAGGAAAAGCTGCAGGAACGTCTGGCCAAGCTGGCCGGCGGCGTTGCGGTGATCCGCGTCGGCGGCGCCACGGAGATCGAAGTCAAGGAGCGCAAGGATCGCGTCGATGACGCGCTCAATGCCACCAAGGCCGCGGTCGAGGAAGGCATCATCCCGGGCGGCGGCACGGCCCTGCTCTATGCCTCCAAGATCCTGGCCAATCTCACCGGCGACAATGACGATCAGACTCAGGGCATTGCCATCGTGCGCCGCGCGATCCAGTACCCGATCCGCATCATCGTCCAGAATGCCGGTCAGGAAGCTTCGATCATCGTCGGCAAGCTGCTCGAGCAGAAATCGGGCACCTATGGCTATGACGCCCAGAACGAGAAGTATGTCGACTTCATCGATGCCGGCATCGTGGACCCCACCAAGGTGGTACGCGTGGCATTGCAGAACGCGGCTTCGGTCGCCGGCCTGCTCATCACCACCGAGGCGATGATCGCGGACCGTCCCGAGAAGAAGTCGCCCCCGATGTCGGGCGGCGGCGGCATGGGCGGCATGGGCGACATGGACTTCTAAGCTCGTGGCCCGTTCCCACGCTGATGCTAGGAACTGTCCGGGCCATCCATGACGATCAGAAATGCGAAAGGCCCGGTGGAAACACCGGGCCTTTTCGTTTGTTGATGCGAGTTGAAGCAGAACGTTGCGGCAAAGCTCTGCAACGACCTATGGCGTGAGACGCCTACGCGGCGGCCATCGCCATTTCGGGTTCGGTCCTGCGCTGACGCGTACGTACGCCAATCCTGACCGCTGCCAGTGCGAGCGCGAACACCACGGCGCCTGCAATCATGTCCACCAGATAGTGCCCCCCGAAAACCGGCACGCCCAGCAACAGCACGCCGTTGGCCAGCGCCAGTATCCACCCAACAAGGCCCGTGCGGCGAAAGGCATACACCATCGTCAGTGCCAAGGTGGTGTGAAACGACGGAAACGTCACGATACCTTGCAGCTGTTCCAGAGAAAATTCGACTGCCTGTCCGGAATGCACGCGCGAAATTTCCGGCAGAAATGCTCCATACGATTTGAGGCCGAAGGTTTGAAATGGCCCCATTGCCGGCATCAACCATGAGATCAGGGTGGTCAGCACTAACGCCAGAAGCAGAATCCAGAATATCTCCCGCATGCGCTGCTTGGCGCCCATCAGACCCATCAGCACTGTGAAATATACCACCTGAACAGCCGGACTGTAATAGAGAAGCGACAAGGGGTGAGCAATAATCGGATGCGCCATGACGAAATGAAACCAGCTCAGCCAGTCGAAACCCAGTGCCCGGTCTGCCAGCAAAAACTGATCGTCGCGCAAGGGCCCGGATTGGGCGAGGGCAATATAAGTTGCGACAGCCAACACAGGAGCTGTGGCGAGTATCAAAGCAATGAATTCCAGCATGATGGCAACGCGCCGCGCGCAAAATTTACTTGCCAGCATTGCGGCAACAATCAACGGTACGGCGAGAAGGTTGGCGTCGTGCAGATTGAGATGGAAGCGCAGCCCAGCCTGCGACGCCAGCACAACATCGATAAGGGCGATGACTACGATGCTCAACCACTCCAGCCGGAACGCGAGCAAAGGCGCCGATGCATTATATTTCAGAAGATCGAAAATCTTGGCCATCGCGCGAACTCGAACAATCGCAGCCATTCTTTTTTGGTCGGCCTTAACGGCGAGTAAACTTTGGTTGTTATTGCAACCGCAGTCCGACGTTCACGCGCTGCCGGCAGGGATCACTCGCCCGTCGCCCTAGGCGCTTCCAGCACCCGCACCGCCTGCCCGCCCCGCGAACCGCCGGACGAAAGCCGGAGCGCACTGAGCGCGGCGCCTGCCAGCGCGAAGCCGACACCCACCGCCAAAGCGATCCGCGTGCCGTTTACCGGATCGCGCGCCAGCAACATCGCCACCAGCGCTGCGCCGATGGTCTGGCCCAAGAGCCGCGACGTCCCCAGCATGCCCGATGCGCCGCCGCTGCGTTCGCGCGGAGCTGCCGCGATCATGGTGCGGTTGTTGGGTGACTGGAACAGGCCGAAGCCCGCGCCCGCCAGCGCCATGCGCCAGACAATGTCGATCACCGTAGGGTGGGCGGGGAGCAGCGCCAGCGCAGCCAGCCCACCGCCGAAGACCAGAAGGCCGATGCCGCCCAAAAGACCAGCCGGGTGACGTTCCGCCAGCCATCCCGCGATCGGCGCCGCAAATCCCACTGCGATTGGCCAGGGCGTGATCAGAAGCCCGATCTGGACCGCAGAATAGCCAAACCTGTCCTGCAGATAGAAGGGCAGCGCCACGAAGGCCAGCATCTGGGCGCAGAAGGACGCTACCGACGTGCAGACCGACAAGGCAAAGATGGGAATGCGCAACAGATCCACAGGCAGCATCGGTGACGTGGAATGAACCTCACGCCGCACCAGTATGAGGCAGGCGATGCCCGCGGCAGCGAATTCCGACAGATACAGCACAAACGCTTCGCCATGACCGGCGCTGTCGATGGCGGCGATGCCCAGCCCGAATGTCAGTGCACTGAGGATCGCGCCCCGCCAGTCGAAGGGATGCGGCGCGCGCGGCGTGTGAGGCAAGGCGCGCCGGCCCACCATCACGGCAATCAGGCCGATCGGAATATTGACAGCGAACAACCAGGGCCAGGTGCCCACCGACAGGATGCCCGCCGCCAAAGTCGGCCCCACCGCTGCCGACACCGCCACCACCAGGGCATTGATTCCAATTCCATGGCCCAGCTGATTGCGGGGATAGGTAAAACGCACCAGCGCCGCATTGACGCTCATGATCCCGGCGGCGCCGAAGCCTTGCACGATGCGCGCCGCGGTCAGGAGCACCAAGGTATGCGACAAGGCGCATAGAAGGGATGCTACCGTGAACAGAGCCAGCCCCGCCAGATAGACCCGGCGATAGCCAATGATCTCACCCAGCGCCGCCAGCGGCAGCAGTGAGATGGTGATGGCGAGCTGATAGCCATTCACGATCCAGATCGAGAAGGACGGACTGGCGTTGAGATCCTGGGCAATAGTGGGAAGCGCCACATTGGCGATGGCGCCGTCAATCACGGCCATGATAACGCCCAGCACGATGGTGAGGATCGCCCAATAGCGCTGGGGCAGCGGCAGGCCGTCTTCGGTGAACGTCGCGGGCATCACAGGGTGATAATAGCCCCTGGGCCCAACCGCAATTCACCGGATGGTTGTTCCGTTATGCAAAAAAATGGCCCGGTGATGAAACCGGGCCATTGTCTTACAGAAAGCCGCTCAGTGGCCGATCTGGCGGCTGACGGCATTTTCTTGGCTGTTCAGGGAACGGTCCTCGGAACGTGTGATGTGACTGCCATTGTTGCTGGCGTCGAACCGTTCTTGTGCCCGGATGCCGCGATCCTCGGCATGCAGGTCATGCACCTGGGCCGGCGTGATCTGGCCATTTGCGACGTTCGACATTGATGCGGTGATCCTGGCGATTAAGCCTTGTGTTCACTTCGGCACGGCGGGGATGGTTGGCGCGCCAGCCCATGGCGCTGGCGGAACTGGCGGTCAGAACCGCAACGGACAGGGCGACAAGGGATGCAGCGGCAATTTTCTTGATCGACATGTTTTTCTCCAAAGGGAATTTCAAACATGCCCCTCCTGCCCGCGCCGCATTCTCCCGAGACGGCATGGACGAGATTGTAACGGCCCCGCGCGCGCGTTCCGGCGGAATAGGTCTGGAAAAATTAAAAGACAGAAAGGATCGGGCCTGCCGTTACTCGGCGGCGCGCCAATAGGGTTCGACGGTTCCCTTGTATTTGACCGTCATCGCATTGCCATGGCGATCCACGGTTTTGCCCACCGCCAGCCGGACCCAGCCCTCGCTGACGCAATATTCCTCGACATTGTTGCGGTCCACGCCATTGAA
>JBEPVO010000131.1:0-7130 GCA_041690975.1 Alphaproteobacteria bacterium
TGGTGCCCAGGGACAGAATCGAACTGCCGACACGTGGATTTTCAATCCACTGCTCTACCGACTGAGCTACCTGGGCACGCGCCGAAAAGGCGAAGGTTGGGCTTATTAGAGGACGGTTCTGGCCCTGTCCAGCGGGGACCGGCCGGGCCTGCCGGATGGGTGCAAAATCCTTAACTTTCCGAGACTTCGTCCTTGCCCGGCGGGGCCTCGGGGCCTTTGTCCAGATCATCTTCCGGCCTGCCCGGAATGGCGTAGCTGCCCTTCAGCCAGCGGCCCAGATCGATATCGGCGCAGCGCCGGGAACAGAAGGGCGAGAGGCTGGCTTGCCCGGGCTTGCCGCAGATGGGGCATCTGGTGTCAGCGGCGGGCGACATCGAACCGCCTCCCAAGACATTCGCCGGCCTCGAACCGCACCCGCCCTGCGCCCCGGCGCAACAGCGCCGGACCGATTTCATCGAGGTGGCGGGTCAGCCATGCCACCACATCGGGCGCAGCGGTGACCACCAGCTCCGCGCCAGGATTGGCAGCAGCCTCCCGCTCGACCCGGCGCAGAATTTCCAATGCGACACAATCGGGAGCCGATGCCCGTCCGGTCCCGCCGCAACCGGTGCAGGCGACGCTAGTGCGCCGCGCCAGGGGCTCGCGCAATCTTTTGCGAGTGACTGCGACGATGCCGAACTCCGTCATGGGCGAGATCTGCAACGGCGTGCGATCAAAGCTGAGGCTTTGTTCCAAAGTCTGGATCACGCGCGTGGCATTTTCTCCTTCGCCGAGATGAATGAAATCCACCACGATGAGGCCACCAATGCCACGAAGGCGAAGCTGACGGCCAATCTCCGCCGCCGCTTCCAGATTGACGGCGAGGCTCGTCTCTTCCAGGCCGCCCGACTGCGTGAAGCTGCCGGAATTCACGTCCACCGCCGTCAGCGCCTCGGTGGTTTCGATGGTGATCCAGCCGCCGCAGGGCAGCGCAACCCGCGGCTGGGACAGGCGCGCAATTTCTTCTTCCAAGCCATGATCTTCAAACAGGCTCCGGCTGGCCAGTTCGATCCTGGTCTCCGCGCCGGGCATCACTTTGCGGCAATAGGCACGCGCCGCCTCCACTGCCCCGGCATCGTCGATCAGCACCCGCTCAACATCGCCGCGCACAACATCGCGCATGGCGCGTTCGATCGGCCCCAGATCGCGATACAGCGTGGCGGGCGCGCGGGCCGTTTTTTTCCGGTCCTCAATGCAGCGCCAGGTCTCACCCAAGGTTCGCGCATCCAAAGCCAATTCCTCCAGCGAGGCACCCTGGGCGGCGGTGCGGAAGATGATGCCTGCGCCCGGCGGCAGGGTCTGCGCTTCCTCAGCCAGTAATTGTTCGCCCAGCGCGATCAAGGTCTCGCGCTGCGGTTCGTCCTCGATCCGGCGGGAGACGGCGACCCCGTCCTGCCCAGGTGTCATCACCAGAAGCCGCCCCGGCAGCGTAACGCCGGCGGACAGCCGCGCGCCCTTCTCGCCGATGGGATCCTTGATCACTTGCACCAGCAGGCCTTCGCCCTCGCGCACACAATCGGAGATCGCCGTGTCGTCGCTGACTTTGCGCGCCAAGATTTTCGCTTCGCGCAGACCCAGAAAACCCGCGCGCTCCATTCCAATATCGACAAATGCCGCCTGCATGCCCGGAAGCACGCGCTGCACCCGACCCAGAATAACGTCGCCGATATGGCTGTGGCAGTGGCGAGTGCCTTCCTCGCCGCCGATGGTGCGCTCGAAACTGAGCTCTTCCAGCCGGCCATGGCAAAGATGGGCGATGCGGATTTCCCCCACGCCGGCATTGATAAGAATTTCAGCGCTCATGAATGGATCGCAACCCGGCCGCCATGCGGGATCGTATCATGGAACGGACGCACCGCAGCCCTGAAGCAGCAGAACCGTCAGCGACAAGGGCAACCCCACCACATTGGAATAAGAGCCGCTGATCTCCTTGACGAAGATTTCGGCACGGCCCTGGATGGCATAGCCACCCGCCTTGCCGATACCTTCCCGCCCTTCGACATAAGCGGCGATGGCAGGCTGGTCGAGCCGCCGAAAGGAAACCCGCGTCAGCGCCAACCGGGTGCGCAACCGGCCATCGGGCGCCAACAGCGCCACAGCGGTCATCACTTGGTGGCGCCGGCCCGACAACAAACACAGACAAGCCCGGACGTCATCATCGGTTTCCGCCTTGGGCAGGATTCGGCGGCCGCAGGCCACCACGGTATCGGCAGCAAGAATGAAGGCGGGAGAATCATGGCGTGCCTGTGCCGCCCTGGCCTTTTCCGTGGCTAAGCGCAGTGCATGAAGCCGTGGCTGCTCACCCTTGCGAACACTCTCGTCGATCGCGGCTGGCACGACATGCGCGGGCACAATCCCCGCCTGCGCCAGAAGCGCAAGACGGCGAGGACTTTCGCTGGCGAGAACCAGTTCCGGTCTAGCGGAAGCGATAGGTGATGCGCCCTTTGGTGAGGTCATAGGGGGTCATTTCGATCATGACCTTGTCGCCTGTCAGCACGCGGATGCGATTCTTGCGCATCTTGCCCGCGGTGTGGGCGATGATTTCGTGGCCGTTCTGCAGGAGTACCCGGAAGGTGGCGTTTGGCAGCAATTCGCTGACGGTGCCTTCAAACTCCAACAATTCTTCTTTGGCCATTCTTCCTCTGCAAAAGCGATCGAGACAGTGTGTAGCGGCTTTCCCTGCCGTCGCGCGACAATAAAAAGACGGGTGGAACGGGCGGGAGATTGCACCGAAACCGAAGGAAATCAAGGATTTTCAGGTAAATCTTGCCACAATTTGGCGCTTTAGCGTGTCCCGCACGGCACGGTATGCGGCACGCCTCTGTTCGGGTGTGCCTTCGACCAGGGTGGGGTCGGCGGTAATCCAATATTCGACCGACGCGGAAAGGGTTCGGCCCCATTCCAGGGCATGGGTCTCGGCCTCGTGCGACAGCGCCACCACCAGATCGAAACAGTCATCCTGGAGATCTTCGAAACGGCGTGGATTATGGGTCAGCGGGATGCCGATTTCAGCCAGCACTTCGACCGTCATAGGGTCGAGCGCGCCAGCTTCGACGCCCGCCGATCTCACATAGATATCCTTGCCCCGAAAATGACGCAGCAGCGCAGAGGCGATCGGCGAGCGCACCGCATTCATGGTGCAGACAAACAGCACCGACGCCGGTTTGTTTTTATCGCCGCTCATCGCCCGTCAGACTTTCAGATGCAGAACACAGATCAGCGTAAAGAGCCGGCGGGCGGTGTCGAAGTCAGTTTCGATTTTACCGTTAAGACGATTGATTAAGAGCTCCGTGCCTTCATTGTGAAGCCCCCGTCGGCCCATATCCAGAGACTCGATCTGAGAGGGCGAGGAGTCGCGGATCGCCCTGTAATAGGTGTCACAGACCAAGAAATAGTCTTTGACGATCCGCCGGAACGGCGCCAGCGACAGCAGGATGCGCCCTACCCGCGTACCGTCCTCATGGGTGATGTCGAACACCAGCCGGTTTTCCCTGACGCTGAGCGCCACATGATAGGGACCGCAGGTCGCCCCCCTGGGCTTGAAAAGACTGTCATCCAGCAGATCGGCGATCGCGACTTCGCGTTCCTGCTCGATCGCGGGGGAGCGTCGTACTACGCTTTTTTCATCAAGGACGATGGCGCTGATGCGATGGTCCACTCAGCGTTCCCGGCCCAGGCGCGCCGCGATGGAGCGGGCATGTGCATCCAGGCCTTCGGCCTTCGCCAGTGTCATCGCGGGTGGCCCGAGCACGGCCATCGCGTTTGCGTCCAGCGACAGCAAGCTCGTGCGCTTCATGAAGTCCAGGACCGACAGCCCCGATGAGAACCGCGCCGAACGCGACGTTGGCAGCACATGGTTAGGACCGGCGATGTAATCGCCCATCGCTTCGGGCGTGTGGCGGCCCAGGAAGATGGCGCCGGCGTGACGCACCAATGCCAGCAGCGCGCGTGGATCGGCCGTTGCGATCTCCAGATGTTCCGGCGCGAAGCGGTCGGCCAGCGCGGGCGCATCGGTCAATTTCGCCACAACGATAATACCACCATAATCGGCCCAGCTGCGCGAGGCGATCGCCTTGCGCGGCAGCAGGGCCAACGCACGCTCCGCCGCCTCGGCCACCTTGTCGGCAAACGCCGCATCGTCGGTGATCAGGATGCTTTGCGAGGACACATCATGTTCCGCCTGGCTGAGAAGATCGGCCGCGATCCAGTCCGGATCGTTGGCAGCGTCGGCGATCACCAGGATTTCAGACGGCCCGGCGATGGAATCGATTCCCACCTGCCCGAATACTTCGCGCTTGGCGGCCGCAACCCAGGCATTGCCCGGGCCCACGATCTTGTCCACCGCCGCGATGCTTTGCGTGCCATACGCCAGCGCCGCGACGGCCTGGGCACCGCCGATGCGGAAAATATCGCTGACCCCTGCCCGCCTGGCCGCCGCCAGCACCAGCGGATTGAGATGCCCGCCGCTGGCCGGGGTTACCATCACAATGCGCGCCACGCCCGCGACCTTAGCGGGGATCGCATTCATCAGAACCGATGACGGATAGCTGGCGGTGCCGCCGGGAACATAAAGCCCGGCACTGTCCACCGCCGTCCAGCGCCAGCCCAGTATGGCGCCGGTCTCGTCCTGGAAGCTGTCATCATGCGGCAATTGGCGGCGATGATAGGTCTCGATCCGGGTTGCGGCGATCTCGATCGCCGCGTTCTGTTCGGCCGTGACCTTGGTCAATGCCGCATCGATCTCAGCGGCCGATATTTTCAAAGTCGCAGCCGTGATATTGGCGCGGTCGAATTTGTTGGTCAGCTCCACCAACGCCGCATCGCCGCGCTGACGCACATCGGCGATCAATCCGCGCACCGCCTGGGCGACATCTTCCTCGATCTCGCGCTTGGCAAACAGCAGCGCTTCGAAATCAGCGGCAAAGCTCGCGTCTTTTGTATTTAGGCGGCGGACCATTACGCGCCATCCTCGTGGCTGGGCTTGGCCTGCGCGGTCCAGGGGTCGGTCTGATCGGTCAGTTCAGCATCGATACATTCGACGGTCAGGCGGATGGTGCCGCCGCCGGCCAACGCCAGTTCGATCACCCCGGCCGGATCGCCTTCGCCACTGGGGATGAATTTGATCGCCAACAGCGAAACAACCGCGTCCGGCGCGCCCTGCTTGACGTTGACGGACTGGACCTGGGACACGCTGTCGAAACGCAACACCGCGCGCACGCGTGTGCCCGGCCCCTTCACGTCTTCCCAGCGGTAGCGGTTGACCATGGCCGCGAAACGCCGCTGTTTCGGCAGCCAGGCGAAATCCTTCAGCTTGCCGACGGCATCCTGTAGCCGGGCCGACAGCATCTCCAGATCTTCGCCATCTGCTGCCGCCAGTTTCAAAAGCCCACTCATTCCGGCACCCGTGCGATATCGGCGCCGACGCCGGACAGTTTCTGTTCCAGTCGGTCGAAGCCGCGATCGAGATGATAGACCCGATTGACCAAAGTCTCGCCTTCCGCCGCCATGCCCGCCAAAACCAGACTGACCGAGGCACGCAAATCCGTCGCCATCACGGGCGCCCCTCTGAGTTTTTCCACGCCGCGCACGATGGCGATGTCGCCTTCGACACGGATATCGGCGCCCAACCGGCCCAATTCGGGGACATGCATGAAGCGGTTTTCGAAAATGGTTTCGCGAATGGTCGAAGTTCCTGTCGCCACCGTCATCAGGGCCATGAACTGGGCCTGCAGATCGGTGGGAAAGCCGGGAAACGGCGCGGTGGAAAGATCCACCGATGTGGGCCGGCCATCCTTCACGCGCAGGCCGATGCCGCGCGGCGTATCACGCACCTCTGCGCCAGTTCGCTCAAGCCGCTCCAGAAGCGCCGCGATGGTGTCGCGCCGGGCTCCCACCAATTCGACATCGCCGCCCGCAATGGCGGCGGCAATGGCGAAGGTGCCCGCCTCGATGCGGTCCGCCATCACGGCATGTTCGGCGCCGTGCAACATTTTCACGCCTTCGACCGAGAGCCGTGTGGTTCCCAGCCCTTCGATCCGGGCCCCCATCGCGATCAGGCACTGGCAAAGATCCTCGATCTCCGGCTCGCGTGCCGCATTGGTGATGACGGTGGTGCCGCGCGCCAGGGTGGCCGCCATCAATGCGGTTTCCGTGGCGCCGACCGAAACGGATGGAAAAATGATCTCCGCTCCATGCAGGCCGTCTTTTGCCTGTGCCAGCACATAGCCGTCGGCAAGCTCGACTTTGGCGCCCATCAGGGTCAGGGCATCAAGATGCAGATTGACCGGCCGCGCCCCAATGGCGCACCCGCCGGGCAATGAAACCTTGGCCTCGCCATGGCGGGCCAGCAGCGGCGCCAGCACCTGGAAGCTAGCCCGCATCTTGCGAACGATGTCATAGGAGGCAAATGACGACGTGATTCGGGCCGCCCGCAGCCGGAACGTGTCGCCCTCGCCCAGAACTGCCCCCGGCTCGACCGCGACGGTGACGCCAAACCCCCGCAGCAGCTCCGCCATGGCCCGCACATCGGCCAGTCTGGGCACATTGCGCAGCACGAGCGGTTCCGCCGTCAGCAACGACGCCGCCATCAGTTTCAGCGCCGCGTTCTTGGCACCGCTGACGGGAATGGCGCCAGACAGGCGCGCGCCTCCTCGAATGCGAATCCGGTCCATGATCCCTCAAACAGGGCCCTGAGGCCCGAAAACGACGCTTGTAGCGTGGTAGGCGCCTCCGCGACAGACGCAAAGCGGCGAGAGCCCGCTATGTTCCCTGGAGGGGACCTGTGCGCTCGGCCGGCGGCTTTTCCCTAATATTTTCGGGGTCTTTGGCGCGACTTGCCGCCGTTTCGGACGGGGGCACCTGCTTACGCCGCTTCAGATTGGCCCTCAGCGCCGCTGCCAGCTTTTCGGGGGGCGTTTTTGCCATCAGAACCGCACTTTACCTTGGGCTGATCCTTACGTTATAGCAGCGCACCCTTTCGCAAGGGCGGGGGCGATAAGCTCTCAATGCCACGGTTGCCGTAGTAGCGTAGTGGTAGCGCAATCCCTTGGTAAGGGATAGGTCGTGAGTTCGATTCTCACCTACGGCACCAT
>JBEPVO010000132.1:0-7097 GCA_041690975.1 Alphaproteobacteria bacterium
GCAAAATCGGTGGGCCAGGGGGACTCGAAACGCATGGTCTTGTGCAGGCTGGGATGCTGGAACCCCAGAACAAAGGCATGCAGCGCCTGACGAGGGAAGTTGGCCGCCGCCGCAAAGGCCACTTCTTCTTCTGTGGTTTTCGGTCGCGGCGCCTGCCGGGCGCGGCCATAGACGGGATCGCCGATTAGGGGTTGCCCCAGATGGGTGAGATGGACCCGGATCTGATGGGTGCGGCCGGTCTCCAGGCGGCATTCGATCAGGGATGCCAGCGGTCGTGCATCCGGGCCGAACTTCTCCAACAGGCGATAGTGCGTACGGGCCAGCTTGCCGCCGCCACGCAGGACTGCCATCCGCTTGCGGTCAAAGGGGCTGCGGCCGATCTGGCCTTCGATGATGCCTTCCGTCATCCGCGGCGCCCCCCAGACCACGGCATTGTAGGCCCGCTCGATGGTGTGGTTGGCGAACTGCTTGGCCAGACTGGTCATGGCGCGTTCGGTCTTAGCGGCGACCAGAAGACCCGAGGTGTCCTTGTCCAGGCGGTGGACGATGCCGGGCCGGGCCTCGCCGCCGATGCCCATCAGGCTGTCGCCGCAATGAGCGATCAGCGCATTGACCAGGGTGCCGTCCGGATTGCCCGCGGCGGGATGGACCACCAGCCCGGCAGGCTTTTCGATCACGATGAGATCTTTGTCCTCATAGACCACATCCAGCGGGATATCCTGCCCGCGCGGGCGCGCTTCGATAGCTGGCGGCACGGCGACCTCGAAAATATCGCCCCCTTTGACCCGGTGGTTGGCGTCTTTTATCGTCGCGCCATCGCGGGTGACGCGGCCTTCGCCCAGCAATTGCTGGATACGGGCCCGGGACAGATCGCCAAGCGTACCGGCCAGGACACGGTCAAGACGATGCCCCGCCTGGGCCGCGTCCACCGTCACCTGATAGTGTGACCCGTCGCGAGAGGAATTTATGTCCGACATCCAGCCCGATCCGCAAAACAGCCCCGCGCTGAAGGCCGCGAAGATCGCCGTTATTATTCTTTCGAGCCTGATTATCCTAGCCCTGATCGCGCTGGTGGTGGGCGCGGTGATGAAACTGTCCGGCGGGAGCAAGAAGACGCCGGAACAGCTTGCCTCCAGCTTCACCCTGGCGCCGGGCTCGAAGATCGTCAGCATGGACAGCCAGCCGGGCCGCCTGATCCTGCGCATCCGGACCGCCACGGGCGAAGAGATCGACATATTGGATACCCAGAACGGTCGCCTGGTGGGGCAAGTCAAGGCGACTGCCGAGAAATGAAGCTGACTTTGCCGCGCGCGTTGCAGGCACGGATCGAAGCTGAAGCATGCGCGGCCTATCCGACGGAATGCTGCGGATTGATCGAAGGTGTAAACGACGGCGATGCCGTGCAAGCCCTGGCGCTGCATTCCGCACGCAATATCGCGTCTGCCCGCGACCGGTTTGAAATCCATCCCGAAGATCATTTCGCGGCATTGAAAACCGCGCGCGCCAATGGCCGCGCGATCATCGGCTGCTATCATTCCCATCCGGACGGAACGGCGCAGCCTTCGCAAACCGACCAGGCCGGCGGCGGCGAAGAAAATTTCATCTGGCTGATCGCGGCTTTGGCGCAAGTGGACGGGCCGATCGTGCTTGCCGCTTTCGCTTATTCGGCCGCGTGCTTCTTGCCCGTCGATCTTTCGAGCCCGGTTGGGGCAGATTTCGTCACATCGTCGGAATAGCTGCGGAACTCTCCGTCGCGGAACAGCACGTCATTGGCGTCAATCTTTGCCAGGATATTGCCCTGCTCGTCGGCGATCTCGATTTTCCGGTGGTCGAGATTGCCGCCGTGCAAAAGCCGCTCCCCCAACATTTCCCGGTTGGCGCTGACGGCTTCTGCCCGGGCCGCGTTCAGATCTGGCAGTTCCTGGCCCTCGGTGTCGCGACTGATATCGCCATCGCTGTCCCGGACATGGAAAAAATATCTGGACATCTCTTTGAGTCCGTTCGGTTTCAAGGAATTCAACGGCCTGGAAAACGCTCTGTTCCGGTCCCAATTTTCGGGTGCATTCTTTTGTTGATGGAACTTGCCGCGCGGAACCAGGCTCGCGTATAAGCCCCGGACTGCATGTTCCCATCGTCTAGCGGTTAGGACGCGGCCCTCTCAAGGCTGAAACCCGGGTTCAATTCCCGGTGGGAGCACCAAAACAATCAACACCTTAGCACCTCAAATCGAGCCACATCCGGCGCATGACCCGTACGCGGGCGTCGTGAAGATGGTAAAAACCACGTTCACCTATTTGGCCGGCCCGTCTTCCGGCGCACGCACGAAGAGAGCCCGCGCATGATCAGCGCCCGCAGAGAAATGACGTCCGCCGAGCAGCTGGCGGGGCTGCGCGAGGCGCGCGACCGCTACAATGCCTTGGCCGACAAATTCCGGGACGAGGGCGATCCGCTGGTCGTCATGGAAGAGAAGCTGAAGCACGAGCGGGATGCGCGGCGCATCGCCAACGCGTACGAGAAAAGCATCGCCAATATCGTCGCCAGCAGCACCTTGATGCAACAGGCCAAAATGTCTACGCCCAGCGCTGGAAGCATCGGCGTAAAAATCGCCGTGCTTGTCATTTTCGTCATCGCGTTGGGCGCGGCATATTTGGCAGTCAGACATCCCGAAATTTACCGGCCTGTGCTGATTTATCTGCCGAAAGACATCGCCGGGCGGTTCGGTTCTGCGCCGGCACGCCAGGACAAGGATGCTGCTCCGGCCGCAATCGCGACGCCGGTTCAGCCCGTCACCGAAGAACCGCGCGCTCCAAATGCGCAGCGACCTGCGCCCGTCGTCCAGATTGTCCCGCTGAAAATCCGGTCCGCCGCCAAGCCTGTTGCGGCTGCAACCAAGGTCGTTGTGGCGAAACCTGATCCGCTGAGCGACAAGGAAGGCGGCTTTGCTGCGAAGATCCTTCAGCCGGACGGAACGTTCAAGGAGCAACGGTTCACCGCCAAGCCGCGCCGATAAAGATATCAGGCCGCGGTGTAGGCAATTCTCCGATAGGGGATGTGGCCCGAGACAATTTCGACAAAGGGCCGTCCATTTTTGACCCCTACGGTTCCAAAACCGGTGGCGGTTGACAGGAAGCTGCGGAAGTCTCCCTTGATGGCGGGCTGCAGGTATAAAACCTTCTCCACCGCGTCGAAACGTGCGCCGCTCAGCGCTTCCAGCAGCGCATAGGACGACATGGCGCGCGCATACCAATGGCCGTATTCATATTCGTCGAACGGATTGCGGACCCGGCCGTCATAGCGCGCCCGGCAGGTCCGCACGACTTCCAACCCTTCCGCAACCAGCCCCATCCGGATCATGTGCGAGGCGCATTGATATTCGATCCCGGTCCAGACTTCGTTGGAATAGACAAAGGGCAGCGAAAGCTCGCCGCCCTTGGGCCAGCTGCAAAGCAGCAATCCACCTTCATTGCCTGCTGCGTAAGTCGGGCGCTGGGGATTGGACAGTTCCGCCAGGCTCGCCTTTAAATTATGCCGGTGCACGGAACGCAGATGTGACGTGACCTTGGCAGAGTCCAACGGCTCCCCCACACCGCAAACGAACGCCATCCATGCGCCCAGCACGCCATCCGACAGGCAGCCATTGTCATACTGGTATTTCGGCCCTTCCTTGTTGAAGAGCGCGACCGTGTCGGATGAATAGTCGTTGAAGAAAGCGGTCTTCAGCGGATAGGGGCCGCGAAATCCTTTGAGTTGGACGTGCTGGCGGAAATATTCACCGTTGAACAATTCCGCTTCGATGCGCGCCTTGCATACGGCAGCGAGCTTCTCGTAACGCGGTTGAGAATCGCGCAAGGCGCGCGCCATGAGGATCGCGGCCTGAAGCGCCCCCAGATAGAAGCTGGAGCACATGCCATCCGGGCCCCAGAATTCGATGTCGTAGGTATTGTGATGCGGATCCTCGATCAACCCGCCATGGCCCGGGTCCCAGGTCTCGATGCAGTAATCCAGGCTGCGCTTCACCGCAGGCCAGAGCGCGCTTAGCCAGGACGTATCCCCACTGATGCGCCATTCCCGGTAGATTTTCATGATCCCGCCCAACTGGCCGTCCGCCGCGGCATAGAATTTGTGTTCCACGGGACGGATCGGCAGCGCACTGCGAAACGCTTGATGACCAGCATCATTTTGCGAAGGACCGAATTCTGTTTCGCGCAAGGTGCGTTCAAGGCCGGGAAACAAATGAGGCAGGGATTGGGCGTAATTCCAGACATGCGTGCAGGAACCCGTCCCGCCGGCGGACCCGAAATTATCGTCGCAGCCTTCCCATCCCCACACCGCACCATCGGTCTGGCGCAGGATGGTTGGCGATTTGAGAATGGTGAGATTGGCGGCGACGGCTTCAATGACTTCGGGCGCCAAAGTGCTGTCGTAGAAGCAGTCGCGGAAACGCGCCGCAGAACGCCGCAATTCGTCGTAATGATCCCCCCAATAGGCGTTCACGCTTTCGATGTTGTGAAAGCGTCCGGCGTACCAGGGGCGATAAGTTTCACCCCGCGCATCGGGCCAGGGCCATGCAAAAGGATCATCGCCCGATCGCATGCCGCTGACGCCGCAATACCAGGCAAGCCGCACCGTGATGATGCGTGAAGCGCCTGCTTCCAGATGAAACGGGACGAAGATCGTGGCGCCCGGGCTGGGCGGGCTATTTGTCGGCGGCGGTGCGTCGTATGAAGTTCCGCGCGCGACATCCTTCCAGGCCAGGGTCAGCGCGTCCCACCAGTCGCCGCGAAACCAGCTGTGATTCACTTTGCCATCGGGTTCTGTCACGGCGGCGGCAAAAGCAACTTCTTCCCAAGGCTTTTCCGGTGGCGCGCCATTCCAGAGCGTGAAGCCGCCCGGTGTTGACCGGACGGCATTTCTCCCCGGGGGACTTTTCTCGGCCGCCAGGAAATTTTTGGCGTTGAAGGAGAACACCGCATCGATAGCGGCCGCCGAGCGGTTGGTGAAACGATATTCTAGCCCCGCTACGGGCAGGCTGGAATCATCGGCATTGCCGGGTTCGAATGGACTCCAGCCCGTCAGTTCGACTTCCAACGGCAAAATGGGATCGGTCAATGTGACCTTGCCGAACGGGAAGCGTGCTTCAAACGCGGCATCGGCAAAGCGCGGCAAGCCATAGGTGGCGCCGGGAAATCCCATGCCGGAACCGGGCGGGCCGAAAATTTTACGTGACGGGACCGGGCCTTCCAATACCCGCGCGATCGGCTGCGGACCTTTGATGGCGATCGCCGCGAAGACGCAAGGCTCGTTGAAGAATTCCGGCCGGTTGCGGATCGAGACGTGGGACAGCGCGCCCGTTCCGTCCAGGCAGATCATGCCCGCGCCGATGCCCCCCATGGGAAACGCAATCTGGCCGAGATGATCTCCTCGATAGGGGCCATTGAAAGCGCGGAGTGGCGCGCCGCTTAGGGGCGATTTTGAAGCATCTTCCGGGGTTTCCGCTTGGGCCGCCGCTGACGTCAGTGCCGCGGAAGTGGCAACCAAGCCGCTCGCGCCGGCGAGGAAATCTCTCCGCTTGATGGTCATGCGTTTTCTCCGTTACCACAGGCCTGGATTTTTGCGGCCTAGCGGTTGGAACAACAGTTCAAACTATCAATTCGGACAACACTTTAGCGCTAAAGCCGTCCAGCGGACGAATAAATTCGTATCCCGCTCCGTCGTCGAGTGCTTTGCTGCCTCAGAGGCTGCGCTGGCGGCATCCATGGCAAGGAGGGCGATATGGCATTTTCAAACCAATCTGCTTTTGCATCGATGCAGCGGCGTTCGGTTGTCGGAGGATTTTTATGGACGATGCTGACTGCAATGCCTGCAGGGGCCGCGGCTGATAAATCCAAGACGGCTTCGCTGACCTCGCTGCGTGAGGAGCAAGATTTCGCGGCCGCACCGCATCGGGTTTATGAGGCGCTGTTGAATGAGAAACAGTTCTCCCAGTTCACTGGCGCACCTGCCAGGATCAACCGCACCGAAGGTGGGACGCTCTCACTGTTTGGCGGTGCGATTATGGCGCGCAATGTCGAACTGGTGCCGGACAAGCGCATCGTGCAGGCCTGGCGGGATCCGGAATGGGGCCCAGGCATTCATTCCATCGTGAAGTTCGAACTCACGCCCAAAGGGAGCGGGACACATCTGGTCCTCGATCATACCGGGTTTCCGGCCGGTCAGTTTTCCGACCTCGATTCCGGCTGGCATGAGCATTATCTGGAGCCGATGAAGAAATTTCTGCGCTAAACAAAAAAGGCGGCGCTTGCGCACCGCCCTTTTTCGTCTTCGTCCGATGGACTATTTCTGGCCGCCCAGGAAGTCCTGCTTGCCCAGGGCAATGCCCTTGTTGCGCAGGATGTCGTAGCCGGTGGTGATGTGGAAATAGACGTTGGGCAGGACCCAATTGTTCAGATAGTCCTTGCCGTTGAAATTGAATTCCGCCTGCGGGAATTTCAGGTGGATCGCGCGATCCTCGGCGCCGGCGAATTTGGCGGCGTCCAGGCTCTTCAGATAGGCGATGACCTTGGTCAGACGCGCCTTGAGCTGCTCGAGTGTGGTTTCATTATCTTCATAGGTGGGGATTTCCACGCCCGCCAGACGCGCCGCGCCGCCCTTGGCCATGTCGGTGGCGATGCGGACTTGCGCCGTCAGCGGCAGCATGTCGGGGGCCAGACGAAGTTCGAGATAGGAATTGGGATCTTCGCCCTTTTCCTTGGCGTGTGCTTCGGCCTTGGTGAGAACCGAATGAAAGCTGCCCAGCATATGGGCCAGCGGCGGCACGGATGCGTCATAGATGGTAAAGGCCAAAGTGATCTCCCTGATGGATTTTGTGCGGGCGGGACTTGAGCGCGAAACGGCATTGCAATCAAGCGGGGGATCAGCCTATCAAAGCCCTGTTTTTGCCAAGGTCTTGTCCATGAGTGATGCACTGCCCGACCGGCTTTCCACCGATCCCAAAAGCCCCTTCCACAAAGCGGAGCTTTTGGAGCGCGGCGTGGGCATTCGCTTCAATGGCGTGGACCGCAACAATGTCGAGGAATATTGCGTCAGCGAGGGCTGGG
>JBEPVO010000133.1:0-7077 GCA_041690975.1 Alphaproteobacteria bacterium
GCTCGTCAGGCTCATAACCTGAAGGTCACAGGTTCAAATCCTGTCCCCGCAACCATTAAAGGCCCGATCCTTACGGATCGGGCCTTTAATGCTTCCGCGGCAGCGGCTTTCAGAAAACCTTGAGGCGCGTCCAGCGCCGAAAGCCCGATTGCTACTTGCTTTCACCACCCCCCCATTTTCCCTTCCCCGGAACTTCTCTAGTGTCCCGCCGGGGATCGCCAATCGGTTCAGTCCAGTTTCAAAAACGGGGGCGTAATCATGGCAGGGCATCACAAAATTCTGATCATCGGCGGCGGCGCGGCGGGCATCACGGTCGCGGCGAGCATGGCGCGGCGCGGCGTTCCAGCTCGCGACATCACCATCGTCGAGCCCAGCGACACGCATTACTACCAGCCAGCTTTCACCCTGGTCGGTGCGGGCATCTACGATCTGGCCAAGACGCGCCGAAGCACTGACAGCTTGATCCCGCCCGGCGTCACGCGCATCAGAGCGTCCGCGACGGCATTCGCGCCCGACGGCAACAGCGTCGAACTCTCGACCGGCGACAAAACCACGTATGATTACCTGGTGGTCTGCACCGGACTGAAGCTCGACTGGGACAAAGTCGAGGGCCTGGCCGCAGCACTGGGCCATGACGGCGTGTGCAGCAATTATTCGCCCACCCATGTGACCTACACCTGGGACTGCATCAAGGCGCTCAAACCCGGCGGCAGGGCTGTGTTCACCCAGCCGCCATTGCCGTTCAAATGCCCGGGCGCACCGCAGAAGATCGTTTATCTCACCGTCGACGATCTGCGGCGCCGGGGCATACGCGAGCAGGTTGAGATTGAATATTACGTCCATGCGCCCGTGATATTCGGCGTGCCTTTCTTCGCGCGCCAATTGGCCAAGATAGCCGAAGCCTGCGGCGTCAAGGTTTTCTATCAGCACAATCTGGTTGCCGTGGATGCCAAGGCGAAAACGGCGGTCTTCGAGATCGCAGGCGGCGACAAACAGGGTCAGCGCATCAACGTGCCCTATGACATGCTGCATGTGTCCCCGCCGCAATCGCCGCCCGACGCGATCAAGTCGAGCCCGCTTGCAAATGCCGCCGGCTGGGTCGAGGTCAACCAGAACTCGATGCAACATATCCGCTACGCCAACATATTCTCGCTGGGTGACGTCGCCAGTTCGCCCAATTCCAAAACCGCCGCCGCCGTACGCAAGCAGGCGCCCGTTGTCGTTCAGAATATTCTCCGGTTGATGCGCGGCGCGGCGGTCGAGAATGGTTATGACGGCTATGCGTCATGTCCGCTGACCACTGCCAATGGCAAAGCCATCATCGCGGAGTTTGTCTATGGCGGCAAAGTCACGCCAACCTTGCCGCTTCTGGATCCCGGCAAGCAGCGCTGGCTGAGTTGGTGGATCAAGACCAGCTTTCTGCCGGTGCTGTACTGGAATTACATGCTCAAGGGCCATGAATGGTTTCCCAAGCACAACACCGCGTTCAAAGAACCGGCCGCATGACATTCGGCCAAGCCATCCGATCCTGTTATTCCAACTACACCACTTTTTCCGGGCGCGCGCCGCGCTCTGAATATTGGTACTTCACGCTGTATCACTTTCTCATCGTGATGTTGTGCGTCGCGGCGTTTCCCTTTGGCATCAGCAATCTGCTTCTGGGAATTTCTCTTGTCGTCAATATCCTGCCCGCGATTTCCGTGATGGTCCGCCGGCTGCACGACACCGATCATTCCGGATGGTGGTATTGGATCGCATTCGTTCCCCTGGTCGGTGTGATCCTGCTGCTCGTTTGGTTCTGTACGCGCGGCACATTCGGCGCCAACCGTTTCGGTCCCGATCCGCTATCCGGCCTGGACTGATTCTGTATGCGCGCGCGATCCGGCGCGGTCACATGACGGACGCGTGAAAGTTCCAGAGAATGGACGCTTTTGTGCACATCTCCGTAACCCGTTGAAAACAATGATAATACTGTGGATTTCGGGACGGTATCGGCGGCGCGTTGCTTTAAATGTGCATCACTTCTGAGCGGCCGCGATTACGATTGCTGGCGGTGGGGGCGCTCGCTATAACCCCCGCCCACAAAGGTACAAAAACCCGTGCCTTGTTTGGTTTAGGGAGTACGCATGGGAATCCAGATCCCGGCCGACTACCGGCCGCAGGAAAACGAACCCTTCATGAATGAAAAGCAGCGGGAGTATTTCCGCCGCAAATTGAATAGCTGGAAGGAAGAGATCCTCAAGGAAAGCCGCGAGACCATCCAGAATCTCCAGGCGGAAACCATTCCGCATGCCGATCTGGCCGACCGCGCCTCCACCGAGGCTGAACGGCAGCTTGAACTGCGCACCCGCGACCGGCAACGCAAGCTGATCGCCAAGATCGATGCGGCGCTGCGCCGGATCGAGGATGGCTCTTACGGATTTTGCGAAGAAACCGGCGAGCCGATTTCGTTGAAGCGCCTGGACGCGCGGCCCATCGCGACACTGTCGATCGAAGCGCAGGAACGCCACGAGCGCCGCGAAAAGGTCTATCGGGACGATTAGTTGATTGCCCCCATCTGTGCGCCACGCGGGCAAGCCCGCTAGCGCACATCTTCCCCCGTCAGCGGCTTCGCCGCGCGGGGGAAGAAAGCCGGTACTCGCTGCACCAAATCTGGCGCAGGCTTCACCAAGGCATGATGATGTCGAACAGCTGGCTGCCGTAACGCGGCTGCTGCATGTCGCTGACCGTGCCCTGGCCGCCATAGGAGATGCGCGCTTCAGCGATCTGGGCCAAATCGACCGTATTGCCCTGGGTGATGTCTTCGCGGCGCACGATGCCGGAAACCCGCATGTCGCGCAGTTCGTTATTGACGCGCACCTGCTGGTGACCAGAGATCACCAGATTGCCGTTGGGCAGAACCTGGGCGACCAACGCCGCCAGAGTCATGTTGATGCTCTCCTGCCGGTTCACCGAACCCGATCCAACATTGGACATGTCCGAGCCCATCTTCACCAGGCTGGTCGGATCCAGGCCCTTGGGCAGGGCGTTTTCCAGGCCGAACAGATTGGTCATGTTGGCATTGTCGGAATTGGTGCGCGAACGCGTGGTGCTGTTCTGTAATTTTGCGGCATCAGTGACTGAGACGTTCACCGTGATGATGTCGCCGACATGGTTGGCGCGCGGATCGTGGAAGAAGCTTTTGGCGCCTGGCTGCCACAGCGAATTGCCGTCATGACTGATCGGCGGGGTCGCCGGAATGGCGGCGACGATCTGGGTGTCGGCCGGGTTGCCCACGGGCGCCAGCTTCGGTGCTTCGCCGATATTCTCAATGCGGTCCAGCGCTGAGCAAGCGCACAGGGCGGTACCCAGAAACAGAATGGCCGAAAACCTTGTCAGGCTATGCATGGGTCAGTTCCTAGTTACGAGCGGTGCGCTGGGACGGAAAAGGTGAGGCCGGGCCGGTGGCGGTAACCGTGCCGGGCCCGCTGATCACGCCGTTGATCATACGGAAGGACGAAGGATTCTGGACGGTGATCGTGTCGCCCACGCCGCCTTCGCCCATGGCGCGGCCCATCGCGGTCAGATCTACGCCCGGGGCATGGAACAGCATGGTGATGGTCTGGCCCTTGGTTACCACCACGGGGTGGCGCACATCGTCGGCGCGCAACGCTTCGCCGGCATGCAGCATGCGGCGCGCTTCCATGTCCTTGACCGCCGCGAATGTCGTGACGGTGCCGGCCATCAGCGCCGTACCCGGCACCATGGCGAATGTAAGATCGCTCTCCATGATGGCCTGGCCGCGTGCGATATCGTGCGCGGGGACCACAATGCGCACGCCGCCTTCGGCGAAAGCCGGCCCGGCCAGCATCGGCAAAATGGCCAGCATGAGAAAGAGTGCGAGTTTGCGGATCATCACTGGCCTCCCAGGCGGGCGGTTTGCTGCATCATTTGGTCGGCCGCGCTGATCACTTTGGAATTCATTTCGTAGGCGCGCTGCGCCGTGATCAGGGCGGTGATCTCATCCACCGAATTGACGTTCGAGGTTTCCAGATAGCTCTGCTGCACAGTGCCGTAGCCGGTCGAGCCCGGCACGCCGGCCTGGGGCGAACCGGAAGCCGGCGTTTCCAGAAGTATATTGTTGCCGATCGCGTTCAGGCCCGCTTCGTTGGGAAAGCGGGTCAGTTCCAACTGGCCAACGGTTTGCGGCGTGTTATTGCCCGCGACCGTGGCGTTGACCTGGCCTTGGGCATTGATCTGCACATTGAGCGTGTTCGCCGGAATGGCGATGCCGGGCTGAACCACCAGACCGTCCTGGGTGATCAGCTGGCCCTGGGGCGACAGCGAGAAATTGCCCGAACGGGTATAGCCGTCGGTGCCGTCGGCCTGCTGGATGCGGAAATAACCCGAACCCTGGATCGCCACGTCATAGGGATTGCTGGTCGACTGCAGATCGCCCTGGGTCGTCACGCGATAGATGGCTGCGGTGCGAACGCCGGCGCCGATCTGGATGCCGTTGGGCGCATAGGTGCCCTGGTCCGAGGTTTGGGCGCCCGGCGTCTGGATGTTCTGATAGAGCAGGTCCTGGAATTCGGCTCGCTGTTGCTTGAAGCCGGTGGTGTTCATGTTCGCCAGATTGTTGGCGATGGTTTCGACATTGGTCTGCTGGGCGGCCATGCCGGTGGCTGCGATCGAAAGCGCGCGCATTGGTCAGATCTCCTAATTCGGCATGCTGCCAAGCTTGTCGATAGCCTGGCGCATAAGTTGTTCCTGGGAATTGGTCATCGTCGCCGTCATTTCATAGGCGCGCATCACTTCGACCATGTGGCTGATCTCGATCACCGGCTTGACGTTGGAGCCTTCCAGCATGCGCTGGGCGATCGTGGACTCCGTCGAGGGCGTCGCCGCCTGGGTGGTTGAATAGAAATTGGCGCCCTGCTTGGTCATGGCGCGTTCGTTCGGAAAAGTGACGACCTGCAGCTTGGCGATCTGGTTGGCGGCGCCGTTGAGGATGCTGGAGATCGTGCCATCCGCGCCGACGCTGACATTGCCGTCATCGGGCGTGATGGTGATGTTGCCACCATCGCCCTGCACGGCATAACCGTTCGAGGTGACGAGCTGGCCATCCTGGTTGAGGCTGAAATGGCCGTCGCGGGTGTAGCGCATGCCGTTCGGCGTCTGCACCGCGAAGAAGCCCTTGCCGTTGATGGCGAAGTCCAAAGCGGCGCCGGTGGAATTCAATTCGCCTTGGGCGAGGTCGCGCACCACACCGGCATCCTTCACGAAGCTCAGCGCCTGCGGGCCTTTCTGGGTCTCGGAGGGGCGCACATGCGTGACATATTCCTCGAACTTCGCGGATTCCCGCTTGAAGCCGGGGGTGGAGGCATTGGCGATATTGTTCGCGATCACGTCCATCGAGCGATAGGCCGCGAGTTGCTGCGAAAGACTAACAAGAAGTGAATTATCCATGGCTCAGCAGATCCCTTCTGGTCCGCCTGCCAGGAAGTGCAGCCACCGTGCCAACGGGAAAGCCCCGTTTTTATTGTGTTTCTTGAGCGCCCAGCGGGATGCGGGGAAAAACTTGCCGGGCTGAATGCGCTGGCCTGGGCAATTTCAACCGCTCCTTAACCACGTTTGCTTACCTTGCCCTGCGAAGAGAGCTGGGACACGCGTATGGCGAAGAAAGATAAAGCCCCCGATGCCGAGGCCGATGGCGAAAACGCCGAAGCCAAAGGCGAAGGCGCGCCCAAAAAAGGTCTCAAGCGTTTTCTCACCAAGAAAATTCTGATGATCGCCGTGCCCGCACTGGTTCTGGTGCTGGGTGGCGGTGGCAGCGCGGCCTATTTCTTTCTCCTGAAGCCGCATGACGCGGACAAGACGAAAGTGGCAGAAGCGCCGCCTTTGACACCGCCGGAAGTCGCATTCAGCGATGTCCCCGACATCCTCGTCAATATTCAAAGCAGCGACGGCACGCCCGCCTATCTGAAATTGTCTCTATCCCTGGAAATGGACAATGAGCTGGAAAAGACCGGCATGACGGCTCTGATGCCGCGCCTGGTGGATCAGTTCCAGTCCTATCTGCGCGAATTGCGGGTCGATGACTTGAAAGGCTCGGAAGGTGTGCTGCGGCTTAAAGAAGAGCTGCTGCGCCGGGTCAATGCCTCCGCCGCGCCCTACAAAGTGCGCGACGTTCTCTTGAAGCAAATGATTGTTCAATAGCGGCGCCGGCGACAGCCCATAGCAACCGCGTATGGGCGAGCGACTCCAAATATTTTGAGACAGGCTATTCTTTATGACTGACGAAACGACCGCATCCGACGTCGCGACGGAAATCGCTATCGCCGCCGACCTGCCGGGTGATGGCGGCACTGGCGCCGAACGCATTCTGAACCAAGAAGAAATCGACTCGCTTCTGGGTTTCGACGTCAATTCCGACCAGATGCAGGACAAATCCGGTGTCCGCGCCATCATCAATTCGGCACTGGTGTCTTACGAACGCCTGCCGATGCTGGAAATCGTCTTCGACCGCCTGGTGCGGCTGATGACCACGTCCTTGCGCAATTTCACTTCGGACAATGTCGAAGTCAGCCTGGATTCGATCACCTCGATCCGTTTCGGCGACTATCTCAATTCCATTCCCCTGCCCGCCATCCTGTCGGTGTTTCATGCCGAGGAACTGGACAATTATGGCCTCTTCACGGTCGATTCCAACCTGATCTATTCCATCGTGGATGTGCTTCTGGGCGGCCGCCGGGGCTCTTCGGCGATGCGCATCGAAGGCCGTCCCTACACCACCATCGAGCGCACCCTGGTGCAGCGCATGGTGGAAGTCATCCTGCAGGACATGTGCGCGGCCTTTGAACCGCTGGCGCCGGTGAATTTCACGCTCGACCGCCTAGAGACCAATCCCCGCTTTGCCGCCATCGCCCGTCCCGCCAATGCCGCCATTTTGGTGAAGCTGCGGATCGATATGGAAGATCGCGGCGGGCGCACCGAATTGCTGCTGCCCTATGCGACGCTCGAACCCATCCGCAAGCTGCTGTTGCAGCAATTCATGGGCGAGAAATTCGGCCGCGACTCGATCTGGGAAAGCCATCT
>JBEPVO010000134.1:0-6987 GCA_041690975.1 Alphaproteobacteria bacterium
GCGCCAGCGCCCAGGCATAGGCTTCCATATTCTTGGAATTGATGAAGACCTCGAACGGCCGCCGCCGCCCATCCTTCTCTACGTCGTTGATGGTGATGTAGAAGGCGTGATCGCTTTCCAGCCATTTGATCTTGTAGGTGCGGCCCAAGAGCGAATCCGGGCGGTCCAGCGGGCGGGTCATATAGACCACGCCGCCCCGCTCCTTTGGCTCGGGCAAAGGCAACGGCAATTCCGGTTCGTCGCCGACCGGCGCAATGACGTCTTCGACGGGAATTATCTTCTGCGGCTCTTCGACCGACAGCACCGATCCGGTGACATCATTGGGCCGGTACGTCGTGCAGCCTTTGCAGCCGTCGCGATACGCCGCCAGATACACATCCTTGAAGGCATTGAAGGAAATCGTCGCCGGCACATTGATGGTCTTGGAGATGGCGCTGTCGATAAAGGGTTGGGCTGCTGCCTGCACCGCCAAATGATCTTCGGGTGCAAGCGTCTGCGCGTTGACGAAATAGTCCGGCAGCGCGGCGTCCTTGCCGAAACGGGCGTGAAAAGCGCGCACGGCATAATCCTCGACCATTTCTTCGCGCTTGCTGCCGTCGGGCTGCAGCACTTTGCGGGTATAGCTGTAGGCGAAGACCGGCTCGATGCCGCTGGAGACATTGTCCGCCAGCAGCGAAATCGTGCCGGTGGGCGCAATCGATGTCAGCAGCGCATTGCGGATACCATGCTGCGCCAGCCGGGCGCGAATATCGTCCGGCAAAGCCTGGATATGCGGGCGGGTGAGAAACTCCGTCGCATCGAACAGCGGGAAGGCGCCTTTTTCCCGCGCCAGCTCGATGGAAGCGCGATAGGCGGCCTGGGCCAAAGTGGAAAGCCAGATCTGGATCAGCTTCACGCTTTGCGGCGAACCGTAGCGGGTGCGGCAGAAGATCAGCGCATCGGCAAGACCGGTGACGCCCAGGCCGATGCGCCGCTTGGCGATGGCTTCCTGGCGCTGGGCTTCCAACGGAAAGCGCGAGACATCGATGGCATTGTCCATCAACCGAACGGCTGTGGTGGTGAGATCCGCCAGCGCATCCAGATTGAGATGTGCGTCTGCCTCGAACGAATTGCGCACCAGCCTGGCCAGGTTGATCGAACCCAGCAGGCAGGCGCCATACGGCGGCAGAGGTTGTTCGCCGCAGGGATTGGTGGCGCAAATCGTCTCGCAATAGGAAAGGTTGTTCTGCTCGTTGATGCGGTCGATGAAGATCACGCCCGGCTCGGCATAATTGTAAGTCGAGCGCATGATGCGGTCCCACAGCGCGCGCGCCTTCAAGGTCCGGTAATGCTTGCCCTGGAATTGCAGGGTCCAGTTGGCATCGTCCGCCACCGCCTGCATGAAGGCGTCGCTGATCAGGACCGACAGGTTGAAATTGGAAAGCCGGCCGGGCGTGCGCTTGGCATCGATGAAATCTTCGATGTCGGGGTGATCACAGGCCAGGGTCGCCATCATGGCGCCGCGCCGCGCGCCCGCGCTCATGATGGTGCGGCACATCGCGTCCCACACCTCCATGAAGGAGACGGGCCCCGATGCGTCCGCGCCCACACCGGCCACCGGCGCGCCTTTGGGCCTTAAGGTGGAGAAGTCATAGCCGATGCCACCGCCCTGCTGCAGGGTCAGCGCGGCTTCGCGCAGGGCGCTGAAGATGCCATCCATGGAATCGTGGATGGTGCCCATGACGAAACAGTTGAAGAGCGTGACGCTGCGCGCCGTGCCAGCGCCGGCCAAAATTCGTCCGGCGGGCAGGAATTTGTAGTCCTTCAACGCCGTCGCAAAGGATTGCGCCACGGCGATGCGCCGCTCCGGCACTTCGGCCAGCGACAGGCTGGCCGCGACGCGCGCCCAGCTGTCCGCCACGGTGCGGTCCAGCGGCGTGCCGTCGGCCGCCTTGAAGCGGTATTTCATGTCCCAGATTTGGCGGGAAAATTCGCTCATCACGGCTCTAAAAATCACAAAGGCGGCAATTGTGCCACTACGAGATGGACCGCCTCTTAATATGGGATGCCGGGTCGATTTACGAAGGTCCGCCCTTTTGTCTAAGACATTGTATTCATTGTAATTTTTTCAGCGCTGCGCGCTGTTTTTCGACATGCAGGCGATAGAAATGCGGCAGCATGCCCAGGAGGCCTTTTTTGGCCCGCGCCGCCATCAGCAGGCGATACAGAAGCAGGATGATCCGCCGGGCGGCGGGAAGGTTTCCCCCGATCGGTTGCAGATATTCATTGAGCAGGGCGCGGGGCGTAGTCGCGGTCATGTACACGGCGACGCCGCGCGACACCTGATCGACGATATATTCGGCAAAGCCCGGGCGCGTGACGGCCGCTTCACCGCCAGTGATCAAGAGCTGCACGCCATGCCCCGCGGGTTGGTAGATTTTGGGAATGCTGACCTGCGGCACCTGCAGGATCATGACGCCGCTGCGATCGGGCCGCCAATCCGCGTCCAGTTCCGGAAACAGCATCCAGCCGCACAGAAATTGCCGGCAGATCGGAAAGCGCGTGGTGTAGATGCCGCAGCCCTTACTCGTGAGGTGCGAGCAAGGCGTCTGGGCCTTCTTGCGCAGCTCCGGGGTTTCGATCGGCAGCTCGATGCAGCAGAGGTTGCATTCGCCGCAAGATTTGGATGTGGGAGCTGAAACTTGCTTCATGGCCGTCTCTGCTTTGTGTCGAGCAGCCGGTTGGTGGCATCTTCGATGCGCTGTTCCAGCAGCGCCATGAAGTCGCGCCGTTTCATGCCGGATGGAATGGCTTCCAGGAATTCCATGCTGATCGTGCCGGGATACTTGGCAAAGCCTTGCCAGTAGCGTCCCGAATCCAGCGCCACCGGCACGCAGGCCACGTCCAGCAAACTATAGAGTCCGGCCGCGCCCGGCTTGTAGTCCGGCGGTGCGCCCGGTTTCTTGCGGGTGCCCTCCGGAAAAATAAGGATGGGGCGGCCTTCCGCCAGCACGCGTTCCGCTGCATGGGTCATGCGCCGCAAGGCATCGGCACCGGCGCCGCGATCGATGGGGATCGCCGCCGCTTTTCCCAGATACCAGCCGTAAAAGGGAATGCGGAGCAATTCGCGCTTGAGCACGATGCCCGGATCGTCCAGCGCCAGATACAGCGCCAAGGTGTCCCACATGCTCATATGCTTGGAGGCCACCAGCACGCCGCCGCGCGGCACTTCGCCAATCTGGCGTTCGCCGATTCCCGCGATTGCGCGCAATCCCCAAAGTGTCGCGCGTGCCCATTGGCGCGCCATCCAGACCGTCGCTTTGCGCGGCACCGCCAGCAACGGCAGGAAGACGATCGCCATCACCAAGGTGAGAATCAGGAACCACGCCATGAACAAAGCCGAGCGCAGGAATATCATGCGCGCGCCATGCTGGTGGTGACGATACTGGCGAGATATTTTACATACTCGCGATGCAGCAGAAAAATGGTGCGCGGATAATGCCACCATCCGGCCAGGTCGATACGTTCCTGTTCCACCGGATAGGGCAGCAACGTCACGTCCGGCATGGCGGCGGAGAATTCCTGCAAGGAACGCGGCATGTGATAGCGCGCGGTGACCAGAATCACGCGACGGAAGTTATTGTTACGTGCCCAGGTCGCAGCTTCCTGGGCGTTGCCGCGCGTGTCTTCCGCACTATAGCCGACATCGGCGCAGCAATCGAAGCGCGCGCCGCCATGGACCAGATGCTTGAGCGTTTTCTTGCTGGTGGCCAGATCCACGCCGCTGATCAGCAGCCGCTTGCCCACACCGCTCTCGAACAGATCATCCGCACGGTCGAGCCGCGCGCCGCCGCCGGTGAGGACGACAATGCCGTCGGCCTTGGGCACGCTTTGCGGCGTCATCGGCAACAGCGAGACGAACAGCACAAAGCCCGCCACATAGGCCAGCGCCACCAGCATCATCGCCGTGAAAAAGCCGCGTATCATGGTCCGAAACTTAGTAGATGGCGCGCCGTTTTTATAGCCGCCTCACAATCATCCGCCCACCAACCCGTCCCTAGCACCAGCGTGGGGACGTGAGGCGGCCTCGCCGGCGTTTTGTCGCGCTTTCAATATATAGCTCGAACCACCGAGAGGACAGAAATCCGCGCCGTAGCCCAGGCGATCAATGCGGTAGCGACCGGTACGGTCAGCAGCCAGGGTATTTCCGACCAGGCCAGTGCTAAAGGCGGCAGGAAGGGCACGGCATCGACGCCGAAGCGCTCCAACCCGCCCGCGCCCAGAAACAAAAGGGCCGCGAAGAGGGTGCCCAACAAGGCCGCGACCAGCGCGGACGTAAAATAATGCCATTCCACCGTGCGCGCGATGAAGCTCGCGCGCGCGCCCATCTGGTGCAGCAGCGCCACCATCTCGTGATGTGCGTCGAGACCCGCGCGGGTGGCGAAGGAGACCGCCGCCGCCGTGGCGCCGGCGATCAGCAGCAATATTCCGTATGCGGAGTAGCGCACCGTATCGGCGATGGCGCTGAGCCGCGAGATCCAGCGGCTATGATCGTCCAGGGTGGCGTGCGGCGCCACCTGTTTCAGTTTTGCGACGATTGCCGGGACATCCACATTTTCACCGGGAATGACCGAGGCATCGATCAGCCGTGGCAGCGGGATGTCGCTGGTGATGCCGTTCTGGCCCACCCAGGGCGCGACCAGCGCATTGAGTTCGGCATCGGACAGGGATACGGCGCTGGCAATTCCTGGCGTGGCGCGGAGCAGAGCGATCGCCGCTTCGGTTTCGCGGTCCAGCACGGCCTTGGCGGCGCCCGTATCCGGCGGCACCACTTGCACCGTGAGCTTGGCGGCCAGGCCATGGCTCCAGCCTTCGGTGGCGCGGTCGGCGATCAGCGAAGCGCCCAGCGCCAGCGCCGCCAGGAACGCCATCACTGCGATGACAAAATCGAGCGGCGCAGCGCCGCCGTCGCGGGGAAGGACGGCATTGATCTCTCTCATAGGTCGGCACCGGCGCGCAATTCCACCAGCTTGCCGTCCACCAACCGCATCTCGCGTCCGTGGGTGGCTTCGATCAGGGCCCGGTCATGGGTGGCGATCAGGACGGTGGTGCCCAGCCGGTTCAGCTCCCCGAACAGGCGGATCAGCTTTGCGCCCATCTCCGGATCGACATTACCGGTGGGTTCGTCGGCGATCAGCAGGTCGGGCCGGGCAACCACGGCGCGGGCGATGGCCAGGCGCTGCTGCTCGCCGCCTGACAGGGTGGGCGGTCGGGCCTGCATCCGGTCGCCCAGCCCCACCCAGGACATCAATTCCTTTACGTCATGGGCGTACTCTGCGTCGCGCCGCCCGGCCAGCCGGAGCGGTAGCGCCACATTGTCGTAGGCCGAGAGATGATCCAGCAACCGGAAATCCTGAAACACCACGCCGATGCGGCGGCGAAGCGGCGGCAGCTCGCGGCGGCGCGCGGTGGCAAGTTCTTGCCCAAACAGGGTGATGAGGCCCCTGGATGGCGGTTCGGCGAGATAGATCAGCTTCAGCAACGTGGTCTTGCCCGCGCCGGAAAGCCCGGTCAGGAAGGTGAAGGAGCCGCCTTCCAATTCAAAACTGACATCGCGCAACACCTCGGGACCGGTGCCATAGCGCATGCCGACATTTTCAAAACGAACCATGGCGCGACCATAGCGACGGGATGCCTTGCGGTCATCCGGCGCGACCCCTATTTTCGACCGCGAAACGCCGATCCGATCGCATGATTCTCACCTGTCCTGCTTGCTCAACGCGTTACCAGGCTGACGAGGCGAAATTTCCGCCCCAGGGCCGTCAGGTCCGCTGCGCCAAATGTGGACATGTCTGGCACCAGCCGGGGCCTGCGCCCGCACTGGAAGCCGATGCCATAACCACGCCCGACCCCCTGCATGCACCCGAACCGTCCCTGTCGCGCACCCGCGCTTTTACTCCGGCCGTGGTGCCGGATGTGGAGCGTGCGCCATTGGCCCGGGGCGCGATGCTGGCGGTTGTGGCGGGCTGGATCGTATTGATCGCGGTGATCGCCGCGATCGGCTATTCGGCGATGCGTTACCGCCAGGAAATTTCCGTGATCTGGCCGCAATCGGCGGGTGTCTATTCCGCCCTGGGCCTGAAGCTGAACGCCCAAGGCATCGATTTCGCCAAGGTCGATTACAAGCGCGAGAATGAAGACGGCCAGGTGGTGCTGGCCGTCACCGGCAACATCATCAACGGCAGTTCGCGTGAATTGTCCGTGCCGCAAAATGTCCGCGTCACTTTGAGTGATGCCAGCAATCACGAAATCTATCATTGGAACTTCACCCCCAATGTACAGACCTTGAAGTCGGGCCAGTCATCGCCTTTCCTGACCCGACTCTCGACCCCGCCTGCCGCGGCGCGCCATCTGGAAGTGCGGTTCGCGCCTCATGACTGACAACCTCGTGCCGCAGATTCTTTTCAGCGCCGAAGAGATCGCGGTGCGCGTGCAAAGTCTTGCCCGGGAAATCGCCGCCGCGCCGCAAAGACCCGATATCGCGATGCCCATCCTGGTCGGTGGTTTTGTCTTTGCCGCCGATCTGGTGCGGGCCTTGTCGAAGGAAGGCATCGATCTTGAAGTCGAAATGCTGTGGCTGCGCTCTTACGGCGACAAGCGGGTCGCCAATGCGATTTCCATGATCGCTGGTCCCTCCGAACAGATCGCCGGACGCCATATACTGGTGATCGATGGCGTGCTGGATGCGGGGCGCACCGTCAAGAAGGCGGTGTCGCTGATCGAAGCGGCGGGCGCCGCCAGCGTGCGGGTTGTGGTGGCGCTGGACAAGCAGCGGGCCGATGCGGTGGCGACCGCCGATCATGTCGGCTTCGTGGTCGGCAATGATTTCGTGATCGGCTATGGCATGGACGATGCCGGGCAATATCGCGCCTTGCCTTATATTGGTCGCGCGAGCTGACCCGAACCGGTATCCACTTCGGGGGCTCGCGCTCCGTATTGGTCGCGCAG
>JBEPVO010000135.1:0-6959 GCA_041690975.1 Alphaproteobacteria bacterium
TATGTGAATGCCAATAATCTGCCCATGCGCGCTCCCTGCCCGCGCACTCTAGCGCGGCAGGTGCCGGGCGTCTTTAGCCCGGCAAGCCCAATATCTGGCTGGCGCGGGCCAGCACTTGATCGGGGGCAAAGGGCTTGACGATATAATCCGCCGCGCCCGCCTTGCGGCCTTCGCTGATCTCGGTCGCCTGGCCCTTGGAGGTCAGCATAATCACGGGAATATGCTGGGTGGTGGGATCGGCCTTCAGCATACCCAGCACTTTTAGGCCCTCGATCTTGGGCATCCCGCGATCCAGGATGATGATGCTGGGCAGGTTGGCGCGCGCCAGGGCGATCACATCTTCGCCGTCATTGGCCAGATGGGTTTGGTAGCCCTGGGTCTCGAAGCGCGCCTTGAGCAACTCGCGCACGATGCGGTCGTCATCGCCGATCACCACCGACAGGCGGCGGCGTTGCAGCGCGGCGTTGGCGCGCGTGTCCAATTCGATCGGCGTCACCGGCTTGAGCAGGGCTTCCAGCTGGGTGCCGACGATGGCGCGGGCCACGGCGGCGGATTTGCGCTGCCCCGTCAGCGCCAGGATGGGCAGTTCGGCCAGTCCCGGCTTGGCGCGCAATTCGCCCAGCATGTTGGGCTGGCTGCCTGGGCTGTCCAGATCGATGATCATCAGACTGGCCGGATGGGCCGGTGCCACCGCTTCGGCGATAGACGCATACGTGATGATATGGGCGTGGCTGGCAAAGACATCGTCCAGCAGGCGCGCCACCGCAGGATCGGCGTGAATGACGATCAGACTGGGCCCGGCCAGCGGCGGCAATTCCGGTGCTTCTTCCGTCGCCGGCGTCACCGGTGGCAGCGCTCCGGTTGTCGCGGACGACGGCATTGCGGGCGGCGGCGCGGACCCGGGCGCGCCCACCTTGATGTAATCGCGGCATGTCGCCAGCAATTGTTTCGCCGCCTTGGAAATCACCGCGGCCTGAAGTGGATCGGCGGCCAGCACGCTTTCCAGAACGGCGGCGTCCTGACTCACTTTGGGGAATCCCAATGTCTGACCGCTGCCGATCAGCTTGTGGGTCAACGCCGTGGCGATGGCGGCGATCTCGGGCGTCAAGGCATCCATATCGCAGAACGCAATCAGCTTGCTCAGCTCTGCCGTCACCTCGCCCAGCTTGACGAGATAGCGCAACCGAAGCCCTTCAAGAGCGCTGTCGAAGGCATGGCCGACGGTACTCACGCTGCGATTCCCATCATCACAGTCTTAAGCCGCACCCGCCACCTTGGCCAGAGATTCGGACCATAGCCGCCGCACCTCCGCCGCCAAAGTTACGGGATCGAATGGTTTGGGAACAACGCCCGCCGCGCCCATTTCCAGATATTGTGAAACTTCGGCGCCGCGCACGCGCGCGGTCATGAAGACCACCGGAATATCGATGCCTTTGGCCCGCATGGCCGCGAAGGTGGCGGGGCCGTCCATGCCCGGCATCATCACATCCAGCAGAATCAAATCCGGCATTGTCTGTGCCAGGAACGCCAGCGCTTCGGCGCCGCTGCCACAGACATCGATGGCATAGCCGCCATCCAACTCCAGGCAAAGCTTCACCACCTCCTGGATGTCTTCCTCGTCATCGACGCAAAGCACGCGGCGGAGCTGTTTCATGGCATAGTTCTCTTGGCGCTGGACTGTACGCCGGACTGTGCAGCAGGCGACGCGGCAGCCAGCACGTCCAGAACGGTCTGGGCGATCTCGCTTTCCGCGATCTTCGACTTCACCAGTATAGCGGCGGCGCCCCGTGTGAGAGCCGGATCTATCTCCTGCGCCGACAGGATGATCACCGGCAGCGGGTTGACGGCACGGCCGGGGTCTCCGATCAACGATAGGCCCGATCCGTCCGGCATGCCGACATCCAGGATGACGGCGGCGAAGACTTGCGATTTCAGCAACGCTTGGGCTTCCTTCAGGGTCCGGGCGGCGACCAACTCGACCCGGCCCTTCAGCGCTGCCACCAGGATGCTGGTGAGATCGGCATCGTCTTCGACATGCAGCACCCGGGGAATATGCGCAGAGACGACAGGCGATGGCGCGATCTCGCGCATCTCTTCTGCAAGAGGAAATTCCACCCAGAATTTGGTGCCCTGGTCCGCCACGGAATCAAAGCCGATAGTGCCGCCCATCTTTTCCACCAACTCGCGGGTGATGTGCAGGCCAAGGCCCGTGCCCCCCTTGGCGCGCGTGATGGAACTGTCGGCCTGGGCAAAACGGCCGAAGATGCGGGCCTTGAAATCATCCGAAATGCCCGGCCCATGATCGATGACCTCGAACCGTGCGCGACTCGCCCGGGCCCGGATCACCACGCGTACCCGCCCGCCTTCGGGTGAAAATTTCGCGGCATTGGATAGAAGATTGGCGAAGACCTGCGCCATCCGGTTCGGATCTACCAGCACGGGAAGATCCGCTCCGCGATTTTCCAGCAGATAAGCGACCTTGTATTTCTCCGCATAGGCCGCCGTGGATTCCACCGCCTGCTCCGCCAGCACCGATAGATTTTCCAACTTCAACTCGAACGGCATGCGGTCGGCGGCCAGCTTTTCCATGTCCAGAATGTCGTTGACCAACGCGATCAGCCGCTCGCTGTTGCGATAACCAATCTCCACCAGATGCAACGCCTTGGGCGGCAAGGTATCGCGCATGGCCGTCGCCATCAGACCCAGGGAACCGCGGATGGCGGTAAGCGGGGTGCGCAGTTCGTGGCTCACCACCGACACGAATTCGCTTTTCATGCGGTCCATTTCCTTGCGTTCGGAAATATCGAGCAGCTGTTTGACTATATGCTGGGGTGTGCGATCGGGATTGCGCGCCAAACTGGCATTGGCCAGGACCCAGACCGCCTTGCCGCTCTTGGTGCGGAAAATCTGCTCCATCGCATAATGATCGATCTCGCCCGACAACAGCTTGGCGATCTGACGGCGGTCTTCGTCGAAGGTCTCGGGGAACAGCGTGCGAGGATCCACCTTCAGCAGTTCGGCTTGGCTATAGCCGGTAAGCGCGGCAAGCGCCTTGTTGGCCTTGACCAGCTTGGCGGCGGGCGAGATCAACGCCATGCCCACCGGGGCGCTGTCCATGATGGTGCGGAAGGATTCTTCGGAGGCTTTCACCGCCGCTTCCGCCGTTTTCAGGGCCGTGATGTCGTCCAGGGAGCCCGCAACGCGGATCAAAGTTCCATCGGCGTCGAACACCGGCATTCCGCGCAGCCGCATCCATATATAAGTGTCGTCCTGGCGGCGGATGCGCCCTTCCACATCATAAGGTCGCTTTTCCGCCACCGCGCGGAACAGTTCGGGCCCGACGGTGCCGATGTCATGGGGATGGACCCGTCCCAGCAATTCGTTGCGGTCCGCGACATAGTCCGAGGGAAAGCCCATGATCTCCAGCACACGGGGCGACAGATACAACGCACCGCTGATGACGTCGCGATCCCACAGCCCCACGCCAGATCCGCGTACCGCCAGTTCGTAACGTTCCTCGCTGCGTTCCAGCTCCTGTTCGCGGATGGCCAGCACATTGGCGTTCTGCCGCCAGCGCAACGCGAAAAAGAAACTGGCCGTGATCAGCAGAACGAAGACAAAACCCGCCGAGAAGAAAATTCCGGGAAGATTGGAACGGCCCGCCGCCAGGAAGGCCGCTGATGGAGTCACCGCGACGCGCCAATGGTTGTTCAGAACGGCAAGACTGGCGCTGCGCGTCCAACGCGCGGCCGCTGGGTTCTGCCCACTGGCATAGACCGGCTTGCCATCCTCCAGCACGATGATTTCCAAATCCGCCATGCCGACGCGCTTGTGCACATTGCCGAAGAATCCCTTCATGCCGATGGTAGCGACCTGAAAGCCGTCATCGGCATTCTTGTTGGAGAGAGGGCTGATATAGACGAAGCCCTCGCCGCCATTTCGCAGGGATACTGCGCCGGTGACCTGGGCCTGGCGCGAAAGTGTCGCGTTATGAGCCGCTTCCACGCGGCGCGCATCCGACAGGGCCTGGTCTCCGATGGCGCGCGCATTGGGCCGCGGCGCCCTATTATTGGCGCGTGCGATGCGCGCGATCCGCCCCTCGGGATCGGCCCATATGATCGAACCCAACCCCGGATAGCTGGAAAGATAGGCCGCCGTATCGGCATCCCATACGTTGATTGACGTGCCGCCCGCCACGGTCCAGCGATTCGCCATGCGATCCAGCGCCGTGAACATGTCGGTCATTTCCGATTGAGATTCCAGGGCGAAATCCTGTGCCGCCGCCTCCACGCGGCTGGAAAATATCGCGTCCTGATCGGCCGACAGCGCATTGGTCAAAGTCAGCAGCAGCGCCAAAAGGCCCGCACCCAGAGGAATGGGCAGCCAGGTCGCACTGGATTTGAAGCGCGACCGCAGATTGAGCAGCACGTTGAGCCCTGCCAACATGCACAACGTTGCGCTGGGAAAGCCGATCTGGCTGAAGCCGACCCAGCCCGACGTGCTTTGCAGTTGCGCGGCGAAGGAGAGAAAGCCGCCCAGACCCACCGCCGCCGCCACACTGCCCAGCGCGGCGAGGATAGCACTGCGCCGTTCCGTCAACTCCCCCTGAGAAAATAAGATCAACGCTGCGCCCAGGCAGGTAATGGCGATGGTGGCCGCTATCGCTATTCGCCCCGGATGGGCGATGCCCTGACCGGTCACATAAAAGCCGGCCAGAGTATCGATACCCAGATCGAAGCCGGCGAGATGTTCGAACAGACTGAGAAGGCCAATTGTCAGTATCGCGCCCGCCAGCGCGCGGGCCACGCCGCGCCACTGCCAGTTCAGTGCTGCCAGTCCCAGGCCATAGAGCAAAAAGCACAGCGCGCTGTTGAACTGAGTGGGAACGAAAGACGCGTGAAGCCGCGTCAGCACCGAGATATGGAACAGCCAACCAATCAGCGCCAACCCAGCGCCGAACGTCATCAGCGCTGCGCACAGCGTATTGAGCGACTGCGCCGTCCGGTTCATGACGCCACCTGGGTATTTGAATCTCTGGCGTTGCGCTTGCGCTCCGCTTTGTTGGCATACATGCGCTGGTCCGCCGCCTGCACCAATTCCGACGCGGTTCTGCCGTCAGCCGGGCACAGCGCCAGGCCCAAGCTGGCGCCCACCCGCACCTGCACGCCATTGGCCAGCATGACCGGCACTTCGATGGCGGCGGCATACCGCGCCGCGGCCTGCCGCGCGTGATCTTCTGCGATCACGCCATCCAGCAGGATGACGAACTCGTCGCCGCCCAGCCGGCACAAATGATCCGACGTCCGCGCCATTGCCCTGGCGCGCGCGGCCACTGCCACAAGTACTTCGTCGCCTGCCGCATGGCCATGGCTATCGTTAATCGCCTTGAATCCATCCAAGTCGATGAAGGCCAGCGCGAAGCCCGCAGCATGGCGATCGGCATGAGCGACGGCCGCATCCAGCGCGCGGCTGAAGGCGGCGCGATTGGAAAGCCCGGTCAGCGCATCGGTGGCGGCGCGCAATTCGGTGGCCCGCACTATGCCCTTGCGCTGGATGGCGAAGTCGATGGAACGCTTCAATATCGATGTCATCATTTCCGGCTTAGGCAGGAAATCCTGGGCACCGGCCTCGACCGCACCGACACCCGTCTCGTCATCAATACTGCCGGTCAAGACCAGGATCGGTGCGTCATGCGACGCCAGCACGGCGTTTCGTACCGTATCCAGGCCGCGCGAATCTGGAAGATTCAGATCCAGCAGAACAATGTCGGGCCGGAAGAAAGTCAGGATCTCGTGCATTTGCGCCAACGAACGGGCGCGGTGCAGTTCATAGGAACGGTCAGGCGTCTGTTCGAGCGCGAATGCCAGAAGATCGGCATCGTCATCATCATCTTCGACGGACAAAACCTTGATAGCGGCAGGCATGTCTTTGACCTCGGTAAGCCCCGCCCCCGCATGGCATCTACGACCCTTTGAATATCCATGCTTTTCATTAAACGGGGGTGTATGAAACGGGGCACGCGGGGTTCCAAAGTTCCCGCCCTTAACGATTCGCAAACCATGACAGTGCCGCAAAATCCTGACGAAAATGACGATCGGCTGGCGCCGCTCAGGCCCGCTTATCTGCGCCGTCTGGCGCTGCGTCAGGCCGAGATCGCGCAGGCCGCCGCCATCGCCGCCGCCCGCCCCTTCGATGAACAGGAGCGCCAACAGATTCATCGTACCGCGCACAGCATGGGCAGCAGCGCGGCCATCTATGGCTATCCATCCTTGAGCGAAGCGGCCCGCGGCGCAGAACAGATTCTGGAAGACCCCACCAGCTTGGCGGATGCGCAAGCCGATTGCCTGAAACGCCTTGCCTGCGAAGCCGAAGCCGTCCTCGCCTCGGTTGAGGCCGCCCGCCGCCCCGGCTAGATTGATCTCAGGCTTCGGGGGCGCACGACGTGCATCTGCTGTTCGAGATCGTCCAAAATCTTCCCACCGCGGCACTCATGTTGGCGCTGTGGATGGCGGGCGGGCTGCCGGTGATGAAATTGTCGGCGCGCGAGGCGCCGCTCGGGCGCCTGGCATGGATTGCGCTAAAGAGTTTCGGCAGTGTCCTTTTAATTCTGACGTTGCTGAGCGTGATCTGGACCGTGCTTCTGCACCGCTCCTTCGGCTCGCCGCCATTCATCGCCATCGCCATCGCCTTTGTCACCGGCGGCTGGCTGATGAACCGCTGGCTGAAACGCGCCGGTATCGAGCGGCCCTTCCCCGGCATCGGCGCACGCGCCATGCTGGCGGCTTTCCTGATGACCGTGGCGTGGCTGGCTTATGTGATCTGGACTTTCGACACCACCACCAGTTAGCGCCAGACAGCAAAAAGGCCCCGCCGGCTTTCACCGGCGGGGCCCCGTCGCGCCCATGCAACCGCGAAGGGGGGCGCGGTCGCGGGCAGCGGACTCTGTTTTTCCCCCTCTC
>JBEPVO010000136.1:0-6958 GCA_041690975.1 Alphaproteobacteria bacterium
ATACCCATATCGACCGCGTGCGCCAGGCGCGCGATGCGGGCATCAACGAATTCATTGCCAAGCCGATATCGGTCAAGACCATGATGAGCCGGTTGATGTCGGTGATCGAAAATCCCCGGCCGTTCGTCCGTACAAAGAGTTATTTCGGCCCTTGCCGCCGCAGGCGCGGCAATCCCGAATATCGCGGCCCAGAGCGCCGCACCGAGACAACTGCCCTGGCGGCGGAATAGGAGCCAGGATGTCGCGTCAGCAGCCGATCGAACTATTCATGCCGCCCAACATGCTGAAGGCGAAAGTGGGCGGTACCTTCGTGGGGCTGGACATGGCTGCGGTCAATCGCGCCGAAGCCGCGATGGAAGAATTAAAAAGCGAATTCGCCAATTGGGCCCAGGACGATGTCCGCCGCCTGGTGGCGGCACGCGATGCATTTGCCTCCAATCCCGCTACCGCAACGCGGGCCGGACTTCTGCGCGCGGCGCACGACATGAAGGGCCAGGCCGCGACTTTTAACTATCCCCTGATCGCGCGCGTCGCCGGATCGCTGTCCCACCTGATTCACGATCTGCCGGAAACAACAGAGCTTTCGCTGGGGCTGGTGGATGCGCATGTCAACGCCATCCATGTGATCTATCGCGACAAGGTGATGGACATATCGAACAAGATCGCGATGGCGCTGTCCAACGAGTTGGAAGCCCGCGTCGCCGAGACGCTCGGCGGCTAACTTTCGTTCCGCATCGACGAGAACAAATCGAGCAACCCCGAACCGAACGACAAGGGCGAACCGCTCTGCGCGCCGAAAAAGCTCTTCGGCTGCCAGTTCATCACACCCGCCAGCAAAGTCTCGATACTTGCATCGACCGCGTGGGCGGCAATTCTGCGGGCCGCGACGGGACTTGCCGCCACATCGGTTGACGGCGCGTCAGCGAGCGGCGCGGTACTGCCGGGCTGCTGCATCGCCCAATCATAGACCTCGCGTACATTCTTCGCTGTGCCGTCGGCATGGAAGAAGACATTGCGGTTGGACCCGGCGGCCTGGGGAAAAATCTGTGCCGCACTCGTAGATGGCGCGCTCTGGCTGGTGCGGATCAGCTTGCAGGCCGCATCCGCACCTAGAAAATGCGCGGCATAGAGCTCGCCGCCGCAGACCGAACGGCCAAGATTGGCTTCCATCGCGCCCTGGGTCGAGCGGGCATATTCGCCCGCCATCAGCGCGGAAACTTGCGGATCCTTTTTCAGCGCCAGAATGGTCTGGCGGTCGGCGTCGCTGGCGGCATGGTAACGACCATCGGGCGAGCTGTTGATCGCCCCGGCCAGCGAGCCCAGGCCGTATTTGGCCCCATGCGTCTTCACCAGCCCGAGCCACGTCTGGTCGATGAACTGGAACAATCCCGCCGCCGAAGAGGTGCTGGACTGGGCGTTGGCCTTCAGGCTCGATTCCCGCATCGCGGTACCGAGGAGATAATGGAAATCCGAACCGGTCGCGGCCGCGGCGCTTTTCAGCGCGGCGACGACGGCACTCGTGTCGGTGGCGGCCCCAACCTGCATGGGCCAACATCGCCACTTATGGTTAAAGAGACCTTACCAAGCCAATCAACGCATCCCGGGCGCTTGTTTCATATGGGATTGCCGCGCTGTGGCCCCAGACCGGACCCGGCCCGGCCGGATCGCCGGAATGACGCCCCAATATATGGACATGCAGCTGGGGCACCAGATTGCCCAAGGCGCCGATGTTCACTTTGGTGACGCTGGGAAGGCCGCGCACCGCGCCGCCTGCCCGCGCGATTTCCTCAGTCAGCAAAGCGCGGTCTTCAATCGTCAGGTCCATCCATTCGGTCATGTCATCGCGGCGCGGCACCAGGATCAGCCAGGGATACCGGGTGTCATTCATCAGCAGCACGCGGCAAAGCGGCCAGTCGGCGATGAAAAAGCTATCGGCTTCCAATCGGGGATGAACAGAGAAGGTCATGAAGCGCCGCAAATAGAAATCGAACCCATGACCTATCCCTTACCAAGGGATTGCGCTCCGCCAAACCTGCGGGGATCGAAAGCGGAAATGCCGGGCGCGCGTCCCAGAATCTGGTCGCACATGGTCTGCGCCACCGCCGGCGCAAAGAGAATGCCGTTGCGATACTGGCCGCTCGCCAGCCACAGCCCGTCTACGCCCGTCGGACCCAGCAAAGGCAATCCGTCCGGCGCGCGCGGGCGCAGTCCCGCCCACTGGTCGCGCACCGTCCAGCCCCGCAGGCCGGGCATCAATTTTTCCGCGGCGTTTCGCAAGTTGTTCCGCGCCTCATCCGTGATGCCGGTATCGAAACCGGCATCTTCCACCGTGGCACCGATCGCCAGCGCGTTCTCGCGGGGGACGGCATAAATCCCATGGCCCCAGATCACGATGGTGGGCGGCGCCTGACCCGGCGGCGGCGTCAGCAGGATCATCTGGCCTTTCACGGGAACGACCGGCGCGACCGCCGGTTCGATCAGGCCGCTCCAGGCGCCGGCAGCCAGGACAAGTGCATCGGCAGGGTATAGCCCGAAGGAAGTCCGGGCGCCGACGGCCCGGCTCCCATCGCGCTCGATCCGCACCACCCCTTCGTTGGGCAGTATGCGGCCGCCCGCCTTCCGAAAAACCGCCACCAGGGCCAAGGCCAGCGCCCGGTTGTCCACCCGCGCTTCATCGGGCGACCACAGCCCACCGGCAATATCGCCGGTCACCAAAGGCGCGATCTCGCGGACCCGGTTCGCACCAACCAGCACCAGCCCGGGCTGGATCGCCTGTCGCTCCAGTCCCGCCAGAGCGGCGGCATCTTCCGCCAGCATCAACGATCCGTACGGCGCGTAACCGATATTTCGCCCGCTCAAAACCTCAATCTGTTTCACAAAATCCGGCCACAGACCATTGGAATAGTGCGCAAATTCTACTTCAGAAGACTCTGAATTCTGAAGTTCTGCTGTCACAGCCAACATGCCGGCGGATGCCCAAGTTGCCCCCCGTCCGGGCTGGCCGCGATCCAGCACCGTGACCTCCTGCCCGGCCTCGGCCAGCCGCCAGCCAATGGCCAGTCCGGCCACGCCCGCACCAATCACCACGATCTTCATGCCCCGGCTATAACTCGAAAAGTGCGGGGCTTATACCTATCTAACCGCAGTCCTCGTCCGCGTTCCGGACGGGTGGAAATTCCGGCAGGAGAGACAGATGGAAAAGGCATTGTTCGGCGCGGGTTGCTTCTGGGGCGTGGAAGATTTCTTCCTGCAGGTGCCTGGCGTGACCGAAGCGGTCAGCGGCTATGCCGGCGGCACCAGCAACAATCCCACCTATAAGGAAGTCTGTAGCGGCAACACCTACCATGCCGAAGTGGTCGAGGTGACGTTCGATCCCGCGAAGGTGTCCTACGCCTCGCTGATCGACCTGTTCTTCAAGATGCATAACCCCACCCAGCTCAACCGACAGGGACCGGATTTCGGCACCCAGTACCGGTCAGTGATCTTCACCCATGGCCCCGAACAGGCCCGCATCGCCGCCGAGCGGCTGGAAGCGGCCAAGACATCAGGCCGCTACAAGAGCCCCATCGTCACCCAGGTCGAGCCTGCGCCCACCTTCTGGCCCGCCGAGGATTATCATCAGCGCTATCTGAAGAAGCATGGCGGCAGCTGCCATGTGAGCTTCGCCGAGTTGCAGAGTGAAGAGCAGCACTGAAAGCGTGAGCAGGTCCAGCGGACCTGCGAAAGCGACGAACGGTCCGTAGCGATAGTGCGCGGACAGCTTGGAGAGCGGCAACGGTAGCGTTCAAGCTGCTGCCGTCTTCTCCCGTTCGGCTTTTTCTTCGTTCAGGCGCATCGTCACCAGCACCACGATCATGGCCGCGAAGCTGGTCAAGGTGCCCGGCAGCCAGATGATCAGCCCGCCATAATGCTGGTCATTGAGCGGGGTCATCTCCAGCACCCGGCCGCAGATATTGTAGACGGGATAAAAATCCGTCATCGACAGCGACAAGATCGCACCCAGCACCATCTGCGGCAGCTCGATCAGCAGGATCATCAGCGCCCGCATCAGGTGGGACAGGCGCGCGGGCGGCTTGGCTCGTGAATCCAGCACCAGCGACCAGAACATCACGCCGTTAATCGCCATGGTCCAGTTCATCAACATGTAGAGATTTTCGTCCAGCATCACCCGGGTGTGGATCGACGGGATCAGCCATAAATACAGCAGGCCGACAAACAGCACGGGGGCAATGGCGGGATGCTGAAGCACATCCAGCACCGCTTTCACGGGGCGGGCGGTCACCAGCGGCCTGAGGAAGCTCGGCATTCCGGCAACCAGCGCCGGGCCGCTCATCCCCATCGCGATCAGGAAAGCCCCGGCATGGTGCAACACGAAATGCGCCCAGCGATGCGCGAAGAACAGATGCTGGGCGTAATAATCGATCCGGGTCTGCAGCACGATATAGAAAGACAGGATGCCGATCACGAAACAGGCAATGCGCCAGCCGGGCGGCCGCTCAGCCTGCGGCAGGATCTGAAACCCATGGCCGTACCAGACCAGCACCAAGCAGGTGGCGAGAAATTCCACCCAGTGAAATTCCCAAGGCAAGAAAACCGGAAGACGGGCAGGAAACAATTGCCCGGTGACGGACAGTGCCGCCCCGGCCAGCAACAGCAAGCCATACCAGGCCCAGGATGATGTCCGCGTCATGGACAGCGACTTTACGCGCGGTTCGTGCCCCCGCCAAAGCGTGATAAGGACGCGGCCATGCGCTATGCCGCCCTGTTCCTGGTCCTGATGCTCGCGGCCTGTGGCCGCCCGGGCTTTCACATGACCGATATTTCCGGCGCCATGCCGCGGCTGGATCTGCACATGACGCGCGCCAGCGACGGTGCGACGGTCAGCGGCGAGAGCTTTCACGGCAAGGTGGTGGCGCTTTATTTCGGCTACACCAACTGCCCCGATATCTGCCCTGCTACCTTGGCCAATCTCACCGGCATGCTGGGCAAGCTCGACAGCAAGAATGTGCAGGTGCTGTTCGTCACGGTCGATCCGCACCGTGATACGCCCAAGCAGCTCAGTGATTATGCGAGGGCCTTTTCACCCCAGATCGAAGGCTTGCGCGGCACGGACAATCAATTGGCCGATCTGGCGCGGCGCTATCGCGTCGCCTATTCGGTCGACCCCAAAGCGCCATACACCGTGATGCATTCCAACGCGGTGTTCTTCTTCGATCCCACTGGGCACATCCGGCTGGTCACAACCGACACCACCGATACCGCCGCGATGGCGGAGGATGTGGAGAAGCTGCTGCACTGATCCGTACACGGATCTAGATGTGCAGAGCCTTCTTGTCGGCGTCCAGCACGGCTTCATGCAGCATTTCCGACAGCGTGGGATGCGGAAATATGGTGTGACCCAGATCTTCCTCGGTCAGCTCGCCCGACTTGGCAATGACATAGCCATGGATCAGCTCGGTCACTTCGGCGCCCACCATATGGGCGCCCAGAAGCTCGCCGCTCTCGGCATCGAACACGGTCTTGATCAGGCCTTCCGCTTCGCCCAGTGCGATGGCCTTGCCGTTGCCCATGAACGGGAAGCGGCCGACCTTGATCTTGCGGCCTGTTTCCTTGGCCTTGGCTTCCGTCAGGCCCACGCTCGCCACCTGGGGCCAGCAATAGGTGCAGCCCGGCACGTTGGACACGTTGAGCGGATGCACGCCTTTTACGCCGGCAATGCGCTCGGCCACGATCACGCCTTCATGCATCGCCTTGTGCGCCAGCCAAGGGCCGCCGACCAGATCGCCGATCGCCCAGACGCCCGGCGCGCCGGTCTCGCCCCATTGATTGGCGACGACATGGGTGCGGTCGACTTTGATGCCCGCAGCTTCCAGGCCGATATTCTCAACATTGCCGACAATGCCCATCGCCAGGATCACGCGGTCCACGGTGAGGGTTTCGATCTTGCCGTCTTTGGCCTTCAAAGTCGCGGTGACATTGTCTGCGCCTTTTTTCAGTTCGGTCACGGTGGTGCCGACCTTGAGCTTCATGCCCTGCTTGGCAAAGGACTTGGCGGCGAAGTTGGAAATTTCCTCGTCTTCTACCGGCAGCACGCGGTCGAGCACTTCGACCACGGTCACTTCGGCGCCCAAAGTGCGATAGAAGCTGGCGAACTCGATGCCGATGGCGCCGCTGCCGACGACCAGAAGCGATTTCGGGAAAGCCGGCGGCACCATCGCTTCGCGATAGGTCCAGATCAGCTTGCCGTCGGGTTCCAGCCCCGGCATCGTGCGCGCCCGCGCGCCGGTGGCCAGGATGATGTTCTTGGCCATGTATTCCGTGGCCTTGCCGTCCTTGGTGACGGAGAGCTTGCCCTTGCCCGCCAGCTTGGCGTCACCGGCAATCACGGTGATCTTGTGCTTCTTCATCAGGAAGCCGACGCCATTGGACAGCTGCTGCGACACGGCGCGGCTGCGGGCGACGATCTTGCCGATATCGAACTTGAAATTGTCGGCGCTGAAACCGAACTCGTCCAAGCGGTGCATCAGATGCCAGATTTCCGACGAGCGCAGCAGCGCCTTGGTGGGAATGCAGCCCCAGTTCAGGCAGATGCCGCCCAGACGGTCGCGTTCCACCACGGCCGTCTTCATGCCCAATTGGGCGCAGCGGATGGCGCAGACATAGCCGCCCGGACCGCCGCCAACGACGATCACATCAAACGAAGCGTCGCTCATAGCAGCATGGAGGCCGGTTCCTCGATGAACTGCTTGAAGGTCTGCAGGAACTTGGCGCCGGTCGCGCCGTCGACCACACGATGATCGCAGGACATGGTCACTGTCATCATGGTGGCGACTTCGATCTTGCCACCGACCACGATGGCGCGTTCCTCGCCGGCCCCGACCGCAATGATGCAGGACTGGGGCGGGTTGATGATGGAGGTGAAGCTCTTGACCCCGAACATGCCCAGATTGGAGACCGA
>JBEPVO010000137.1:0-6926 GCA_041690975.1 Alphaproteobacteria bacterium
ATTTCAAAGTCGGCGCGATGACCCAGGACATGATCTGGGAGCAATATGCCTGGCCCGCCAGTCTGGAAACGCTGTTGAAGGGCAACTCCAACGACATGATCCAGCAGCAGCCGGTCGTGCAATTGGCCCCACCGCAAAAGACGCGCACCGATGTGTGGATCAACAAGACGGGCTCGACCAACGGCTTCGGCGCCTATGTCGCCTTCGTGCCGGAAAAGAAACTCGGCATCGTCATCCTGGCGAACAAGAATTACCCGAACGAAGACCGTGTCCGCATCGGGTATGAGGTGTTGACGCGACTTGGTGCGAAATAGTGGGCTACATCTTCTCCCGTTAGTCCTCAATCTGGCTGGCTAGCTGTATGCGCTTGGTCTTGAGCGCAGAGACAACGTGAGTGTCGGTCACGGATTATATGCCGCTTTGGCAGCATCGGCGCTCATCACACTCAACAGTGCGGGGCCGCCTCCATGACGCTCACTGTGAGGATAGGTGATTTCCCAAAACCGCCCATCGTCCGGGTCGCGATAAAGAATGGTCCAGTTACCGCTGGCGATCTTTTCCAGCTTGCCCGCAATCAAGGCGGCAATGCGGGGTTGATCCGTTATTTCTGTTTCGGCGGGGTCGATCATCCCCGCTAAATTACCCCCGGACCCCCGAAGTACAAGGGAAGGCCTTTGGAACGTTGCTGCCTAATACCGGGAATTCCGGCAGCTCGTCCAGGAACAGCAGGCCCAGATGCGCCAGCGGGACTTCGCCTGACCTGACTTTCGATCCGCCGCCGACCAGCGCCGCCATCGACACGGAATGATGCGGATTGCGCCCGCGCCGGGCGGGCCGATCATCAGGATGGTGAGCCTACCCATTTCGTGACATTCGCAATGTCCGCTTTGCGCCAAAAGCGGTCGTTCGGTCTCGGAAAGGTTGTAAGCTTTCAAGACAACCAAAGTTTCAGCGTCTTCAGGATATTTCAGAGCATATTGAGCGCAGCGATCCAGCTGGAAATCTACCTGCGTGTGCGTGTCGCAGCCTTTTGAGCAATAGTAACGGCCTTCGCATGCGCCTCACTAGCCAAGGTATGCTTTTTGACTGCTGCATGGTGTGCGGATGTACCTATGGCAAGCTTCATTTCCTTGTGCGCTGACGCACGTTCCGCTGCGAGCTTGTCCAATTGGATGTCTTCCGAACTTTTATCAGCCATTTTCATTTCCTTATAAGTTGATCAGACAATATCGTCTTCACGGCGTGTCGTCTCGTTTTAGTTCCCGTGCCGCTACCTTATTGATCGGCCCTGCTTTGCGCCTATGGCGGAAGCGCACTCTGCCTGCCAGCTTTCAAGCCCGATTCCATCATCATCTACCGCGATCCGCACATGCGCATTTTCTGGTGTCGCAAGGATATGGACCCGGTGGCACTATCGCCTTGTTGCGCTCGGATTTGGGGGACTCCAAACTAGTGATGACCCGGCGACTGGGCTGAGGCCCATCACCGTCTAATGTCCGCCCGCCGCCATGACGCCGCTCGCTTGTGCTCGCGGCCTTCGACCCTCGCACGCCCTGTCAGACCTGCAGCGATAGCTTGCGATACGACAAGGCCTCAGCGATGTGCGGCCGCTGAATCTGATCCGCCCCTGCAAGGTCCGCGATGGTGCGGGCGACGCGCAGAACGCGGGTGTAGCCGCGCGCGGACAGGCGCATCCGGCCCGCTGCTTCGGTCAACAGCTTGATGCCCGCCGCTTCTGGCGTGGCGATGCGGTCCAGCAATTCGCCTTCGGCTTCGGCGTTGGTGCGGACTTTCCCGCCCTCGAAACGGGCGCGTTGAATATCGCGAGCCTTGGCGACTCGCGCGGCGACTTCGGCGCTGCCTTCCGCCGGGGGCGGCAAGGCCAGATCGCTGGCCAGCACGCCCGGCACTTCGACATGCAGGTCGATGCGGTCGAACAGCGGGCCGGAAATGCGCGACTGGTAATCCGCGCCGCATTTGGGTGCGCGCGAACAAGCCTGCGCCGGATCGCTGAGATAGCCGCAGCGGCAGGGGTTCATCGCCGCCACCAATTGAAACCGCGCAGGATAGCGCACATGCGCATTGGCCCGCGCCACCACCGCTTCGCCGGTCTCGATCGGTTGGCGCAGACTGTCCAGCACGCCGCGCTGGAATTCCGGCAGCTCGTCCAGAAACAGCACGCCCAGATGCGCCAGCGAGACTTCACCGGGCCTCACTTTCAGTCCGCCGCCGACCAGCGCCGCCATCGACGCGGAATGGTGCGGATTGCGGAACGGCCGCTCGCGGCTGATCGTGCCATCGGTCAGCTCGCCTGCCAGCGAGCGCACCATGGAAATTTCCAGCGCCTCGCGCGCATCCAGCGGCGGCAGCAGGCCGGGCAGGCGCTGCGCCAGCATCGACTTGCCCGCACCGGGCGGGCCGATCATCAGAAGGTTATGTCCGCCCGCCGCCGTAATCTCCAGCGCGCGTTTGGCGCTCTCCTGTCCCTTCACGTCTTTCAGGTCGGGCACGGCCCGCATCGCGCTGGCCAGCTTGGGCTCCGGCGGCGACAGCACCGATGCGCCTTTCATGTGATTGACCAGTGCGATCAGGGACGGTGTCGCCAGAATGGTGAGATCGCCCGCCCACGCCGCTTCGGCACCGCAGGCTGCCGGACAGATCAACCCGCGCCCCGCCGTCGATGCCGCCAGCGCAGCAGGCAACACACCCGCCACCGCCGTCACATGCGCATCGAGCGACAATTCCCCCAGCGCCACATAATTCGCCATCTCGCTGGCGGGCAGCACGCCCATCGCCGCCAGCAACCCCAGCGCGATGGGCAGATCGTAATGCGAGCCTTCCTTGGGCAGATCGGCGGGCGCCAAATTGACCGTGATGCGCTTGAACGGCAGCGCCAGGCCGATGGCCGCCAAAGCCGCACGCACCCGCTCGCGGCTTTCCGCCACCGCCTTGTCGGCAAGCCCGACAATGTTGAATTGCCCGCCGCCGGAATCGCCGACATGCACCTGCACATCGACTTCCCGGGCTTCGACGCCCTGAAAGGCGACGGTATAAATATGCGCGACGGTCATGTGGTCCCCAACCGGCTGGGAGACTAATAACTATTCCGGGTTGTGGCGAGCCTCTACACGCTTCTGGTTAATCAGCAGGTCGGAGCGCCGCTCTTGAAGTCACCGGGGCTCAGATGCTTGCGGATGGAAACGCGGGTGACAGCGCCATGCGCGGTGCGAAACCAGATCGTGTCGTAGACGATGATGCCATTGCCCTTGCCGTCGTCGGCGATGCAGAGCGGCGCGCCCAGAGCGGCGCGGATCGCCGGATCGCTGCTTCCCACCCCAAGCCCCTGGCGGGTGTGATACGCGGGCGAGGCGGTGGCGATTTCAAACGGCGCGTCCTTGTTGAGGTCCAGAATCACCACCAACTCGTCCGGCGATCCGCCATCCGCCTTGGGCGCGCCATAGCGATAGGTCGCGATGGCGTCGTGCTGTTCGGTCTCGTTGGGTTCGCCCAGATTCCGTTGCAGGGCGCCCTGGTCCGCCGGGTCCAGCTCGGCATTGCCGATGCGCTCTCCCGGCACGATCACATGGTCGCTCGACAGCGGTTGGGCTGTCGCAGGTACCGGAGACAGACCAAGAATTGCCAACGCGGCGAAAACCCGCCCCGCCAGGCTCAAAACATTCCCGCCACGTGCGGGAAGCTGGGATCAAGCGGCGGTCCGCCGAACGGCCCTTCGACACCGGCATAGGCGAGGCAGCCTTCGATGAAAATCTCGGAGGTGCCGCGGCATTGCTTGGGATCGTCGATCTCATGCTCCGCCGCCCAGGCATAGCCTTCCTGATGAATGGCGCAGGCGTCGCCGCAAACATATCCGTGAAATACCAGCGGGCCGGGGGGCAGCGCCGACGCCACCAGTTGGGGCGTGTGTCCGAGCGGCTTGGATGCTGCGGCCACGGGCTTGGCGGCCTGCGCCGTTTTTGGCGGCGATGGCGAGCAGGCGGCAAGCCCGATCATGATGATCGGAAGTAAGGCTCTGCTCCATCGCATGAGTCGGTAACTCCATGCCGCGCCGACTCATTCTGCGGCCAAGCGTCATGGAGTGTCTAGTGGTGGGATGAAGCCGCTGCGGCCCTTCGCTTGTGCTCAGGGCGTTCGCCTGTTTTCGCAGGTCCACTGGACCTGCTCACGCGCTTCGCGCGCCACAGGCTCACTCAGGCGCGACCGTCACCTTGATGCCGTCGGTGGTTTCGCTGCAGACGATCTGGCACGACAGGCGCGAATTGGGCTCCACCGCCAGCGCCATGTCCAGCATGTCGATTTCCGATTCCGACGGCGCGGCCAGCTTTTCGTACCAGCCGTCATTCACATAGATATGGCATGTGGCGCAGGCGCAGGCGCCGCCGCATTCCGCTGCGATGTCCAGCCCGCCGTCGCGCAGAATTTCCATCACGCTCCAGCCGTCGCGGCCTTCCAGCGTGTGTTCCTTGCCCTGGCGATCGATGGCGACAATCTTCACGAGACACCCAGTTTCTTCTGTAGGCTTGACGAGGAGGTTGTGTATTGGAAGCGCAGCTTCTCGTTCGGCCTGGCGATGTGGAATGCAGCCTGCGCCATCAGCGCCGCTTCATGGAAGCCCGACAATATCAATTTCAGCTTGCCGGTATAGGTGTTGATGTCGCCGATGGCGAAGATACCCGGGGTCTGGCTCTCGAACCGTGCGGTGTCCACCGGGATCAGGTTTTCATGCAGGTTGATGCCGAATTCGGCTATGGGCCCCAGCTTGATGGTCAGGCCGAAGAAAGGAAGGAAGGCGTCGGCCTCGTGATGCCATTCGCTCTTGTCGGCGCCTGCCAGGGTCACGCCGGAAAGCTTGCCGGTCTCGCCATGCAGCGCCTTGACGCTGGCGACATGGAATTTGACTTTGCCCGCCGCTTCCAGCTCGCGCATCTGGTTGACGCTATGCTGGGCGGCGCGGAAACCGTCGCGGTGATGCACCAGGGTCAATGATTTGGCCAGCGGCGCCAGATTGATGGTCCAGTCCAGCGCCGAATCGCCGCCGCCCGCGATCAGGATATTCTTGCCGCGGAATGTCTCCATCTTGCGCACGGCGTAATGCACGCCAATGCCGTCGCCGGAATTTTCAAAGCCTTCGATCCCCGGCACCGGCGGGCGCTTGGGCACGAACGAACCCGCGCCGGCGGCGACCACCACGACAGGCGCGATCAATTGCGTGCCGGCATCGGTGCTGAGCTTCCAGCGGCCATCGGGCAATTTCTCCAGCGATGTCGCCATCTCGTTGAAATGGAATTGCGGATCGAACGGTTTGACCTGCTCCAGAAGGCGGTTGGTCAATTCCTGGCCGGTAACGATGGGCAGGCCGGGAATGTCGTAGATCGGTTTTTCCGGATAGAGCTCGGTGCATTGCCCGCCCGGCCGGTCGAGGATGTCGACCAGATGACATTTGAGATCCAGCAGCCCCAGTTCAAACACTGCGAACAGGCCGATGGGGCCTGCACCGATAATGGCAACGTCGGTCTCGATAGGGGTCATCATCTTGTCCACGGCGCGTATTCCACACCTAACTTCATGTAATGGTTGGGAAAACGTCGTTCTTATATGTAAAAATGGCGCCAGCAACAACCCCTGCTGTTTGCAGGTGTGCGATGCAGAATGCCGCGGCCCCGGGAACCGCGAATAAGGGACCAATAAGGGGCCGGTCAACCGAAGTTAAAGGATCGGGCCTCAAAGTTCGCTTTTCTTGGCGGGATCGCGCCGGATGGCGAAGCGCATAACCGAACTGGACGGCCTTCGCGGGCTCGCCGCGCTGATGGTCGTGACTGCGCATTATTTCGGCGAAACCGCTCATGGCCTGCGGGTCCTGACATTCGGCTGGATCGGGGTCGACATTTTCTTCGTCCTTTCCGGCTTCCTGATCGGTGGGATCATTCTCGACCATCATGCCAAGCCGGAATTCTTCAAGACGTTCTATCTGCGCCGCTGTGCCCGTATCATTCCGGTTTACAGCATTGTCTGCCTGCTTGTCCTGATCGCGGCCGCGCTGACCGCGGGGCATGCCTGGTCCGATCATCCCTATGGGGCCGGTATCTATGCGGTCTTCGGCACCAACATCGCGATACCGTTCTGGGGCGGCGGCGGCGAATGGCTCAAGCCGACATGGACATTGGGTGTTGAGGAGCAATTCTATCTGGTGATGCCGCTCGTCATACTGGCGACGCCGCGCAGGTTTCTACTGCCGCTGCTGATTGCGCTGATGGCGGGATCGCTGGCACTGCGTCAGGTTCTGAGTGTCGTGAATCCGCGCGCCGCTTTGATGCTTCTTCCATCCCGATGCGATCTGCTTTTGAGCGGTGTCGGCATCGCACTGCTGCATCGTCGCTTCGATCTGCGAGAACATCTGATGCTGCTTCGTTTGCTTTCGCTTGCCTGCGCGGTTGGCGTGCTGGCACTGGTGTTGATCTCGCAGGCTTGGATCGCAACGTGGGCGCAAAGTCTTTTTGCCATCGGAATTGCGGCGTTCCTGGGCGCCGTGGTCAATGGCGCCCCCGAAGGCAGGCGCTACAACGCACCCGTGCTGCGGTGGTTCGGCCAGATCTCTCTCGCATTTTATCTGGTGCATCAGCCGATCGCTGGCCTCTTGCATGGCGCGATCCTGGGCAGCGTGCCGGACGTGGAAACAATTGCGCAGATTCTTGTGTCGCTGCTGGCTTTTGGGGTCTCCATAGCCGTCGCGGCGCTATCCTGGCACTGGCTCGAAGCCCCGATCCTGCGGCGCGCACACAGTTTTCGATTCGAAGATCCGGATCTGGCGCGGGCGTCCAGGCTTTCTTGAAGCGGGCTTGAAGCGGGCTTGAAACGGGCTTGAAGCGGGTCGCCGTCAGGCTGCCAGATATTTTTGAATGAAGGCGTGC
>JBEPVO010000138.1:0-6916 GCA_041690975.1 Alphaproteobacteria bacterium
TGGTGCGGGCAGAGGGACTTGAACCCCCACGACTTTCGTCACTGGAACCTAAATCCAGCGCGTCTACCAGTTCCGCCATGTCCGCGTTTTTGGGGCAAGCCCCGCCGAAGCGGGCCCCTATATCAAGTGTTGCGGGGGGTTACCAGCCGTTCCCGCAGCCCGGACCGGCTTTCCGGCAGGATTTCGGTCGGGTTTTTGCGCGATCCTGCCCGGCCGGCGGCGGAAGCTGCCATGGCGGGCCGGCGCGGCCGCCCTTAGCCCTTCCGCCCCTGCTTCTGCATGCACCCGGGCCGGCGGCTAATCCGCATCGCCCGGTGGAAGTGGCTGGATCGAAACCGACGAAAGCATTGGCTTGAACATGCCGGGAATGGCAAAGGTCGGAATACTCCGCGCCATGTCCGCATTCGAGGGTAATTTCATCGCCTCTGCTCGGCGCACCAGAAGAACAGAAATGATTGCGACCGCGACGCCGCCAAATATATCGATCAGATGGTGGCCGCCCTGAACGGGTGCCGAAATCAGGACCACAAAATTCAAAATCAATGCCGGCCAACGCAGCCAGACGACACTGCGCGCATACCAGATCAGCAACAGCGCAAGTACCGCATGATAGGACGGGAAGGCTATCAGTCCGCGCATATCCTTCGGGGTAATATAGCCAGGGCCGCTATGGAGCAGCGTCACCAGCGCCCGTCCATAATCGGTTGTCACATCCAGCGCCATGCGATGTTCCATCGATGCCGGAAGAGCATAAATCGACTTCGCGCCCAGGGAAGGCACGATTGTCCATATCCCGATAGCGACGATCGCGCCCACAGCAACGGCCAGGCAAAAGCGATAGACTTCTTGGTGACGCCCACTCAAGGAAAGCACGATCACAAGGATGGCGATCTGCGGCAATGTTGTCGCGTAGGCAACGAATAACACTTTATTGAGACCGGGATGATGCGACATCACCGTCATCACCTGGATCCAATCAAATCCCATGCCGTGATCGATCGCAGCCAGGAAGAAATCGATGCGCGGACCTGCCACTGTCAGCAAAATATAATTGAGAACGCTTGCGGCTGCCGAGAAGGCGCAAAGGAAGCTTGTCCCGAAGAGCATCGCGGCGAGGCCCGGGTCAGGACGCTCCGCCTGATAAAACAGGCCGCCCGCCAAAAGCGCCAACGAAAAAATCGCCGGTAGCGCATAACCGGCAAGGTCTACCGAAAAATGGCCCCGGATGACGCAGACGACGTCCACCGCGATCAGAATTGCCGCAATACAAAATAGTATGCGTGGAATTGGAAAATTCATGGCGACCTCAATGCCGCCTATCTACCCCGCCTGCCTTAAGTATCCTTTTAAACGATGGCGCAGCTTTTAAATAACAGCCCTGCGCAACAACGAAAATGAATTCGAATTCTCTCAAAATCACTCAACATTACGGTTTCGCGATAAATCGATTATCCCGCAGAATGGAAAGGCTTTCCGGCAGTATTTCGGGCAGATCTTCCGCGATCAAGCCGGGACCGAAGCGGGCGGCCGCGTCGCCATGCAGCCAGGCTCCGGCACAGGCCGCCTCAAAGGGCGCCATGCCCTGGGCCATCAGGCCGCCGACGAACCCCGCCAGCACATCCCCCGCCCCGGCCGTCGCCAGGGTGGCCGGCGCGCTGGTATTGATAGCCGCCCGCCCGTCCGGCGCGGCAATCACAGTATCGTTGCCCTTGAGAAGGACCACCGCATGGGCGCGCGCGGCTGCAGTGCGTGCCGCCTCGACCTTGCTAACAGCGCTGCCGAGCAGCCCCGGAAAGATGCGTTCGAACTCCCCGTCATGGGGCGTCATCACGGCGGGATGGTTGATTTTTCCGAACAGCAAAGATGGATCGTCCCGGAACGAGGTCAGGGCGTCGGCATCCAGGACGGTGGCGGCGCCGCTGGCCAGCACATGCTCCACCAACGCGCGCGTGTCGGCGCCGACACCCAGACCTGGGCCAATGATCGCGGCATTGAGCCGCCGATCCGATAACAGCGACGCCAGCCCTTCGGCACTTTTGAATGGCTTGACCATAATCGCAGTCAGATGGGCTGCGTTGATCGCGACCGCATCTTTTTCCGCGGCAACACTGACCAGCCCTGCACCGATACGAAGAGCGCCCCGCGCCGCCAGACGCGCCGCGCCGGTGGCGTGCGCCGGTCCCGAAACCACCACGCAGTGGCCGCGCGCATATTTGTGCCCGTCAGCCTGGGGCCAGCGATACTGCCCGCCCCAGAGTGCGGGAGAATTCTCGAACAGGCGAACACCGGCACAGGCCGCTTCCGGAATGCCGATATCGGCCAACACTGTCTCGCCGCACAGATCGCGCCCCGGCAACAAAAGATGCGCGGGCTTGAGCCGGAAAAACGTGATCGTGATATTCGCTTGAACCGCGATGCCAAGAACGCGTCCACTATTGCCATCGACACCGCTGGGCATGTCAATCGCGACCACAGGGACGGAAGAATGATTCAACGCTTCGATCAGTGCGCGATAGGTGCCTTTGGGCGGCCGCAACAATCCCGCGCCGAACAAGGCATCGACGATCAGCCCGGCACCCGCGAGCGCGTCCGGCGTCAACGGGACCCGCGGCCCATGCCACTGCGCCGCCGCCGCGATCGCATCGCCCTTTTGTTCATCCTCGCAAGCCACATGAACGTCAAAGCCATAGGCCGACAATAATCGCGCCACGACGAAGCCGTCACCGCCATTGTTGCCGGGCCCGCACAAAACGGAAACCCGGCAGGACGAAAAGCGCGACGCGATGATGTCGGCCACGGCGCGCCCGGCATTTTTCATCAAGATGAAAGGCAAGGTTCCGGCCGCGACGGCCATGGTGTCGGCGCGGCGCATCTCCTCATTGCTGAGGACCTCGCCGCTCACGCGAAACCATCGGGCGTGTCGCCGAAATGCGGATCGATGCTTTCATAAGCACAAGCCGCCTGCAGCACGCTCCAATCATCGTAAGGACGGCCGACGATCTGCAGTCCCACCGGCAACCCCTCGCGCGTGCGCCCGCATGGCACGCTGGCCGCCGGCTGCTGCGTCAGATTGAACGGATAACTGAAGGGCGTCCAGCGCGTCCAGGAACCGTCGGCATAAGGCGTGAGTTTGCCAACATCGAAGGCCGTCACTGCCAGCGAAGGCGTCAGGAGCAGATCGTATATCTCCATGAACTGACGCATCGCGCTGGCATAGGCACCGCGCGCCGCATTGGCTTGGATATATTGGCGCGTTGTAATGGTCGCGCCCTCGTCCGCGATCTGCGCCAGGCCCGGATCGAGCAGCGCTTTTTTCTCCATTGGCACATGGCCGAACAGGAAGCCTGCCCCGCCCCACCACAGCGTGCGGAAAATTTCCACCGGATCGCCGCCGGGCGGATCGACCGCCTCGACATGGGCACCCAGTTCGACGAAGCGCCGCGCCGCCGCCGCAACCAGTTCGGCCACCTGCGGTTCGACATTTTCAGCAAAGCCCATCGCCGGACTGAAGGCGATGCGTTTGCCGCGAACACCTTTGTGCAGATCCGGGATGAAGCTCGATCCGGGCGGCGGCAGTGCTTGCCAGTCGCGCGCATCGGGGCGCGCCATCACATCGAGCAGCATGGCGCTGCCTTCAACATCGCGGCTCATCGGCCCCAGATGCGCCAAGGTGCCAAACGGCGAAGACGGCCAAGCCGGCACCCGCCCAAAGCTGGGCTTGATGCCGAATGTGCCGGTGAAGCCTGCGGGAATGCGGATCGATCCGCCGCCATCCGTGCCCAACGCCAGCGGCGCCAGCCGCGCCGCTACCGCTGCGGACGATCCGCCGGATGATCCGCCTGGCGTCTTTTCCAGATTCCAGGGATTTCGGGTGATGCCGGTCAGCGGCGAATCCGTGACGCCTTTCCAGCCATGATCGGGAGTGGTGACCTTGCCGAGCAAAACCGCGCCGGCTTCCCGCAGCCGCGCCACCACAGGCGCGTCATCATTCCAAGCCTGATTGGGATCGGTGAAGCGGGAGCCGCGCAGGGTCGGCCAACCACGCGTCAACAATATATCCTTGACCGCCACCGGCACGCCGTCGAGCGGCGACAAAGGCGCCTTCTTCTTCCAGCGTTCCTCGGATGCGCGGGCCTGCGCCAAAGTCGTGGGTGCATCGATCAGGCAAAAAGCATTCACCTTGGCATCGAGCGCCGCGATGCGCGCCAACAGGCTTGCCGTGACCTCGACAGGTGAAATTTCGCCGCTGCGGAATGCGGCAGACAGGCGCGGTGCGTTCCATTGCCAAAGCTCAGCCATGCTTGAAATGCGCTTTCAGCCGCGTCAGCGCATCCTCGATCACCGAGCGCTGCTTGCAGAATGCGAAGCGGACATAAGTATCAGGCCGCGACGCACCGGAGAAAAATTCACTGATTGGGATCAGCGCCACGCCCGCTTCGCGCACCAGCCTTTCGCAGAAGGCGCGATCCTTTTCGTTGGTCAGGCCGGAAATGCCCGCCGTGAGAAAATATGTGCCTTCGCTGGGAAGGACATCGAAACCGATCTCCTTGAGCCCCGCCGCCAACAGATCGCGATTGCCCTGCAGCCGCACTGCCAGCGCGATCGCGGAATCCATCTCATGCGTGAGACCATGCGCCACGCCCAGCTGCAGCGATGGCGGCGTGGTGAAAGTAAGGAACTGATGCGCTTTGGCGATCACGGAGATCATTTCGCGCGGACCGGTCAGCCAGCCCACCTTCCAGCCGGTGAGGGAAAATATCTTTCCCGCCGAACCGACGCGGACCACACGCTCACGCATGTCCGGCAGCGACGCCAACGAGATATGCGCGCGCCCGTCATAGGTAAGATGCTCATAGACTTCATCGCAGATCACATAAGCATTGCTTTCACGCACCGCGCGCGCGATCGCCGCCATCTCGTCGGCGTCGAATACCCGCCCGATGGGATTGAGCGGGCTGTTGATCATGACGATCTTGGTGCGCGGCGTGATCGCCGCCGCCAGCATGGCGTGAGTCAGCCGGAAATCCGGCGGCGCCAGAGTGACAGTCTTGACCGTCGCACCTGTCGCTTCGGCGATGGGGCGGTAGGAATCATAAGCGGGCTCGATCAGCACCACTTCATCGCCGGGTCCCGCCAGGCCCATGATGCCAGCTGTCAGCGCTTCGGTGCCGCCCGAGGTAACCAAGACTTCGCCCTGCCAATCGTAATCCAGCCCATAAAATCTTTTGGCGTGCGCCGATAAGGCGCGGCGCAGCTCCGGCACACCCGGCATTGGCGGGTATTGATTGGGTCCATCCATCAGCACTTTGGCGGCGACCGCGCGGACCGATTCCGGTCCGTCGAGATCCGGAAAGCCTTGCCCCAGATTGACGGCCTTGTGCTCAATCGCCAGGGCCGACATCACGGTGAAGATCGTTGTTCCCTGTCTGGCGAAAACGGGGTTGAAGGCGGGGGATGTGCTCATGGCGGGCACTTTTACAGAGGCGGCTTGGGCTGACAAATGGCTGGGCGCGCCGCCGCCAAAGCAAGCAATTTGCCCTAATATTAGGCAATGGACAGTGCCGCACCTGTGGGCAACCCCCACAAATCCTTGAAACCCAAGGCAAATGCGGCAAAAAAGCCCGGCATAAAGCCCTCAACTCCGCTAAAAACGCCTCCCGGGGATCCCCCGGGGACGAGCGAAGGGTCGCATGAAAAAAATTGAAGCCATCATCAAACCGTTCAAGCTCGACGAAGTGAAGGAAGCTTTGCAGGAGGTCGGTGTGCAGGGCATCACTGTCACCGAAGCAAAAGGCTTCGGCCGCCAAAAGGGCCATACTGAGCTGTACCGAGGCGCCGAATATGTCGTGGATTTTCTGCCCAAGGTGAAGATCGAGATCGTGGTGCCGGACTCGCGTCTGGAAGCTTCGATCGAGGCCATCCAGAAAGCCGCGCGCACAGGTCGCATCGGCGACGGCAAGATTTTCGTTCTCAATGTCGAGGAAGTCATCCGCATCCGGACCGGTGAAACCGGCCAGGACGCGATCTAGGAGCGTCGGCGTAAGCCGGAGCGACAAACTAATAGGAGCGTCGGCGTAGCCGGAGCGAAAAACTGAAAAAGCGTCGGCGCAAGCCGGAGTGACAAAAGAAAGTGAATTCAAAAGCGCGATCTCACCGCGCTGGGGTGTGTTTAGGCAATTATCGAAGGGAAGACCGAAGCCATGGCCGAGAAGAAAACCACTGCGGGCGACATTCTGAAGCTCATCAAGGAAAAAGACGTCAAATTCGTCGACATCCGTTTTACTGACCCGCGCGGCAAGTGGCAGCATGTCACGTTCGACCTTTCGATGGTCGATGACGATTTCCTGAATCACGGCACGATGTTCGACGGTTCGTCCATTGCTGGCTGGAAGGCGATCAACGAGTCCGACATGCTGCTGCTGCCGGATCTGGAAACTGCGGTGATCGATCCGTTCTTCGCCCAGACCACCCTGATCCTGGTCTGCGATGTCCATGAGCCCACCACCGGCCAACGCTATGGCCGTTGCCCGCGCTCCATCGCCAAGGCCGCTGAAACCTATGTGAATTCCTCGGGCATCGGCGACACCACCTATTTCGGTCCGGAAGCTGAATTCTTTGTGTTCGACGATGTGCGTTTCGAAGTCGGCATGAACAAGGCCTTCTATTACGTTGACTCCAAGGAAGGGGCCTACAACTCCGGCACAGAATATGAGCAGGGCAATCTGGGTCACCGTCCCGGCGTCAAGGGTGGTTACTTCCCGGTACCGCCGGTCGATTCCGAGCAGGACATGCGCGGCGAGATGCTCGCCATCATGGGCGACATGGGCATCCAGCCGGAAAAGCATCATCACGAAGTCGCCACCGCACAGCATGAACTTGGCTTCAAGTTCAACACGCTGACCAAGTGCGGCGACTA
>JBEPVO010000139.1:0-6862 GCA_041690975.1 Alphaproteobacteria bacterium
CGCATCGGTTCTTCGCGCTCGGCCTCTTCGGTGATCTTCGCGATGGCTTTGTCGTCGCGGCTGATCAGGCGGGTTTTTTTCCAGTCGCCGCGGGCATAAACGGCCAACACGATCACAGCCGCAATGACGTTGGTGATCGGGAAGGCCCACCAGATGCCGGTGTCGCCCAGGGACGAGTGCTTCGACAATATGTAAGCCAGGGGAAACTGGATCACCCATTGGGTGGTCAAAGTCAGCACCATGGTGGTCATCATGTTGCCGGAGGCGCGCAGCACGCCGGTCAGCGCCAACTGCACGCCCATGAAACCCCAGGCCAGCGCCATGATGCGCAGGAAATGCGCGCCCGATGCGATCACGCCAGGATCGTGGGGCACAAAGAACGCGGCGAAGGCAGGCGCGAACAGAAAGACAATAATGCCGATGCCGGTGAGGATGGCGAAAGCAAGCTGCGCCCCCAGCCGCCCGATCTTCGCGGCGCGCTCAACATTTCCGGCGCCAATATTCTGGCCCGCCAGAACTGAGATCGCCATCGACAGTCCGAAGGCGGGAATGATCACCACCTGCAGGATGTTGGAGCCCACGCCATACGCCGCCAAGGTGCGGGTACCGAACGAGGTGATCAGGAAGGTCAAAACCATTAAACCCAACGCACGGGCCGATTGCTCCACCGATGCGGGCGCGCCCAGATAAAAGGCGCGCTTCATGTAGGCAACGTCTGGAATGAAATCGTGCGGCTTGACGTGAATGCCGTGCTTTCCGGCGCGCAGCACGATCATGCCCGCGATCGCCGCCAGCACTTGCGTCGCCAGCGTCGCCAGCGCCGCGCCCATCACGCCATAGCCGGGCACTGGGCCCCAGCCGAAAATGAACAAGGGATCGAGCACGAAGTTCAGGATCACGGTCACCAGCACGATGTAGACCGGCAAGGTGGGGCGCCCGACGCCGCGCATGATCGACTGGAAGACGAAGAAAACGAAATTGAACAGCAGCGCCACGAAAGACACGCGCATGAAGCCCAGCGCGCCGGGATAGACATCCGGTCCCACACCCATGGTGTGCAGCAGGGTGGGCGCCGCGAAATAACCGAGCACGCTCAGCACGATGGAAAGTGTTGCCACCATGTTCAAGGTCTGGCCCGCGACATGGGCGACCATCGTGTCGTCGCCCGCGCCACGATATTGCGCGGTCAGGGTCGAGCCCGCCATTGCCAGGCCCATGCCCAAAGCGATCATCAGGAACATGACGGGAAAGCTGATCGAGACGGCGGCCACCGCCGCGCCGCCCAGCCGTCCCACCCAAAAAGCGTCGATGATCTGGTAGGCCGACTGTAAAACATTGGCCAGGACGATGGGGATCGCCAAGGTCAGAAGCGATTTGAGGATGGAGCCTTCCAGCAATGTATTGGGTGACGCGGCGCGGGTGTTCATCGCTTGGCCAGACTCACATGTTCGGGCCGCACGCCCATGCCGATGAAGCGGGCAGGAAATTGCTGCAGCCAGGGCCAGCCATTCAGGATCTTCACGAACAGGGGCGGCTCGGGTGTCTGCATGGAAGCAAGGGTGGGCGCCAGGATCCGGTTCTGAGCCGCAACCTGAAAGGCCTGGATCACTTTGGTGGGAAATTCGCGGCGCGCCTGCACAGTATTGAGCACCGCCAGATCGGGCACGCCTTTTTGCAAAGCAGGGCCCAGCAGATTCGCGGTCGCCACCGCATCTTGGATCGCCAGATTGATGCCGACGCCGCCGATGGGCGACATGGCATGCGCCGCATCGCCGATGCAGACCAGGCCGGGCCGCGCCCAGGTCTTGAGGCGATCCACCGTCACGGTGAGCAGCTTGACCTGATCGAAATCGGTGATCGCGTCGTCGATCCGCCCGGCGGCGAAGCCCGCGATCTGTTTCAGGCGGTCGCGGAATTTGACCAGGCCGTCGGCCTTAATGGGCTCAAAGCCGCCTTTGGGAATGAGATAGGCGCATTGCCAATAGTCGGTGCGATAGATCATCACGAAAAGCTGACCGCCCTTCACCTTGCCGATCAGATCGGCTGGATCGCCCGGCAGCACGGGCAGCCGCAGCCACAGCACATCGAAGGGGGCGCCCAGATCCTCGACTGTCAGGCCCGACTTATCGCGCAGGGTGGATGCGCGCCCGTCCGCGGCGATGGTGAGCCCGGCCTTGATGGCGAGCGGCCCATCCGGTCCCGTCGCGGCCACACCGGTGACGGTTCCATTCTCGATCAGCAGATCGTCGGCCCGGGTTTGCATTCGCAGATGAAAATTCGGAAATGTTTTGGCCTCGCCGGCGAGGAAATCCAGGAAATCCCATTGCGGCATCAAGGCGATGAATTTGCAGATGGTGGGCAGGCGCGTGAAATCGCCGACAATGAAATGCCGGTCCCCAATCTCCAGATTGCCTTTGGTGATGCGGCTGTGCGGCAGCTTGAGGAATTTTTCCAACAGCCCCAGCTCATGCATGACCTGTAGGGTGGAGGGATGCACCGTGTCGCCGCGAAAATCGCGCAAGAAATCTTGGTGTTTTTCCAACACCGTCACGTCCACGCCGGCGCGGGCCAGAAGAAAGCCCAGCATCATGCCGGCGGGACCGCCGCCCGCGATCACGCAGCTGGTTGAAACCTGCTCCAAATCCAATCTCCCCGCCCGCTGAGTGTTTCACGCCCGCACAGGGCTTATCAAGCGACCCGGCCATGCCTATATTGCGCGGGCAACCATCAAGAAAAGGAGGTGATCCAGTGTCTCATTGTCATTCCGTACAGGGTGCCGCGAACTGGATTCTCGCTTCCGGCGGGGTCCGCGCTTAACGCGCGCATCTCTCGCGACGACAATGCGAAAGGCCGTGCCCGTGAAAAGGCGCGGCCTTTCTTTTTGGTCGTATGGTTTTTGATCGTTTGGCTTCTGGCTTTTTTCTCCCCACGCGGACAGGATCGGCAAAAAAGGGGAACCAGATGAACGGCGCCGACAGCGTGGTGCAGACATTGGCCGGCGGCGGGATCGATATCTGCTTCGCCAATCCCGGCACCTCGGAAATGCATTTTGTGGCGGCGCTGGACAAGAGCCCGATCCGGCCGGTGTTGTGCCTGTTCGAAGGTGTGGTGACGGGGGCAGCGGACGGTTATGGCCGCATGGCGGGAAAGCCCGCATCCACCTTGCTGCATCTGGGGCCCGGTTTCGCCAACGGCATCGCCAATCTTCACAATGCCCGGCGCGCCGCCACGCCGGTCGTCAACATCGTGGGCGATCACGCCAGCTGGCATAATCGCTATGACGCGCCCCTGATGTCCGACATTCAGGGCATCTGCCGTCCGGTGTCGCATTGGCTTCGCTCCGCCGCCAGCGCCAAGGTTGCCGCATCCGATGCGGCCCATGCCGTCGCGGCAGCACGCGCTGCACCCGGACAGATCGCAACCTTGATCCTTCCCGCCGATTCCGCCTGGGACGCGGCAGAAGATTCGTGTGCACCATTGCCTGTTGTTGGGCCCGTGCCAGTGCCCGATGCGGCGGTGGATCGGGTGGCGCGCGCCTTGCGCAACGGCAAGCGCACCATGCTCCTGATGCGGGGCCCGGTTCTGCTGCGCGACGGCGTGCAGCTGGCGGGGCGCATTGCCGCCAAAAGCGGCGCGCGGGTGGCGCAGGATTTCTTTACGCCTCGCATCGTGCGCGGCGCCGGCCTCTCGCCAATCGAGCGCATTCCCTATTTCGCGGAAGACATTGTCGAAAGCCTGCAAGGGCTCGAACAACTGATCCTGGTGGGCGCGTCGCCGCCCGTGACGTTCTTTGCCTATCCCGACAAGCCCAGCTGGGTGACGCCGGAAGGCTGTGAGATCATCACATTGTCGCATCCGCATGAGGATGGCGTTGCGGGTTTGCAAGCTGTGGTGGACGCTATCGACGCGCCGAAGGAAGGCGTTGTTGCGCAATTGGACCGTTCGCCGCTGCCGCAAGGTGAATTGAACGCCATGACCTTGGGCCAGATCGTGGCGCGACTGTTGCCGGAAGGCGCGATCATTTCAGAAGAAGCGGCCACCACCGGCAGAGGGCTCACCAAATTCCTGCCCGGCAGCGCGCCGCATGACATGCTGTATCTGATGGGCGGCGCCATCGGCCAGGCATTGCCGTTGGCGACAGGAGCCGCGATCGCGGCTCCGCACAGAAAAGTCGTCACGATCTCCGGCGATGGCGGCGCGATGTATACGTTGCAGTCGCTATGGACGCAGGCGCGCGAAAAGCTGGATGTCGTCACTGTGATCTGCGCCAACCGCAGCTATGCGATCTTGAACATCGAGTTGACGCGGGTGGGTGCGGGCAATGCCGGACCCAAGGCACTGTCGATGCTCGATATCGGCAATCCCGCTCTGGACTGGGTTGCGCTGGCACGTGGCATGGGTGTGGAAGCGGAACGCGCACATGATTGTGCCGAATTCGCCCGCGCATTCGAAGATGCGATGAAACACAAAGGTCCGCGCCTCATCGAAGCGGTTCTCTGAACACGATTTTCGACATCTAGAAATTTTGCGTTTGAAAATTTTCGGTTTTCTGTTGCGGTCTTAGGTCAAGCAAGGTATCTTGTTGTACAAGCTACCTTGTACTAGCCATTAGACAAGACGGCAAGGGGAATAGAAATGTCATTTATTTTCAGATACTTGCTAGCAGCCATTTTGACCGCCGCCCTCTTTGGGCTGGCAAGTCCAGACGCGCGGGCGGCGGATCAGGGTGCGATCCTGGTTTATCCCGCCAGCTATTTCGACGGGATCGAACTCAACACCGCGCGCGAAATGGTGACTCGCGTGCCGGGATTTGTCTTCATCGACACGGATTCGTCGAAGCGCGGCTTCGGCGCTGCCAGCGGCAATGTCCTGGTCGACAATGTGCGCCCAAGTTCGAAAACCGACACGCTCAGCTCCGTCCTGGACCGCATTCCCCGCGCGCGCGTCGAACGCATCGAAGTCATCCGTGGCAGCGCGCCCGGCATTGATATGCAGGGCCAGACGGTGGTTGCAAATGTCATTTTGAAGCGCGCCGACGAAAGTCATTTCATCGCCACCTTGACGAATACGATTTATGGCGATGGCCATCTGGGCCCGGGCGCGAGCCTCGAATTCACCAGCCGGGTGGGCGAAAACAGCTATGACGTGATGCTGTCGCGCATCAATACGATTGACGACGATTCCGCGGGCAATGGCACACGCACTCTGAGTTTACCGGGCCAGCCGACAATCATCGACGCGTCCCATCACCGGGGTGCTGAAAAAGCGGGCTATGGCCTCAACGCCTCTCTGTCACGGCCCGTCTTGCAAGGCGCCTTCACTGCCAATCTCACATTGCAACAGACCACCTTCAACAGCGCAGTTTTCTATGATGCGCCCAGTGCCGCCCGCTTCCCCTACAGCCACAAAACCCGCAGCGCCGAGATAGGCGCCAACTGGGACCGCAGTTTCGGGCCGGTGGAATTGACTTTGGTGGGGCTGCAGCGGCTGGAGCGGAACGCATATTTCAACGCCTCCATTTCCAGCGGCGTGAACCAGACATTCACTTCGGTCAGCGACACCAGCGAGTCCATTCTGCGCAGCACGCTGCGTTATATCCCTTCACAGACGCTCACGCTCGAAGGCGGACTTGAAGGCGACTACAACCTGCTGGACGGCCATTCCAGCTTCATCTCCAGCGGCGCGCGCGTCGCGCTGCCGGCCGGCGATCCCAAGGTCAATGAAAAGCGCGGCGAAGCCAACATCCAGGCCAGCTGGCGGTTCGCGCCGGACTGGTCGTTGGAAGCCGGAACGCGCTTCGAATTTTCCACCATTTCGGCCCAGGGCGTTCCGGCGCGCGAGTTTTCCTTCATCAAGCCGCGTGTGCTGTTGAGCTGGGCACCGATCACGAACATGCAGTTGCGTGCCCGCGTCGAGCGCGTGGTGGGTCAGCTCAATTTCGATAATTTCATCGCGTCCAGCAATTTCTCCTCGAACGGCATCAGCGCGGGCAATCTGGGGCTCAAGCCAGACCAGCGCTGGCAGTTCGAAGGCGATTTCGAGTATCATTTCTGGGACAAGGGTGCGCTGGTGCTCAGCTACACGCGCGAGAACATCACCGACCTGGTCGATTTCATTCCCATCGGCGGCGGGCTGGACGGACCGGGCAACATCCCGAAAGCGACCAACAACATCTATAATTTGGAGCTGTCCATGCCGCTCGACCGGATGGGCTGGGAAGGCGGCACGTTCAAGCCGTCATTGGTCTGGAAGGATGCGGCGGTTCCCGATCCGGTAACCGGCCAGATTCGCCAGATCTCCGGCGTGCAGGATCGCAAGCTGGTGTTCAATTTCCTGCAGGACATTCCGGCCTGGCATTCCAGCATCGAACTGACAACGCAGACGGCGTTCAAGCGGCCGAATTTCCGCATCGCTCAGGTGAATTATCTCCAGTTGCGGCCGCTCTATGTCGAACTCGACTGGGACTACAAACCCAAACCGGACCTCGACCTGCAGATCAAGCTGCAGAACATTGTGCCGTATCAATATGACCTGACGCAGTTCAATTATGCCGGACCGCGCGACATCTCCCCGCTGACATCAATTCAGTTGGAGCATAACCATGGCCAGGCGCGCATCTTCCTGCAACTGCGCAAGACCTTTTGATAGGAGCGGCCCCGGCCAATCCGAGCGAGCGAAGCGAGCGCGGACAATATCAAAAGGAATGGTGGCCCCGGTCTGAGTCGAACAGACACGTCCCTTTCGGAACAACGGATTTTAAGTCCGGTGCGTCTACCAGTTCCGCCACGGGGCCACATTTGCCGTGCTTGTTGCGTAGGGGCTGGGCGCGCGGCCCGTCAAGGCCCGGCCGCTCCCTGTGCGG
>JBEPVO010000140.1:0-6862 GCA_041690975.1 Alphaproteobacteria bacterium
GCGGACGATCAGGCGTTCACCAAGCTGGTTCAGGAAACGCAGAGTCGCAAGGTTCAGCCGCTGCGGGACAAGGTAGGGACGCTGAAAAAATGGCCGGCGGCAGAGGATGAAGACCGCATGCCCACGGGCGGCGGCTCTGACGATATCGGCGATATCATGTGGACGGTGCCCACCATCACCATCCGCTATCCGTCCAACATTCCCAACATGATCGGCCACAACGTCACCTCGGCGATGGCGATGGCGACGCCCATCGCACACAAGGGCGCGGTGGCGGGCGCCAAGGCCGTGGCGCTGACCGTGCTGGACATGATGACGTCACCGGATCTGATGATCCAGGCCAAGCAGTATTTCGACACCGATCAGCAGAAATTCGATCATTACGATCCGATGCTGACGGCCGCCGATGTGCCTGCTATCCATCTCAACGACGATCTGATGTCCAAGCTGCGGCCGCAGATGGAACCTTATTATTTCGACTCCACAAAATACGGCACCTATCTCGACCAACTGGGCATCGTTTATCCCAACCCGCCGGTGAACGGTATCCGGCGTCCCGCCGTGAAGAGCGGCCAGAAGCCGGGGCTCTGATCTACGCAAAGCGGCTCCGGTTAAATTCACCGGAGCCGTTTGCACGTTATCGGGAACGATTAGCGCCCGAAGCGACCGCGATCAAAGCCGCGGTCATAACCATGACCCCAACGGTCGCCGCGGTCATTCCAGTCACCGCGCCGATCGTCACGCCAGTCATTGCGATAACCGTCATGGCGATGATTCTGGGACGCCATGATCGCGACCAGGGCCAGAAGGCCGACACCGGCGGCAATCGCCGGGCCATTGTCGGTGCCGCGATCACGATAGGCGTCGCCGCGATAGGAGTTGCTGTAACCGTCCGAATAGCCCTGGCCGCCATAACCATAAGGCGCAGCCGAGGCTGCGGTGGCGCCCAGAAGCGACAAAGCCAGCGTTGCACTCAGGAGGCGTTTCATGACTTTCATTCCTTCTCATCAGAATGCGAATGCATCCTTGGGCATGAGAATGAACCATCAAGACTGTACCCAATCTGGGGTCGCCGTTCATCCACCGTTCATGGCGAATCTTAGCAAACGATTGTTTTAAAACGTTTATTTTAAAGCGGATGTCCATTGCTTAAAACAGAGTGGTTTTTCAATGCGCGTTCAGCTCGCGTCGCAGGAACGTGACGGTGCGCTTCAAGGCATCGGCGCCATTGTCGGTCTGCAGACGCGAACCGAACCCGTGTCGTTCGCCGGGATAGATCACCAGTTCGGGCGTGCCGCCCAGTTTCTTGGCCATGTCGGCGAGCCTGCGGCCCTGTTCCACGGGAATGATCACATCGGCATCGCCATGCAGGATGAGCAATGGCGGAAATCGCGTCACGGGACTCTCCATCGGGAAGGGCGGGGTGCCGTAATAGATCACGGCAGCAGAAATATTAGGATCGCGCGCACTGATGCCGGTCGACAGAATGCCGCCATTGGAAAAGCCCACCAGCCCGATCTTGCCGTTGGCGGTGGTTTGTTTTTTCAGGTCGGCGGCGAGATCGCCGACCAGCTTCGTCCATGCCACATAGCGTTTTGAAAATAGATCCGGATCGCGGGTGATGCGATCTTCGTCGGCATTGCTGTAATAATAGACCAGATAGGCGTCCATGCCATTGTCCGCCAGCTCCGACGCATAGCGATTATAATTGGCGATCTGGGAATCGAAGCCATTCGCGCCGTGCAGCAGCAGCACGGCGGGGCGCGGGGCATCGCCCGGGGCACGAAAGAAGGTGACATCGACGTCGCGCTCCTGGGCGGGCAGCACCATCTTGCGCCCGGTGATGTCGGCGGCGGATGCGGCAGGGGCGAACAGCAGCGAGGCTACTACCAGAACGTAGAAAATCCGGGACATGCTGTCCTCCGTTGAGGCGAAATGTGCAGTGAGAAATTGGCCGATGGTGCGGTCGGATGCAAAACCCGATTCGGCCATACATCGATACATTTAGGAAGTAATGGGCCTTTTTGCGGGTTCTTTGGACTGGCGGACACCCCTCCCGTGGCCTTGAGGTGGAGGCAGCGCGATAATAGAGTCGGCTTCGTATCCTTGAAACCCTCAAGGAGGAGGCATAGCCTTCCGTCCTTGTAAGGCCTGCCTCGATGCGTGCCACGCTTTCGGCCATCACGGCGCCGGTCCCGTTGCGTTGAACCAATCAATCTTCCTGGGGAGGAACGCCGAATGACTCATTTGATTCGTGAAGAAATGAAGGACGATCTGCTGTCGCGCGGATTTTCGCGCCGCCAGATGATGCGCACCGCCATGATGTTCGCGGGCGGCGCGGCCGCACTGAGCATGAACGCCGAAACCGCCTTCGCGGCCGAGGATGACGCCGCCAAGGGTATGGTCCGCATCGGGCTCAACGAATGCTGGGCCGGGCCGATGGAGCCGGGCCTGAAGGCGGGCATGGCGGCGCTGGCCAATTCCAATCGCTATTCGCCCAACAACGAAATCGAGACCCTGACCAAGACCATCTCGACCATCGAGAACATGCCGGCGGATCACATCTCGGTCTATCCCGGCTCGGGCGGAATCCTGTCGCGCGCCATCGTCGCCTATAGCTCGCCCACCAAGGGCATGGTGATGGCCGATCCGTCTTACAACAACGTCGTCCGCGCGGCACAGTTCATCAAAGCGCCGGTCGCCCTAGTGCCGCTGACCTCCGACTATCGCCATGACGTCAAGGCGATGCTGGCGGCCAATCCCAATGCGGGCTTCTATTATGTGGTGAACCCCAACAATCCCACCGGCACCATGACGCCGATGTCCGAGATCGAATGGCTGGTCGACAACAAGCCCGCCGGCGCGATCGTGCTGATCGACGAAGCCTATATCCACTGGACGACGGAATACCCGAACAACACCGCCAATCATCTGGTGCGGGCGGGCAAGGAAGTGATCATCGCGCGCACCTTCTCCAAGATCTTCGGCATGGCGGGTGCGCGGTGCGGTTACCTTATGGCCCAGCCCGATGTGCTCAAGCGCGTGGCGCTGTTCGAAGGCGACCGGCCTTCCATGGCCACCGCCGCCTGCGCCAATGCCAGCCTGACGGCCACGGCGTTGATCGATGCCCGCCGCAAGGAACTGATCGCCAACCGCGCGATGACGGTCGATTACCTGACCAAGCGTGGCTTGAAAGTGATCGGCCCCAGCCACGGCAACATGGTGATGGTGGACTGGAAGACCAAGTCGGCCAAGGAAATGGGCGAAATCTACAAGGCGCGCGGCGTGCAGATCGCTGCCCCGCGCTGGCCGGTCTGGCCGACCGTGGGCCGCATCTCCATCGGCAGCAAGTCCGAGATGGAAGCGTTTATGGCCGCGTCGAGCAAGATTCTGACCTAGTCTCTGGTCTGACCCTTATTGAATCTTGACATCAAGCGCCCCTGTCACCGGGGGCGCTTTTTGTTTGGACACCTTGAAGGAATTTGTCCTTGCCGCATTTTGTCGGATGCTTGGCAACCAGATGCACGTCGAGTAATGATCTCTTGATCTGATTTCGCAACCCGGCCGCCGCCACCCGTACCCTCCACCCTTCTCGGAGAACCACATGAAACCCGTCCTCGCCAAATCCATCATTGCCGCCGCTGTCGCTCTTTGCGCGCTGCCAGCGCTCGCGATCTCCGCTCCAGTCAAGCACTTCCCGGCCGGAAGCAATACACCGGGGGGCGTCTCACCGGCGTTCTCCGCCGCGGTACAGGCGGGCGATACCCTCTATGTGTCGGGCACGACGGATGGGACGGATCCGGATACGGGCAAGCTGCCGGTAGACGCCGCTACGGGGGCGAAGGTCGTGCTGAACAACGTCAAGAAAACGCTGGAAGCGGCTGGTTACACGATGGACGACTTGGTGTGGGTGCAAATATTCGCTTCGGATCTGAAGGACTATGGCGACTTCAACACCGCGTACCGCACCTATTTCAAGCGGCCTCTGCCTGCCCGCGCCTTCATTGGCGCAGGCAGCTTGTTGGGCGGGGCGCATTTCGAAGTGATGGGCATCGCGGTGAAGCAGTCTGCGGCGAAAAGCGGTGCCAAATAGACTGAGGCCGTTCTCACCCACGCCAATTGAAGCAGCAGAAAGTATTTGGCCGAGGGCGGCCCAGGAAGCGTTCGGTCAATGCGTGAGACGCGCACCATTATGGGCATGCCCATCGGCCTGACCGTGTTGGACGAGGGTGTCCGCCAGCACCACTTGGAAACCGTGTTCGCGGAATTTTCCGCTATCGATGCGCAGTTCAGCCCCTTCAAGGATGATAGCGAGGTTTCTCGGTTCAATCGCGGTGAGATCACCGAAAAGGATATCTCATCTCGCATGCGAGAGGTCATCGCGCTGTGCGAGAAAACCAAACAGGAAACCGGCGGTTATTTCGACATCAGCCGCCCAGATGGGGCCATCGATCCCTGTGGCATGGTCAAGGGCTGGGCGATCAGGAATGCGGTCCGGCAGATCGCGGATATGGGCTTTTCCAATTTCTGCGTTGCAGCCGGCGGCGACATCCAGTGCCATGGCGTCAATGACGAAGGGGCAGAGTGGACGGTCGGCATCCGCAATCCCTTTTTACAGGATGAGATTGTCAAAGTGCTCCAGCCCAAGGGCTATGGCGTCGCCACCTCCGGCAATTACATCCGGGGCGACCATATCTATAACCCCCATACCGGCCGGTACGGATCGGACAACATCGTCAGCCTAACGGTCATCGGGCCAGATGTGCTTGAGGCCGACCGTTATGCGACCGCCGCTTTCGCCATGGGGCGCGGGGGCATCTATTTCATCGAACGTGTGCCGGGCCTTGAAGGTTATGAGATTGACAGTTCCGGTACCGCTCGCATGACCAACGGGCTGAAGAAATATTTGCCATGTTGAGTCCAAACAAAAGGCGAGCAAACCTCACCGGCAAACTGCTCTTGTCCTCGGCGCTTGTGGCGGTATCGCTGGCCTATGGCTGGTGGCAACAACACAATGCGGGCAGATTGGCTTCGGCAATGGTGCCGCCCATGCCCAACAGACTTGTACCTGTCCCACATAGCTCGGTGGTGACGCCGCGTGCGCCCGTAGCACGACCGGTGATATCCGATGCGAATGCCGCATCCGGCGCGATCAACACTCCAAGTCAGGCTGGCGCCGCTCCGCCGCCGCAAAAATCCTTCACCATCGCCAAAGCCGCGCCGCAAATAGTTCCACCCTCCGCTGCGCCTGCGGCGCCGCAGCCTCAGCAAGCTAATGAATCTTCTTCGCCGCCTTCCTTGACCGCGCAGCAGGCGCTGCAAATGAATCTGCCGACGGATGGTGTTTCACCGGCTTTAGCTTTGGTCACCGGCATCCCTGAACCTGGTGCCATTGCCCCAGTCCCTACCGGTGCGCATCTGGAAGATGGCGATTATATCAGCAGCAAGCACGAGCTCATGTGGGGCGAACTCAGAGTTAAGATATCTATCCATGGCGGACTGATAACTGGGGTGCAGGCGCTTCAATTTCCCGATCATCGCTCCCAGTCGCTCTATCTGAGCCAAATGGCGATCCCGATCTTGGGAAGCGAAGTGATCAAGAGCCAGAAGTCCCAGGTCGACGTTGTCTCCTCCGCCACCGATACCAGCTACACGTTCCAAGACGCCGTCGCCGACGCGATCATAAAAGCGACTCGCGGATGACGTTGTTTCGTCGCGTTCTGACGTACCGGCTGACGCTTTATTATCTGACAGCAATCGTACTGGCGGCTTTGACCCTGTCCGTCCTGGGTATCGTGCACCAGCTATGGATGAATCTGGCTTTCTCCGCTGTGGTGGCGCTGTTGGCATGCTTGGGCGTCAATTGGGCCTTCGCGCGGATTTTTGAAGCACAGAGCAATTGGGAGTCAGTCTGTATCAGTGCTCTTATTATCGTCCTGATCATAACGCCTTCGGCACCCGACGACCTTGCCGCAACAGGCTTTCTGATTTTGGCATCGGCTTGGGCGATGGCCTCGAAATACATGGTCGCTATCAGCAAGCGCCATCTTTTCAACCCCGTCGCTTTCGGCGCCGCCCTGATGGGCGTTGGCTTCCATCGCACCGTGAGCTGGTGGGTGGGCGACAATGCGGTGCTGCTACCGCTGCTCGCATTGGGCGGTGCGCTGATACTCACCCGGCTGCGCTATTACGAGATGCTGGCGGCCTATGCGCTGGTGGTTTTGGGCATCTCCATCGCACACGGTGATCACTACAGCTTTGCAGGTGTGGCACACGCAATCTCGATGATGGGTGTTCATTCCATGTTTTTCTTCTTTGGTCTGGTAATGTTGACCGAGCCGCGGACTGCGCCGCTGGGTCGTTGGCGTCAGATCTTTTACGGGGCGTTGGTCGGACTGCTATTTTCTCCCTTCACGCATGTCGGCGATTATTACTTCACGCCTGAGGTCGCGATTCTCTGCGGCAATCTGTTTGCCTTCTTTTCCAACAGGCGGCGCATCCGCCGCTGGGTGGATGCTTTTGCTTAGATGCCGATGCTAATTTTTCTGCCCGCTAGATGCCGAGACGGTAGAGTACAAGTCGGCTTAGATACTTTGCTTCCGTGTCTGCCATGGAAGTGCCAGATATTCTGATCCCGAACGATGGTTCGTGGCTCTGTAGAGCCTTGGCGATTTTGTCATACACCGCCGGTTGATAATGAGATCCATCGTAGGTCAATTTTGGATCGGTTGTGAATTGCGAAGGAATTGAGAAATCGTACATTTCGTCGAAATGTTCAGCTGTGGCATGTAGCGCCTTTAGGTAATGCGGCAACACACCCAACTGTTGATACTGTCTTATGCGCTCCGAAGCGATCGGTGTG
>JBEPVO010000141.1:0-6772 GCA_041690975.1 Alphaproteobacteria bacterium
CAATAGCCTCATATTCGACAAGAAGAATACGATATTCCCTGGTATTCCATATGTAAAACCGGCGGCCGCGCCATCAGAATGATTTCCGTTCAATCGTCCATGCACAAATCCGGATAGGAGAAAATCGCCTTGGCACTTTTGCGGATCGCAGCGTTTTGCGATGGATCTGCCGGCGGAAATCCCGCGGGCGTATCGATTGGTGACGTCCTGCCACCTGAAGAAACCATGCGGCGGATCGCGGCGGAGGTCGGTTTCTCCGAAACGGCTTTTGCGGCCCCAGCGGGCGATAGCTGGCGCGTCAGATATTTTTCCCCCCAATCCGAAGTGCCATTTTGCGGACATGCGACGATTGCTTTGGGGGCGGCGCTTGCGCTGCAAGGCGGTGATGGAATTTTCAAACTCGAACTGAACAACGCCAAGATTTCCGTTGAAGGGCGGAAGAAGGATGACGTTGTCGTGGCGGCGCTGCAGTCCCCACCGACCCGCAGCAAGCCCGCAAGCCATTCGCTGACAAACGCGGCGCTCGATCTGTTTGGGTATGCACCCGGCGATTTGGATGACGATATTCCTCCGGCCGAAATTCACGCCGGCGCGGACCACCTTGTTCTGACTCTCCGGGACCGGAAAAAACTGGCCGCCATGCAGTACGATCTGGAAAAAGGCCGGCTGCTGATGAAAAGCGCGGGACTGGTGACGATCGCGCTTATTCACGTCAAGGATCAGCAGAGTTTCGACGCCAGAAATGCGTTTGCGTCCGGGGGTGTCCTGGAAGACCCAGCGACCGGCGCCGCCGCGGCTGCTTTTTCCGGGTACCTCCGCGATATTCGGTGGCCGCATGGCGGCAGGATTCACATCGTGCAAGGTGAAGACATGGGCATGCGCTCGATTATCCATGCCGATATCTCGCCAACGCAAGGTAGCTCCATCAGGGTGTCGGGCACTGCCAGAATTATGGCTGCACCTATTCGTGTTGACCGGATTTAGAAATGGGCTGGAACGCGACCGTGACGAGATCTGTAGATCGAGCGGGCGTGACGATCAGGGCAGGGCGCGATCAAGCCGCGACAAGACAAACGCCATCGCCAGAAATGCCAGCCCCAGTCCCGCGCAATTGAGCGCCGCGGCGCCGCCGCCGAGTGTCGACACGTCCAGAAAGGGATAGGGATACCAATTGTCGAACGCGCCGCGCGTCATCGCATAGGCGCAATAACCCAACGGCAATACGGCAGTCGCGGCGATGTCGCCGCCGCGCAAGCCGCCATGCGGCCGCAACAACCAGAATATCGTCACGATAACGGGCATGGCGTCGTGCAGCGCGACGTCGGCGACTTTCTGCCAACCCTGCGGATCCCAGGTTTCGCGCAGCAGCAGCGAATAGACGACGCCGACCAGAATCATCGCAGTGACGGCGGCAAATTCTCCGCGCCGCCAATTCTGTCGCAAAGCGGCACATGTCAGAATGAAGGCCGCGAAGATGTTGGATATAACGGTGAAATAACCGAAATAGCGCCACAGCCCGTCCAGTACCGTGCCGTCATGCGCGCGCATCAAGGTCAAGGTCAGAGCCAGTTGGAGCAGCAACGCTGCCCATCCCGCAATTGCGCCGGCAGCCCCGAAAATTTGTATCAAACGGTTTCGCATGCATCCCCGGCGGTTGACCGTCTGTTCGGGCGGGAAGAATATCCCGGCAGGCGCCGACTGTCTTGACCGGAATCGGGACGTAGAATTTGGAGGATGGAATGAAGCATCGTCTTCTCGTCTTGGTGGCAGGTCTTTCGCTGCTGCTGCCAGCCGTGTCGCTGGCGCAACCCAATCCGAACGGACGGCCATCGGACAATCGTCCCGGCCGGCCCGGCGACAATAATGGTTCCAATCGCCCCGGTGATAATGGCGGGCCCAACCGGCCCGGTGGTCCGGGGGATCGTCCCGGCCGGCCCGGTGACAATGGCGGTCCCAATCGGCCTGGCCCGGGAATGCGGCCACCGCCGGGTCCCGGTTTCGGCACGCGGCCGCCGCAGCGCCCACCGCAATTCTCCTGGCGCGGCCGTTCCTTCTCTCAGTTTCGTGGGCCGATGTTCCGCTATCCGCCCGGCTATGCGTATCGCCGTTGGGCGATCGGGGCGCTCCTGCCCAACATCTTCCTGGGCACGACCTATTATTATGACGATTGGCGCGGGCTGGGAATCGACCGGCCGCCGCCGGGCCGCCGTTGGGTGCGCTACGGCTCGGATCTGCTGCTGGTCAATCAGCGCACCAGGCGGGTCGAAGACGTGATCTACGGCGTCTTCTACTGAAGACAAAAGGCCCGGGTCATTCCGGGCCTTTTTTGCAGCGAATTTCCAAAACGATCCGGCATCCCGGCCGGACGGGTTGTGTCACATCCACGCCATGCAAGACGCCGATGCTGCCCCCGAAATCTGGGGCCACCGATGACAACACCCGAACTTGCCCAAGCCGAGATGTCCGAGCATCTGGAAGAAGAGCTCGAACTGGAAATGGACGAGGAGCGCATAGGAGGATTTCCATCGGAGGAGGCCATCAAAGGCCACCGCTCCACGGTCGATCGCGATCTTTATTATCGCGAACTTTTCCGTCTACAGCATGAACTGGTCAAGCTTCAGGATTGGGTGCAGCAACAAAAGCTGAAAGTGGTGGTTGTTTTTGAGGGCCGCGATTCCGCGGGCAAGGGCGGCGTCATCAAGCGCATCGTTCAGCGCCTCAATCCGCGGGTGTGCAAGATCGTCGCTCTGCCAGCGCCCAACAACCGCGAGAAATCGCAATGGTATTTCCAGCGCTATGTCACCCACCTGCCGGCGGCGGGCGAGATCATTCTGTTCGACCGCAGCTGGTATAACCGGGCCGGCGTCGAACGCGTGATGGGCTTCTGCACGGAAGAGGAATGTGAAGAGTTCTTCCATGCGGTGCCGGAATTCGAGCGGATGCTGGTGCGGTCGGGAACGATCATCCTGAAATACTGGTTTTCAATCACCGACGAAGAGCAGGAACATCGTTTCAACATGCGGATCAATGATCCTCTGAAACAGTGGAAGCTCAGCCCCATGGATGTGGAATCACGCCGCCGCTGGGAGGATTACACCAGGGCCAAGGAAGCCATGCTCCTGCGCACGCATATTGCCGAAGCGCCTTGGTGGATCGTGGAAGCGGACGACAAGCGCAAAGCCCGTCTCAACTGCATTTCACATCTGCTGTCACACATCTCCTATGGCGATGTGCATCATGACGCGCCGCATCTGCCCGACCGGGTCCGCAGCCAGGATTACCGCCGCCAGCCAATCGCGCCGGATCTTTATGTGCCGGAGAAGTATTGAGCCGCAGATGCTTGACACTCACGCACGACGCCGAGGCGTGGCGATAAGACGCAAACGCGCGACGGGATAATCATCCGGTCAATCAAAACTGTCATAGCTTTTTCAAACGCCTGTCGCGCACGCCGGGCATCCCCTTCGCTTCGAACCAAGGGGATCTTATGACCATCGTCGCTTTGCGCAGCCGCGCGCTTCTCACCGTCTCGCTCTTCACGCTTGCCCTGGCCGGGGCGGCCAAGGCGCAGACCATAGCCTCGGCCGAGCCCGAAATCGTCATCTCCACCGGCACACGCGAGACGACGCAAACCCCGTTCACGGCGCTTGCTCCCGTCGATGTATTGTCCGCTGATATGGTGCGCTCCACATCCTCGGGCAGCATCGACCAGGCGCTGGCCACGCTCGTCCCCTCCTTCGATGTCAGGCGCTTGCCGTCCTCCGATGGATTGCAGTTCATCCGTCCGGCAACCTTGAACAATCTTTCGCCGGACATGACGCTGGTCATGGTCAACGGCAAGCGGTTCCACCGTTCGGCCTTTCTGGGCAGCAACGGTTCGCAGGCAACCGACCTGGCCCAGATTTCGTCGCTGGCCACCGGCCGCCTCGAAATTCTGCGCGACGGCGCGTCGGCACAATATGGCTCGGACGCCATCGCGGGTGTGGTCAACATCATTCTGAGCCAGGACGCTGCTTTTCAGGCCTATGGCCAGACATCGCAATATTACCACGGCGACGGTTTCGCAGCGCAGCTGGGCGCCCGTGGCGGCTTCGAACTTCCCAATGACGGCCATGCGGTGCTGTCGGTCGAAGTTATGAAGGCGAACGAGACGTCGCGCACCCACCAGCGCGACGATGCGGTTGCATTCCAGGCGGCTCATCCAACCATCAGCGTGCCCAATCCCGTGCAGCGCTGGGGCAATCCCGACGTGCAGACGATCAAGGCGGCTTTGGACGTTTCCGAGCCGTTCAACGATTATGTCGAAGCCTATGGCTTCGCCACGCTTTCCGCAGGCCGCCAGCACAACGACATCAACTGGCGCAATCCCGATACCAACACCAGCGTGTTCAAACCTGTCGCCATTTTTCCGGGCTTCAATCTCAAGACCATCTACCCTGCCGGCTTCGCGCCTGACGAAGGCGTCAATTCCCTCGACTCGCAACTCGCCGCCGGCGTGCGTCACAAAGGCTCGGACGACTTCACCTGGGATCTTTCGGCCAACTACGGCTTCAACGATTCCCAGTTCTTCCTGAACAATTCGATCAACGCATCGCTTGGACCCAACAGCCCGCGCAATTTCAAGCTGGGTCATCAGATCGAATCGGAAGTCGATGTGAATGCCGATGCGGTTTATCGCTGGCATCTGCCTGTTTTCGCCGACGCTTTGAATGTCGCTTTTGGCGCCGAGTATCGCGACGAAACCTATCAGATGAAGGCCGGCGATCCGGCTTCCTATCAAATCGGACCAGGCGCGGCTTTGGGCCTTGCCCCGGCCTCGAATGGGTTTCCCGGCATCGCCGACACCCAGGCTGGTCTTTGGTCCCAGACCAGCTATGCCGGCTATCTCGACCTGCAAGCGCCGTTGACGGACGTCTGGCAGTTCGAAGTGGCGCTGCGCGACGAGTATTACAGCGACTTCGGCAACACCTTTAATTACAAGCTGGGCACGCGTTACGAAGTGACGCCGAATATCGCCGTGCGCGGTTCCTACTCCACGGGTTTCAAGGCGCCCACGCCGGGGCAGCTCAACGCCACCAGCACGAGTCAGGGTCTGGACACGGTGACGTTGCAGGTCTTCACCAATGGCCGCCTTTCGCCGCTCAACCCGGTGGCGCAGTTTTTCGGCGCCAAGCCCTTGCAGCCGGAAGAATCTCAGACCGCGAGTTTTGGCGGTGTCTGGAAAACCGATTCCGGATTCACAGGTTCTGTCGATTTTTATAAGATCGACGTGACGAAGCGCTTCGCGTCCTCGCCGACCTTCACCGTCACCCCGGCGATCCGCAACCAGCTTGTTGCTCTGGGCGTGCCGGGCGGAGCGACTTTCACCGCGGTCAATTTCTTCACCAACGACTTCAACACCATGACCCGGGGCGTGGATCTTGTCGGCTCCTATGCAACGGATTTGGGGGATGGCCGGCTGCGGCTCACCAGCGCGTACAGCTACATATCGACCAAGGTCACGTCGGGTTCGCTGATCACGGCGGCCAATGCGACGCAAAAGAAGATTTTCGAACAAGGCGTGCCGCTACAGAACATCTCGGCCGCCACGACCTATGACATCGACATGTTCTCCCTGATGGGACGCGTGCGCTATTACGGGCCCTGGACCGACTCCACCGGCAATACCACCGGTGACATTTTCCAGCGCTTCGGCGGCATGGCCTTCATTGATGTGTCCCTGACCTATCAACTCAACGACACATCGTCGATCCGCCTGGGCGCCGACAATGTGGGCAATTTCTATCCCGAAAAAGCCACCTTCCAGGCCAGTCGCGGGATCGACTACTCCCGTAACGCGCCCTACGACGTCAATGGCGGCAATTATTATCTGCGCTATGAATTGAAGCTTTGATAGGCGATGGGCGGGGCTGAGGCCTCGCCCTTTTCGTTTGTAAGGGGCGCAAGCTCCATACCGTCTGACTGGCGCCCACTCACGCCGCTGCGCGTCGTTCGGTCGATGAAGATGGGCACTGGCAATTGGTAGCAATCCATACCTAAAACGGCCATCTATGCGAGCAACGCCGCATGTCCAGTTAAGTATTGTGTCCCAGAACTCCAAGAACTATTGGGATCCGAGAGGAGTGTGAAACTTAGCCGAGAGAGTCGCCATCGATTTCGGGCGGCCTCCGAACGTTCTCGATAACTTCGTAATGCTTAACCGTCGAGTCGAAGGAAAGAAGTTCGGCGACAGCGCCAGGTTCCACGACTGCCTTTTCAATATCGCTTCCGGCAAATCTTCGAATAGCCTCAATCGACTCCCACTGGGTAAACACCTGGAACTCGATGTCGCGATTGACTTTGCGTTTGCTTAGTTGCGCCCCGAGAAATCCAGGAGTCTGGAGCAATTCAGGAAGGACCCTCTTCCGGAAGTGACTAGGATAGCCATGCGGATTGGATTCTGCTGCGCGAGCGCGCCATTCGCGAATGACCATCTGCTCTCCTGAAGAAATGGGATTAGAGTGGAATTTCACTGTCCGTTGCGTGCGGCACAGAATAGCAACGAGTTTGTCATCGCCGGCCTCCCTTGCTACGCTGGCGCCCACTCACGCCGCTGCGCGCCGTTCGGTGGCGCTCAGTTTTTCTAAGCTCGCTGGGCTGGATTGGAGCTGTCTGGCGGCCCTGCTCGGCTGTCGCCTCGCCCGGGCGCTTGATTTTGTAAGCGCGCCAGCGCGCTAACAAAATCATGGCGCGCCCGACAGGATTCGAACCTGTGACCTCTGCCTTCGGAGGG
>JBEPVO010000142.1:0-6696 GCA_041690975.1 Alphaproteobacteria bacterium
TCGGCCAGTAGAAGTGTGCAGCATGCGAAGCATGCGGAGCGGTTCTACGTCCGGCCGCGTGACTAAAATGGAGCGTGGCGGGAATTCAAGTATGCGGGGGACTGTGGAGATAGCTCTCCACCAGCGATCCGGCGATCAGGCGCCAGCCATCCACCAGCACAAAGAAAATCAGCTTGAAGGGCAGGGAGATGATCACGGGCGGCAACATCATCATGCCCATGCTCATCAAAATGGAAGCGACCGCCATGTCGATGATCAGGAACGGCACAAAGATCAGGAAGCCGATTTCAAAGGCTCGCTTCAGCTCCGACAGCATGAAGGCGGGGGCCAGGGTCGTCAGGGCGGTGTCTTCGGCCTTGGGCGTGGGCCTGGTATGCGCCATGTCCATGAAAAGCTTGAGGTCGGCATCGCGGACATGGGCCAGCATGAATTTCTTCATCGGCACCATGGCGGCGGTGAAGCCTTGTTCGGCCGTCACCTCGTTTTTCATCATCGGCTCGACGCCTTGATGATAGGCGTCGGTCAAGGTCGGGGTCATCACGAATAGGGTCAGGAACATCGCCAGCGACACCAACACGCTGTTGGGCGGGCTCTGCTGCAGGCCCAACGCCGTGCGCAGAAGCGACAGCACCACGACCATGCGCACAAAGCTGGTCATCATGATCAGGATCGACGGCGCGATCGACAGCACCGTGATCAGGGCGACGATCTGCACCATGCGGTCAGTGAACAGGCCACTCCCGGTGACATCGATGGAAAGGCCGGTGTTTGAAGCTGCCGCACCCGCATTGGCAGCCGCGGGTGCCAGGGTTGCCGCAAAAGCGAAGCTGGGTGTCGTCAGCGTCAGCACCAGAATGAGCAGCGGAAGAAATTGTTTGAAACGCATCATGTCGTTTTGATCCAATTCACAGGCCCGCCTCCCCCGCGCGCGGAGCGCTGGTGGGGGAGGTGGCCGCAGCAGCGCTCGCGCTGCGCAGGCCGGAGGGGGATATATTTTCAACCAGACACGCACCGTCAGGACTGGAAAAAATCAAATGCTCGACATTATCGCGGCGCACGATGAAAAGCTTCTGGCGCGGACCGACCATCAGAGTCTCAACCACCGCCAGGCGCTTTTGATCGACAGATTTGGTGACGCCCGGCACGCCCCATTTGCGCGCGGCAATGCCCGCCGCACCGATCAAGGCGAGAACCAGCAACAGGGCGCCGACATAGCGAAGAATTTCAAATGTCATTTCATTCCTTTTCGTGTTGCGGCGATGCGCCACCGACAAATTTCGTCGACATCGGGCCTTTCGCCGAAACACTCAGAGGCGGCAGTAAAGAAGCATCAACCTTAATCAGCAGTTAAATCGCGGCAGAAAATACCCGGCAAAAAACTCCATCGTTAAGTCGCGCTTAAGCATGGTGGCGTCAGGATCGGCCTGTATTCGAAGGCTAACAGAAGGTTACCGCGATGGAATTGCCCGACGTCCCGCTGATGTCCATGCTCCGCACGCGCATGTCCTGGCTGCATCAGCGTCAAGATGTTCTCTCGCAGAATGTCGCCAATGCCGACACACCGAAATATGCCGCGCATGACCTGAAGCCGTTGGATTTCAAGGACAGCTTGCAATCCTCGATGGCGAGCAAGGCCAGCAATCTCAATGTTACCGATCCGCGCCACATCGCGATCCGGCCCGCCGGCTCCGCCAAATTTGACGATGTCGAAACCCATGACATCGAATCCAATCCAAATGGCAATTCGGTTTCGCTGGAAGCGGAGATGATCAAGGTTGCCGACACCCAGGCGCAGTTCCAGGCCGCAGCGAATATCTACGCCAAAGCGATGACCTTGATGAAGACCGCCATCGGCCACTAAGAAACAGGACAAGGAGATCAAATATGGACTTCTCGACTTCCATGGCCGTTGCCGCCTCCGGCATGCGTGTCCAATCCGAACGCATGAAAGTGATTTCGGAAAATATCGCCAACGCTGATTCCACTTCGCCGACGCCGGGCGCCGATCCCTATCGCCGCAAGGTTCCGACCGTGACATCGAAATTCGATCGCGAGCTGGGCGCCCATCTGGTGGAGAATGGCCGGACCATTCAGGACAAGAGCGAATTTCGCAGCCAATACGATCCCGGCAATCCCAATGCCGACAAGCAGGGCTATGTGAAGCTGCCCAATGTCGATCCGCTGATCGAAATCATGGACATGCGCGAAGCTCAGCGGTCCTACGAAGCCGATCTGACCGTGATGGACGCGACCAAGCAGATGTTGGCCAAAACAGTCGATCTGCTGAACAAGTGATAACCCCCTCCGCCCTTCGCATCGCAAGCGCTGCTACGTTCGCACGCAGTTGCTACTCACCCTCCCCCGCCAGCGTGCTGCGCACGCGCAGGGGAGGCTGGCCTGCACTCGCTTCCAGTAAAAGGAGTTTCTGATGGCACTTCCCGCCGCCGCAGCCGCCGCCTACCAGAATGTCGCCCGCATGGCGCAGGCCGCATCTTCGCCGGGCGTCGTGCCCGCCGAAGCGCCCGGCTCCAGTTTTTCGGACTTCCTGTCGGGCGCGGTAAAGGATTCGATCTCCAACATCCGTCAGGGCGAACAGGCCGCCACCGCACAGGTGGCCGGCAAGGCCAACATCGTCGATGTGGTCAATTCGGTGAACTCCGCCGAACTCACTCTCGATACCGTGGTGGCGGTGCGCGACAAGGTGGTCGCGGCCTATCAGTCCATCATGAGCATGCCGATTTAGCAGAGGCGGCGGCCGGGAGTTGCCTAGCAACAGCGTAGGCAACGGACTTCCGGTTTTCCGTCCACCCATAGACAAAGCCCGCGCGACAAACAAAGAGACCATTATGGACCCCGCTTCCGCCATCGATTTTGCCCGCTCCGCCATTCTTGTTTTGCTGGAAATGATCGCGCCCGCCATGATCACCGCATTGGTGGTGGGCCTGGGCATCGGCCTGTTGCAGGCTCTAACGCAGATCCAGGAGCAGACCCTGGTGTTCGTGCCCAAGATCGTCGCTGTCTTTATCGTGCTGCTGATCTTCCTGCCTTTCGCGGGCTCGGCGCTGGGCGGCCTGATGACCGACATCGCCGCGCGCATTGCGGCCTATTGATTTCCGACGTCGCCGCCTGAAGGCCTGAATGCATATCCAGCTTCCCGCCCTTTCGGGCATCATCCTCACCTACCTGCTGGTGTTCTCGCGGGTGGGCGCGATGATGATGTTGCTGCCCGGTGTGGGCACCATGGGCGTGCCCGCACGGGTGCGTCTGGTGCTGGCGCTGGCCGTGTCGTTCGCGCTGACGCCGACGGTGCAAGGCCTGTATCCCGCCGCCGCGCCCCAGACGATGATCGCATTGGTTATCCTGATCGGCCAGGAAATCACTGCCGGCGTACTGGTGGGTGCCATGGCGGCCGTCATCATGAGCGCATTGCAAGTCGCGGGCTTTCTGATCGCTTCACAAATCGGGCTCGCTTACGCCCAGACTCTGGATCCGTCGCAGAACACCCAGGGCGCGGTGGTGGGCAATTTCCTCACTTTGCTGGGCACGGTGATGATTTTCGTCACCGACCTGCATCATCTGGCGATCGGCGCCATCGCAGGCAGTTACCGGATGATTCCGCCGGGCGCGGCGCTGCCCACCGCCGATATGGCGCAGCTGGTGATAAAGCTGGTTTCGGCTTCCTTCGCCTTGGGCTTCCAGCTGGCTGCCCCGTTCCTGGTGTTCGGCTTTGCCATTTATGCGGCGCTGGGTGTGCTGGCGAAGCTGATGCCGCAACTGCAGATCTTCTTTGTCGCGGTGCCGATCAACATTCTTTGCGGCTTTGTCATCATGCTGGCGATGCTGGGTTCGATCATCACGCTGTTCCTGAATTATTACACCACATCGATGGGGATATTCCTCTAGATGGCTGACGAGGATAAATCGCAGCAGACCGAAGAGCCGACAGCCAAACGGCTCGAACAGGCGCGCGAATCCGGCGACATCATCAAATCCACCGAAGTGACGTCTTTCGTTCTTCTGGCGGGCGGCACCTTGGCGATCGCCATGTTCGGCCATTCCATGGCCATCGGCATTGCGAAACTTCTCTCCATGTTCATTGAGCAGCCGGAGCAGATGTCAGTGGATGGCGCGGGGCTGGCATCCATGTCGCGCGGATTGCTGCTGCATCTGGCGGTGATCCTGGCGCCTTTCATGGGCGTGATGATGGTGGCCAGTCTTGCCGGTCATGTGCTGCAGAGCCGGCCCTCGCTTAATCCCGAAAGGGTCGCGCCGGATTTCTCCAAGCTTTCGATTCCCAAAGGCCTGGCGCGGATGTTCGGGCCGGAAGGCTGGATGAATCTTCTCAAGGGCCTGATGAAGATCGGCATTGTCGGTATGGCGATCTGGACGCAGCTCTGGCCCGAACGGGGAATGCTGGAATCCATTCTCACCCAGTCGCCGGGCGGCGTGATTGGCGACATGAGCCATCTGCTGTTCAAGGTTTTGATTGCGGCGCTGGCGGCATTGCTGGTGATCGCGGGCCTGGATTATTTCCTGCAGCGCATGCGCTTCATGAAGCGCAATCGCATGTCCAAGCAGGAGATCAAGGAAGAATATCGCCAGAATGAAGGTGATCCTGCCATCAAGGCCAAGGTCCGCCAGATCCGCCAGGAGCGTTCGCGCAAGCGCATGATGGCCGCGGTGCCCCAAGCGACAGTGGTGATTATGAACCCCACCCACTTTGCGGTGGCGCTGAAATATGAATCCGGAAAAATGGAAGCGCCGGTCTGCGTCGCAAAGGGCGTGGACGCGCTGGCCTTGCGCATTCGTGCCGTCGCCGAAGAACATGACGTGCCGGTGATCGAAAACCCGCCTCTGGCCCGCGCTCTGCACGCCAGTATCGAGATCGACGAGGCCGTCTCGCCCGAACATTACAAGGCGGTTGCGCAAATCATCGGCTATGTCATGCGGCTCAACGGCGCGATGGCGCGCCGCTGATGATTTTATGCCCTACCGCTTCGCTATCTGAGGGGGTCGGCAAAATCGCCAGAAATAAGCCATATATTATAATGGTTTACGGGATAGAAACCATTCGTTAACCGAATCCTGTAAAGTGCAGATAATGCAGGATTCCCGCACAATTTCGGCTTGGACCTTCGGCGTGCCCGCCGGTGCCTGGCGCTGGGCCGCTCTGGCGTTCAGCATTGTAGCCCTGGCGGCTGCCGGCCTGGCCCTTTCCCAACCTGATGACGCCGGTTTTGCAGGCTTTGCCTTGCTGGGCGGGATCGGCGCCGTCGCTTCTTTATTGCTCTATGCCGTGTGGCCGCGCGACGGACTCAAGACCGAAGATGCCAAGCGCGTGGCCGAAGCTGCCGCCCGCGCCAATGTCGCTTGGGTGATCACCGGGCCCGATGGCGCGGTGGTGGATTGCAATCCTGTCTATCGCCGGATGGCCGGCACCAAGGATGGCGACAGCGCCGCCCCGCCGGAACTGGCGATGGCGGGCGAACCGTCCAGCGCGGTGCTCTATCGTTTGTCGCGCGATGCCGCGGAAGGCCGCCCCCGCGAGGAAAGCTTTGTGGTGATGCCGGGGCTGGAACTGGTGGCTGCCGTGCGGCCGCTGAAGGATCAGCGCACGGTCTGGTGGTTCACGCCGCGCCTGTCCGCGACCGGAGCGCCGGTTGTCGCCCCGGCACCTGCTGCACCGGCCGCTGCCGTCCCTGCCTCTGGCGATCTTCGGGCCGCGCCCGTTGCGCCGCCCGCCGCGCCATCAGCGCCCTTGGATTTGAGCATGAGCGCGCTGCTTCTGAATGCGCCGATGGGCGTCGCTTTCGCCGATGCCGGCGGCGTGATCCGCGATGCCAATGCGATGTTCGCGAAATTCTTCGGTGCGCCCGGTCCGCTTTCGGGCCGCGATGTGACTGATCTGGTGGAGCAGGCCGACCGCGCAGCTCTGCGCGTGATGATCGCCGCCACGGCGCGGGGCCAAGGCGCGGGCCGACCGCTGGAATTGCGGCTGGGCGAACGCATGGCGGAATTGTCCGCCGGTCCCATGCCGGACGGCGCGGTGCTGTATCTGACAGATGTCTCCGAGCAGAAGGCGCTGGAAGTCAAATTCGCCCAGTCCCAGAAACTGCAGGCGGTGGGGCAGTTGGCCGGCGGCGTGGCGCATGACTTCAACAACCTTCTCACCGTCATCATCGGCAACAGCGAATTTCTGCTGATGCGCCATCCGGCAGGTGATCCGTCCTTCAAGGAAATCAACGAGGTTCATCAGAACGCGCTGCGCGCCGCTACCCTGGTGGGCCAGTTGTTGGCTTTCAGCCGCAAGCAGACCATGCAGCCCAAGGTGCTGGCGCTGACCGACATGACCAGCGAGCTGGCGCAGATGCTGCGCCGGTTGCTGCGCGAAGGCATCGAGCTCAAGCTCGATAACAGTCCCGACCTCTGGCCCGTCCATGCCGACGAGACCCAGCTCTCCAACGTCATCATCAATCTGGTGGTCAATGCTCGCGATGCCATGCCCGGCGGCGGCACCGTGACCATCACCACCGCCAACGACACCGTGCTGCAACCGGCAGCGCTGGGCACCGCCATCATGCCAGCGGGTGAATATGTCCGCATCGAAGTCGCAGACACCGGCACCGGTATCTCCAAAGAGAATATCGGCAAGATCTTCGATCCCTTCTTCACCACCAAGCCGGTGGGGCAGGGCAC
>JBEPVO010000143.1:0-6653 GCA_041690975.1 Alphaproteobacteria bacterium
TCGACCGGTCCGCGATATCTCGACTGTCCCATCCGCAACGCCTCCGCCCATATCCGGCGGTGTTAACGATAAAGAACAAACCAAGAACAATTGGGCAAGGGAGTCCAGCCACCAAGTCTGGGGCATCGCGCGGCAGGCGGCACCGGGGCTGGTGGAAATTGCCGATTTCCCGGCTTTGCGCGGCACCTGTACCGCTTCGTACGCCCGCCTTGCCCGTTCCGGTAAGAAAATGTTAACCATGTATTTCAACAGGTTGGCTGGGAGTGGGCATGGCCCCGCGCATACAGGTCATCGAAGGCGGCAAGTCGGCCCGTGCGGGCCAGACATCCGTATTCGACAAAGAGATCGTCGGCCCCGCGCCGGATGGCGCGCACATTGGACTCGTGCCGGACGGCGCGCCCAGCGCGCGGCTGGCGCGCGATCTCAACGCGACGCTCGAAATCCAGCGCGCCTTTGAAGCCAAAGGCCGCGTGGTGGCGCAGTCGCTGTCGGGCCAGTTCGCCTGGGGCAGCGTCGCCTGGTTCGCGGGCGTCTTGTTCAGCGCCGGCACGGTGGGATGGGCGGTGCTGGCGGGATACTTATCTTATTGGGTGTCGGTGCCGGTCGAAGCCATCCTGATCTATGGCATCTTCGCCACGTTGCATGAGGCGACGCACGACAATATCGCGGGCCGCCATACGCGCTGGCAGTGGGTCAATCATCTGATCGGGCATATCAGCGGCTTTGTGCTGCTGGCGCCCTATCCCGGCTTTCGCGCGCTGCATCTGCATCATCACCAGCACACCAACGATCCGGTCGAAGATCCCGACTATTGGGTGAAGGACAGCTCGTATATCCGCGTCATCCTGCGCTGCCTGGCGATCCAGCCCATGTATATCTGGCATCTGTGGAAGATCGCCCGCAATCCGCGCATCATGCGCGCCTTTGTGTGGGAGATGGTCTATGTCGCCTCCTACATTCCCATCATCGCGGGTGCCTTTTATTTCGGCTTCGGCAACGCGCTGATCATGCTGTGGATTTTGCCCGCCTATTTCGGGGTCTGCCTGTGCCCGTTGATGTTCGACTGGCCGGTGCACCATCCCCACACCACCCAGGACCGTTACGCCGGCGCTGCGATCCTTCTTTTCCCCAAGCCCCTGCGCCCGGTGATGGAGTACGCGTTTCTTGGCCACTCCTATCACCTGATGCACCATCTTTTTCCGCGCATCCCCTTTTACCTCTACAGCAAGGCCTATTACGCGTTGGAAGACGATGTCGCGGCCGTCAACGGCAAGGTGGTAGATGTGGGATTGTGGCCGACGCCCAAGGGGCTGGTCGATCCCGCGCGCATTCATGCGCACGCCAGCACCCATTAATCAGCACCTATTAATCGGATTCAGGGATTGCCGCGGTCGCGCCGGCGTCCGTGAAAATCGCACGCCATCACGATCAGGTTCACGATCAGCAGGAACCCCATAGCGATGGCGGGGCCATAGCTCCAATTGCGGTTGAACGGCCATAGCGGCAGCGCACCGGCCAAAGCCAACAGCAGAATGATCAGAACGATGCGCATGCGCCCCCCGCGAAAAGACAATGCGGAATCGCAGGCCCGGTTCCTATACCGATCGGTATAGATCCCTAGACCGGGCCTTCGATCTCGCCGCCCGCATCGGCCCACTCCTTGAAGCCGCCCAGGTTGCGGACATCGGCATAGCCCATGTCCTTCAGAACCTTGCCCGCCAACGCAGCGCGCGAACCGGCGGCACAATAGATAATCACGGTCTTGTTCGGATCCAGATTGGGGTCGTGATAGCTGGTGGTGGCATCGGCGCGAAATTCCAGCGAGCCGCGCGGAATATGCAGCGCGCCTTTCGCCTTGCCGGTTGCCGCGAGTTCGGCGCTGTCGCGCACATCAACGATCACGGCTTTGCCGTCCGCGACCAGCGCTTTCGCCTCTGCTGTCGTGATCTTGGGCACCACCGCATTGGCGGCATCCATCATCTCTTTAACGGTGGCGGGCATGGCAATTCCTTTTTGTGTTCGATCTACCAGCGCAGTAGGAAGCGGCCCAGCGCCGCGCCCATCAAAGTCGTCAGCGCGATGCCCGCCGTATACCAGATGGCGATGAAAGTCGCGGTGCTTTCGGTGCAATGGAAGGCATAGATGGTCGCCGCCGCGCTGCCTGCCAGCAGGCCCGCCGCCGCGCCCGCCTGCGTCAGCCGCGTCGGCGCCAGCTTGCGCAAGGACCAGAACAGCCCACCGAACAAAGGCAACGCCAAGGCCGCGATCAGCACCGAACAGACATCGGCGGAATGGCCCATCAGCAAAGTGTGACGCGCCGCATCATCGGCGGGCATCATCTGCATCGCCATCATCGCCATCAACACAAAGATCGGAATCGCGATCAGCAGCGCGGGCACGGTGGCATCGGTGCCGGGGCGGCCCACCCGCTCCACCAACTTCAGGCCCAACGCGGCGATCACAAAGGTGTAGACGAATTTCAACCAGAAGGCGCCGCCGCCCATCGCATCGACGATATCGTGGCGGATGCCGATGGTGGCCGCCATCAGCAGCGCCGAACCCAGCATGCCGACAACAAGGCCGGTTCCCAGGACGCGCGCCACTTCGGTGCCGCGCACCGGTTCCAGTTTGCCGGTCAGATGCGCGATCAGATCATCGGTCTGCATTGTTGCCCCCCACTTCGTCACCCAGCGTCTTCAGCGCACGATGGACCGTGACCTTCACCGACGTCTCCGACATGCCGGTGCGGGCTGCCTCGTCCGCGATGGAATGACCTTCCAGCTTGATCGCGCGTACCAGCTCGCGCTTGGCGGCCGGCAATTTGGCGAGAAGCTTTTCGACATCGCGCTTGGCGCTGGCCGCTTCGGCTTCGTCGGCGACGAACAATTCACCGGCCTCGTCCAGCGGTACGGCGGCGTTGCGCTTGTTGCGGCGAAATTCGTCGACCAGCTTGTAACGCGCAATGCCATAGACCCAGGCGGTGAAAGGCCGCGTGGAATCGTAGGTGGCGCGTCGCGAGTGAATGGCGATCAAAGTTTCCTGCACAGCATCCTCGGCCGCGGCTGGTCCAAGCCGCCTTGCGTAATACCCCCGTAAATGCCGTGTCAGCCCTTGCAGCAGCATCCGGTAGGCGGCTGCGTCGCCCACAAGGGCGGCCAGCATCCAGTCCCGGTATTGCGCTTCCTGTGGGATCACCGGCAGCTCCAGTTATTTCGCGGTCCGGTACAGAAAGTTACGAAAACAATTCCCGTAACCGGATGGGCCGCCCAACGGAGTGAAGGGTATCAAACCCAAGGAGTGTAATAAATGAACAAATTCATCGCCGTTGCCAGCTTTGTCGTACTCGCATCCCCCGCCTTTGCCCAGGGCATGGCGGCCCCGTCTGGTGGCATGTCGCCTTCGGACAGCATGGCCGGCCCGTCCCACATGGCCGCCACCAACGACACCATGAAGATGGACCACAAGAAAATGGCCAAGAAGCCTGCGATGAAGCATGACGCCATGTCCAGCGGCATGAAGTCGGATTCGATGGCGGCCCCTTCTGGCGGCATGGCGTCGGGCAGCATGAGCAGCCCGAACCACTGACGCCAAGGAAAGCGCCGCCTTGTCCCCCCGGGGCGGCGCTTTTTCTCTTTCCGCCGGGACAAAGTAAAAAGGCGCCATTCCTTGTCGGAACGGCGCCTTTTTCGTATCGGGATAAATTCAGTTGCGGTTGGCTGCCAGGATTGCGCCGCCGGAACCGGCCTGCACCAGCACCGCATCGCGCAGCGCCGCATCATGCACAGCCGGCAGCGGATAGGAGACGGGCTTGCCGCTCCAATCACCCAGCTTCACCAGTTCCTTCACCACATTCCTGTGCGGCAAGGTCTGTCCACCATTCTCGCCGCGCGCCACCGGCACCTGCACGATGCGCGGATCATAGCGCACAAGCCAGACCTGCGCGGTGGAACCGGCGGCGGCATCGACGGTGACGCTGTCTTTCGCCAGATGAATTTCAGGACCCTTGGCCGCGCCTTCGCGCTGGATCAAGGCTTCCAGCTCGCGGCGATCGGCGCCCACCACATCCGCATGACCGTTCACCACCACTTGCGGCGTGAAGACATTGCGGCGATGAAAGGCCCGGGCGTAGCCCCATTGCCGCTCGGTATATTGCGGCGAGGCGAAGGTGTCCTTCCAGCCCAGCTGGTCCCAATAGGTGACGCCGAAACTCAAGGTCAGAAGATCGGGCCGGTCGCTCAGCGCCATTACATTGGCGTTGGCGGGTGGGCAACTGGAACAACCCTGGCTCTGGAACAGTTCGACCACGGTGAGGTTCGCGGCCAGTGCGGGCGACGCGGCCCCGCACAGCATGGTCACAAGCAATGCAGTGCGGAGCCGGTTCATGTCACTTGCCTTTGTTCAAGGAGTCGATGGTTTCCAGCACCAACTTAACCGGCGGGCGCTTGGTATAGGTGTCTTCGTAAAGCTTGGCCTTCACCACGCCATCATGGTCCAAAATGAAAATCACCGGCTGCGGCACGCCATAGGCACGGCTGCCTTGCTTGTATTGCGGATCGTGCAACTTGAAGCGGTCGATGATTTCGGACTTGGGATCGCTGAGCAGTGGATATTTGAGGCCACGCTTCTGGATGAAGTCCGCGTCGATGGCCGGCGGCTCATAGGAAATGCCTGCCAGGCCATAACCGCGTTTTGCCAGCTCGGCGACGCCGCCATTCAGGTCCATCAACTGGACCTGGCAATAGGGGCACCAGGAGGCGGAGCGGAAGAAGAACAGCACCGTGCCTTTTTCGCCCGCCACCGATTCAAGCGAACGCGGTTTGCCGGTTTCGTCCTGCGGCATGCCGATGGTGGGGACCTTGCTGCCGATCGCCGGGCCAAGGTCATAGGCCGGATTGGCCAAGGCAGGAATCGCCAATACAGGAATAGAAAGGCCCAGGGTAAGGAAAAGCGCGGCGATTGCTTTGATCACAAGATGCTCCCGATGAATATCCACGATCAGTTCGTGGCGCTTTCGGATCGGTTACAGATCAAATACCGCCATACCAGGTGTAACCCTGGTCTTCCCAATAGCCGCCCTTGCCGCCGCCGATGCCGTCCAGGGTTTCCATCAGCACGACGCGTTGAAGATATTTCGGCTGCTTGTAACCCAGCTGCCGTTCGGCACGAAGGCGCACCGGCGCGCCATGCGGCACGTCCAGCACCTGCCCGTTCAAGCGATGCGCCAGGATGGTCTGGGGATGCATCGCTTCGCTCAGCTCCAGGCTCTCATAATAGTAATGATCGGGATCGCCTTCCGCCGTCATTGGATCGGCGCAATAGAACACGGCGTATTTGGCCTTGGGACGCGGCGCGGCCGCCGCCAGCACCAGCGCCAGTTGCGGGCCGCTCCATTCGCCGATGCAGCTCCAGCCTTCGACACAATCGTGGCGGGTGATTTGGGTCCGCTGCGGCATGGCGCGGATACGGTCCATCGACAGCGACAGCGGATGATCGACCAGGCCGGTCACCGTGACACGCCAATCGCGAAAACCGTTGGCCAGATGCGTCTTGTATTCCGGCGTGCCGGGATCGAGCGTGCCATTGGCGCGGAACACTGGCGCGATATCGGCCTTGGTGAATTCCGGCGCCAAGGTGTGCGGCCCGGCGAAGAGATGCTGGGCCTCACGGGTGAGATTCTCGACCTTGGCCAAAGCGCCCGTGAACCAGGGCTTTTCGTCCAAATCGTAACAGCCGGCCAGCATGGTGGTGGACAGGCCGGCCAGCGCGCGGCCGAGGAATTTTCGGCGATCAGTCATGGCCGCGCCCCTTGATGACATACCAGCCGGTGATCATCGAACGCAGATTGTTCCAACTACCCGACAATATCACCATTGCGATATGGACGATGAAGAAGCCGAAGAAGGAAAAAGCGCAGAGGAAATGAATGGCGCGTGCCGATTGGCGGCCACCGAACAGCCAGGGCAGAATGGGAAAGGCCGCATCCATGGTCGGCGACATCGCCAGTCCCGTCATCACGATCAGGGGGCCTAGGACAAAGATCACGACACAGTAAGTGAGCTTCTGCAGCCCATTATAATGCTTGGCTTTCTCGCCATGGGGGAATTTCAGCCGCGCATGGTCGGCGATCTCTTGCGGCAGATGGGCGATGTCCTTGCGGGTGGGCGCCAGGTCGCGGACGAAATGACGGCTCCACAGACCATAGGCGACGAAGCCGATGGCGTTCAGCACCAGAATCCAGGCAAAAGCGAAATGCCATTGCCGCGCCATCGCCAGCCAGTTCGGTCCCGGTAACGTCGCCCAACTCGGAAAGCCGCGCGACGTCAGATGACCGTCGACATTCGATGCGCCCAGCACACCCGTGGTGGTGAATTCATGCCCGCCGATGGCGGTGACGCCCTGGTTCACCATGCCGAATTCATCGACATAGGCACCCAGCATCAAGGCCGGATGCTGGAAATTCGAGCCGTCACCCCAATAGAGTGCCGGATGCGCGTTGAAGATATTGAGCCCGCTCATCAGCAGGATCGCCAGGCACAGCGCGTTCAGCCAATGGGCGATCCGCACCCAGGCCTTGTGGCGATAAAAGGAATAATGTGGCCCCGACGGCGTCAGACCCAGCGCCGTGCGCACGCCGTCCGGCACATGCAATGGGG
>JBEPVO010000144.1:0-6624 GCA_041690975.1 Alphaproteobacteria bacterium
CGCCGATGCGGTCCTTGTATTCGTCATACTGGCGCTCGCGTTCGGCATCGCGCACTTTCTGCACGATCACCTGCTTGGCGTTCTGCGCATTGATGCGGTTGAATTCGACCGGCGGCAAGGTCTCGGCGATAATGTCGCCGATCTGCGCATCGGGATTGCGGCGGCGCGCATCTTCCAGGCTGATCTCGATCTTGTCGTTGTCCACCGCTTCGACGACATGCAGATAGCGCGAGACATGGGTCTCACCCGTCTTGGGATCGATATCGACCTTGATGTCGTTCTCGGCGCCGTAATGGGCCTTGGCGGCGCGCTGCATCGCTTCTTCCATCGCGGTCAGCACCACCGATTTATCGATCGATTTGTCGCGGGCGACCGCATCAGCGATCTGCAGAAGTTCAAGCCGGTTGGCGGAAATTGCACTGGCCATAAAAGTCTTCTCCTAGTTATCTGCCGGCACGTTTTTGCGCGCCTTCAAATCTTCCTGAATGAGTCTGTCGGTGAGAACGAGCTTCGCTTCCAGCACGGAGCGAAACGGAAATTGTATGCGCGCGCCTTGCGACGTGATGACGACATCATTGCCGTCCAACCCTTCGAGATTTCCCCGGAAACGCTTGCGGCTGCCATTCTCCATGGCGAGCGGCGCGGTCAGTTCGATCTTGGCTTCGTGTCCCTTCCAGCGGGTGAAATCCGACAGGCGCGTCAGCGGCCTGTCGATCCCCGGCGAAGACACTTCGATCTCATACTCGCCTTCGATGGGGTCTTCGGCTTCGATGAAATCGAGCAGCGCATGGGACAGTTGGGTGCAGCCTTCCACATCCATGCTGCCGTCAGCCCGTTCCGCCATGATCTGCAAGGTCTTGGATGCGCCGCCCATGATGCGCAGGCGCACCAACTTGAAGCCCGCCTTTTCAATGACGGGCTCGAACACCGGTTCCAGATGCGATGCGGTGGCGAAGATGGGCGGCTCCAATTTTCAAGCCCCAATGCGGGCGCATGAGATGCAAAGGCTTTCCCCCGCGGCGGCCTTTCGGACGCCACACAACAGGTCTTGTTGTTAGGGATGGCCGCTATTTAGGCCCCAAACAGGGAAATATCAAGACTGGACGAGCGGTGCGTCTTGGTCGGGACCCTCCTCCCCCGCGCATGCGCAGCATGCTGGTGGGGGAGGTGGCCGAAGCAGCGCTTGCGATGCGTAGGCCGGAGGGGGAATTAATTCTTCTTTTTCGCCGGCATGATGCCGACGCTGATTTCGCCGGGACCAGTGTGAACGTCGGGCTGGACGGGCGCTGGTGCTCGGGCGGCTTCAGCGGCTTCGAGCTTGTTTACCGCCTTTATTTGGGCGTCGATGGCCGCATCATAAAGCGGCGGGCCAAAAAGCAGGCGGAACGCCAGATAAAGCCCGCCCAGGGAAAACATGAAGGCGATCCCGATTCCCATAAAATCGCTGGCATGCAGGCCAGTGAAAAAGCTGGGGTCGCGGTCTTTCATGGCGCTTTCATACCTTATTGTGATGGGAAAACGACAGTCCAAAGGATGAAACGCCCGGTTCCCTGCCCCGTGAGCCAATTGACGGCGGCCGGAAAACCGAGTGCCTTACCCGCCTTATTGCTGGGAGCCGACCATGACCGACCGCCGCACCATTCTGAAAGCAACCCTGCTCGCCCCTGCCCTATTGGTCAGGCCGGCATCTGCCGCCACGGCTCAGACCGGAGGTCAGACGGGCATCCAGATGAAGCTGCCCTGCGTGGTCTCGACCTGGCCATTCGGCGTCGCCGCCAACAAGGCAGCCTGGACGGTGTTGTCCAAGGGCGGACGCGCGGTGGACGCGGTGGAAACCGGCGTGAAAATTCCCGAAGCCGATATGCGCAACCACACGGTGGGCCGCGCCGGTTATCCCGACCGCGACGGCCATGTGACGCTCGATGCCTGCATCATGGACGAGCATGGCAATGCCGGTTCGGTGGCGGGGATGGAATATATCGCCCATCCGATTTCGGTGGCGCGTGCCGTTATGGATAAGACACCGCATGTGATGCTGGTTGGCGAAGGCGCGACGCAATTCGCCGTTTCACAAGGCTTCAAGCGCGAGGAGCTGCTGACGCCGGAGTCGAAAAAAGCCTGGCAGGAATGGCTTAAAACCGCCAAGTACAAACCGGAATCCAACATCGAAACCAAGAGCTATGGCCTGGGAACACCGGGCGGCGCGAAGAATCACGACACCATCGGCATGCTGGCGATCGATGCGAAGGGCAACCTGTCCGGCGCCTGCACCACCAGCGGCATGGCGTGGAAATTGCGCGGCCGCGTCGGCGACAGCCCGATCATCGGCGCTGGTCTTTATGTCGACAACGAAGTCGGCGGCGCGACATCGACCGGCGTGGGCGAAGAAGTGATGCGCAGCGTGGGCAGCTTCCTGGTGGTGGAATTGATGCGCCAGGGCATGAGCCCGCAAGCGGCGTGCAAGGCGGCGGTCGAACGCATCCTGAAGAAAAAGCCCGACGCCAAAATGGAGCAGGTCGGGTATCTCGCCATCAACAAGAAAGGCGAAGTCGGCGCCTGGGCGATCCAGAAAGGCTTCAGCTATTCGCTGTGCGATCAGACCAGCCAGGACCGGATCGTGCCGGGTCAGGCCTTTTTCGAAGCAACGCCAGGTAACTAGGCGGGCCTTTGATCGCCTTGGCTTCGTAACGGGTAGCGGGCCAGTTCGCGGGCCGCGCCTTCCAATCGCCCGGCCCCTTTGCCGTCCATTCAAAGGCCGGGTGGGCGATCAGCCGTTCCAGTGCGTAGGGCAGGTAGGATTTGTCGTCGGTGGCGAAGCGCAGCTCCGCGCCCGGCACCATCACCCGCGCCAGCTCGTCCAGCATCTCGGTCTGTAGGAAACGGCGCTTGTGATGCCGGGTCTTGGGCCAGGGATCGGGGAACAGCAGGAAAAACCGGCTGAGCGAGGCATCGGGCAGGGTGGTGATGATATCCCGCCCGTCGCCTTCATAAATCCGAACATTGTTCTTTGAGCTTTGTTCTAACTTCGTCAATAACTTAGCTACGCCCATCTCGTAGGGCTCGGCTCCGATCAGACCGACATCCGGATTCTCCCCGGCCAGCTGAAACAGGTGTTCGCCAGCGCCGAAACCGACTTCTAGCCAAATCTCCCGAACACTGTCCGGAAACTGGCTAAAGGCAGGCTTCGCGGGATCAAAACACAGTTCAGATAACAGCGTTCGGCGCAGACCGGCCTGATGAGCCGAAAGCTTTGGACCCTTGCGGCGGCCATACAGCTTCCGCCGCCGCCTTTCCGGACTCGAACGCTGTTCGATCTCAGTCATTTATGGCCCCCATCTGTCTTTTTCGCGCAAGCGCTCAAAGACATCTTCCCCCGCCAATGGCTTCGCCATGCGGGGGAAGAAAGCCGGTGTCCGGTTCGTCGTCCCGGAAGAAACTAGACTGCGCTCTTCAGCGCGGCGGCCAGGTCGGTCTTTTCCCAGGAGAAGCCGCCCTCGGCATCCGGCTCGCGGCCAAAATGGCCATAGGCAGACGTGCGGGCGTAGATCGGCTTGTTGAGCCCCAGATGCTCGCGGATGCCGCGAGGCTTCAGGCTCATCAGCTGGGGCAGCACCAGCTCCAGCTTGGCTTCATCGACCCGGCCGGTGCCGTGAGTGTCGACATAGACCGACAACGGGTCCGACACGCCGATGGCATAGGCGATCTGGATGGTACAGCGGTCGGCCAAGCCAGCCGCCACCACATTCTTGGCCAGGTAGCGCGCGGCATAGGCAGCCGAACGGTCCACCTTGGTGGAATCCTTGCCCGAGAACGCTCCGCCGCCATGCGGGGCCGCACCGCCGTAAGTGTCCACGATGATCTTGCGGCCGGTGAGGCCGCAGTCGCCGTCCGGACCGCCGACCACGAAGGCGCCGGTGGGATTTATGTGCCAGACGGTCTTGTCATTGATCCATTCCACCGGCAGGGCCTGGCGGATATAGGGCTCGACGATCTTGCGGATGTCGGCGGAGGTCTGGGCCTCGTCCATATGCTGGGTGGAGAGCACGATCTGGGTCGCTTCGACCGGCGTGCCGTTGGAATAGCGCAGGGTGACCTGGCTCTTGGCGTCCGGACCGAGGGTCTTTTCCTTGCCGGATTTGCGGGCCGCGGCCAGCAATTCCAGGATCTTGTGGCTGTAATGCAGCGGCGCCGGCATCAGCACCGGGGTTTCACGGCAGGCATAGCCGAACATGATGCCCTGGTCGCCCGCGCCTTCATCCTTGTTGCCGCTGGCGTCGACGCCTTGGGCAATGTGCGGCGACTGGGCGTGCAGCAGGATTTCGACCTGTGCCTTCTGCCAGTGAAAGCCTTCCTGCTCGTAGCCGATATCCTTGATGGCGGCGCGCGCGACGGCTTCGATTTCTTCTTTGCCGACCGATTTGGGGCCGCGGGTCTCGCCCGCGATGATGACGCGATTGGTAGTGGCCATGGTTTCGCAGGCGGCGCGGATATCCCAAGGGCTCATGCCTTCCTTGGGGCCTTCGCGGAAGAACAGATCCACCACCTCGTCAGAGATGCGGTCGCAGACCTTGTCGGGATGGCCTTCTGAAACGCTTTCCGAGGTGAACAGATAATCCGACCGCGCCATGGAGACATCCTGTGCTGGTAAAACGGGCCCCTCTTTACAGGGTTTGACCGGAGGGTCAACAGCATATGCCAAATTTGACATTTCCTTTGCAGTGGTAAGGATTCAAGTGCCGCTGCTATACAGCCGCATGTCACTAATCGAGCAACCGACCTCGGCCTGCCTCCCCTGCGCGCGGAGCGCTGGCGGGGGAGGTGGCCGTAGCAGACCCTCGGGGCTGCGTAGGCCGGAGGGGGAACGAAAATGCGCACGGCCACAGTAGAACGTAAAACCCGTGAGACCGACATTGCCGTCTCCCTTGATCTGGACGGTACCGGGGAGTGCGACATCGATACCGGGATCGGTTTTCTGGATCACATGCTGGAAAGCTTCGGCCGCCATTCCATGATGGACCTGAAAGTGCGGGCGCAGGGCGACCTGCATGTCGATTTCCACCATACCACCGAAGACACCGCCATCGTCATCGGCCAGGCCGTGAAGAAGGCGCTGGGCGATTTCGCCGGCATCAACCGTTTCGGCTCGGCGCTGATTCCAATGGACGAGGCGTTGACGCGCGTCGCCATCGACGTCTCCAACCGGCCTTACCTGATTTGGAAAGTGACCATCCCCAAGCCCAAGCTGGGCGAGATGGACACCGAACTGTTCAAGGAATGGTTCCAGGCCTTCGCGCAAAATGCCGGCGTCTGCCTGCATATCGAAAATCTCTATGCCGACAACAGCCACCACATCGTCGAGACCTGTTTCAAAGGTCTGGCCCGCGCCTTGCGCCAGGCGGTGACGCCGGACGAGCGTCTTGAAGGCGGGGTCGCTTCGACAAAAGGCACGTTGAGCGACGACGCTTAAGGCGCGCGCGCGTTATTTGATTTCAAGCCTGACGATCCGCCAGGGCTGAAGCGGCTTGGTTGGGGCTTGTGCCTGACCAAACGATCCCCATTGGCTGACGCCAACGACATAGGCGCCGCTGGCATCTGCCATCACCAGCGACGGGTCGCCAACCGCCGGATCATCGGTGGCTATCATCTCCGCCGAACGCAATTCCGACCAATCCGGCGAAAGCATCAACCGCAGAATGTGCGGTTCTTTGGTGCCGTTCTGACTCGCCAGGAAAGAGCCGTCGGGCAGACGCGCCAGGCCGTCAATGCCTTTGACGTTGATGCCGTCGGGAATTTTCAGCGGCGTGAACGTGGCGGTGCCAAGATCGAGCCTGGTCAGGCCCAGCGCATAATCCACCACCAGCAGCGACTTTCCATCAGCGCCAAGCGCCATGCCTTGCGGCGATCTGAACAGCTTGCGCGCGCCGAGCCGCGTCAACACGTGACCGCCGGGCGGCAACATATAAATCGAACCGTCCAAACCGTCCGAAACATAGACCGCGCCATCCTGTGCAATGGTGAGATCGCCCAGAGCGTGCCGGCCTTCGTCCGGCATAGGATAGATATTCCGGACACGGCCTTTCAGATCGAAAACGATCAGCGCCGACGGACCTTCGCGGCCCGCACCCTGCGGGATCACCGCCGCCGTTACCCATAAGGCATTTCTCGCGGCTGCGATCCCGAGCGGCGAATAGTCATCCGGAAGTGCGGCAAAATCGCGAACACGGCCACCCCGGATTTCCACAATGCGCCGCGCCGCCACACCAGCGACAAAGAAGCGGCCCGTTACCGGATCGCGGGCCATGCCTTCCGCGATGAAAGGCTTGGCGTCGCCGGCAAAAAAGGTGGTGCAGGGGCAGGGCGCGGCATGCGCGGCCGAGCCCATCCATGCCAGAAACAGAAACGCGATTGCCGCTTTCATGGCTCGCATTCTATACGCAGGTTCGCGGCTCCGACAGCCCGATTGATCTTGCGCGTTGATCTTACCGAGTGGCGATGGTCCTATCGCGCCATGAGCGATCTGTTTCCGCTGGTCGAAGACGAGCGCCGCGCGCGGCTGGAGCAAGCCCAGGCGCGGGCGCTGGGACTTTTCGATGCCATCGAGCGCGAAGGGCTTGTCCGTCCCGG
>JBEPVO010000145.1:0-6608 GCA_041690975.1 Alphaproteobacteria bacterium
TGGTTGAGGATGGGATCGGAAAAACCCGTATGGGTGTCCATTCCCAGCATGCGCTCGGCGATAAGTCCGTAGAATGTCGGCTCTTCCTTGGCGGCGGCGGCCAGAAAGCTCACCACGCGCTGGGTGTCGCCTTGCTGCATGTGCGCCCGCGCCGCCCAGAAAGCCGCTTGCGCACGCGTGGTGCCTTGCACCCCGGCATTCTGCGCCAGCTTTTCCAGATGCGCCGATGCGTCGGTCCAGCGGCCCAAACGATAGGCGGAGAAACCGGCATCCCATTCCAGCTGCGGCACCGGGGTGGTGTTGGCGACGCTGGTGGCGAGCGCGAAGGCCTGATTATCCATGCCTTCGGCCAGGTACGAGGCAGCGATGCGATGGGAAAGGATGGCAACATCGTCCGGCGTCGCCGTGTTCTGGATGCCCTGCAGAAGAGAGACTGCCGCATCTGGCTGCCCCGCCTTGATGTTGGCCAGGACCCTGGAAAGAATCGAGCGGCCGACCTCGCCGCTGGGGCTGCGCTCCGGCAGTTCCTGGTCCTCGAAGCCGCCGGTGCGGCGCGGCACCGCGATGGGGGCAGGGATATTGGTCACCACTGCCACGACCGTGGTCTTGTGGTGTTTGCGGACTTTCTTGGTCGAATGGGCCACGGCTAGGCGATAGACCTTGTCCGCCACGGCATGATCGCGATTTTTGGCCAGCCAATCGACCAGCTCGCCGATCGTCACCCGCTTGGCCGACAGCAGGCGCGCCGCATCCGCATAGCCTTCAAGTACTGGATCAGAAACCTTGTCCAATAGCTTTTTAGCCTTGGATATTTCTCCATTGCGCTCGGCAGTAAAAATCTGCCGGTACAGCGCGACATCCGCAGCGCTGAGGATCTGTGGTTTGACCGACGGCATGGCTGGCGGCGTCAGCACCGGCTGCAGCGGATTGCCCGGTTGGACCGGTGCGATGGCGGGCGCCCCGTTGATCGAGGGAAGCGCGACGCCATTATCCTGCTGCGCGCTTTGCGCCAGCGCGGCCCGCATCAAAATCAAAACGAATCCAAGCGTTAACGCGATCCGCATCCGCGCTCCCTTCGACAGGGAAGCTAACTACCCCGCACGGCCGGTTCCGGCAACCCGAGGGCTTCCATCCGGGACGCCACGGCCTGGAGATCGCGCCAGGCCAGTTTCTTGTGCGCCGGCTGACGCAGCAGATAAGCGGGATGCAGGGTGGGCATCACCGGTACCATCACGGTGCCAACCCGATATTCCAGCCAGCGTCCCCGTGTCTTCATGATCCCTTCGGTAACGCCCATCACATGGCGCGCCGCGACCGCCCCCAGAAGCACGATGATACCGGGGTTTGCCAGTTCGATATGCCGGCGCAAGAAGGGCAGGCATATCGCCGCTTCCTCCGGCGAAGGATCGCGATTGTCGGGCGGACGCCAGTTGATGACATTGGTGATGTAACAATTGCGGTTGCGGTCCAGATCGATGCTAGCCAGCATCTTGTCCAGCAATTGCCCAGCGCGCCCGACAAAGGGCTTGCCGATGCGGTCCTCATCGCGGCCCGGGGACTCGCCAATGAACATCACCCGGCCGTCCGGCGTTCCGTCCGCGAACACGGTGTTGGTGGCCCCGCGCTTAAGGGCCGAGCCTTCAAACGCCTCCATCGCCGCCTTGAGTTCTCCCAGGTCGCGGGCCGCCGCAGCCGCTCTCATGGCGCCGCCGATTGCGTCGCTTCCTGACAATTGGGTTGGCGGCGGCGAAGATGCGACCCGTGGCGTCATCGGAACAGACGGAGCCAAGGAGGCCGTCAAAGCAGGCGCCGGCGGTTTCGCGGTGAGGCGATTGACCGGCGTTTCCGCGACGGCTTCGTCGGCCCCCGCCTCGACCAGCCAGGCCAATGTCGCCAATGCATCCAGATCCTGCATCCGGGCATTGTAAATGGACTATCGGCCCGGCGCGACAGGGCGGGCAGGGCGGTGTTAAATAATCCTTTGGGAAAATCCGCCGATTCCGATGGACCAGCAGCGCGAGAGCATGAATTACGACGTGGTGATCGTGGGCGGCGGGCCCGCGGGCCTGTCCGCGGCCATCCGGCTGAAGCAGCTCGCCCATAGCCAAAACCGCGAAATCAGCGTCTGCGTGCTGGAAAAAGGATCGGAGATCGGTGCCCATATTCTCTCCGGTGCGGTGCTCGATCCCGGCGGCCTCAATGAACTGATCCCGGACTGGAAGGAAAAAGGCGCGCCGGTTGAAACCCAGGTGACGGACGACCGGTTTTATTTCTACACGCGGGGCGCAGCGATCCGCATTCCCGGCTTCCTATTACCGCCCCTGATGAGCAATCACGGCAATTACGTCATCAGTCTTTCCAATCTATGCCGCTGGCTGGGCACGCAGGCAGAAGCCCTGGGCGTGGAAATCTATCCCGGCTTTCCCGCCCATGACCTGATCATCGAAGACAATGCCGTCAAAGGCGTGATCACCGGCGATCTGGGCGTCGCGAAGGATGGCCATCACAAACCTGATTTTCAGCCAGGCATGGAACTGCGCGGCAAATACACGCTGTTCGCGGAAGGCGCACGCGGATCCTTGTCGAAGATCCTGGGCCAGCATTTCGGCCTGCACGATGGACGCGAGCCTCAGAAATACGGTATCGGCCTGAAGGAATTATGGGAGCTGGCGCCCGGAAAGCATCGCAAGGGGCTGGTGGTGCACGGCTTCGGCTGGCCGCTCGCGAATGACACCGGCGGTGGACTGTTCATGTATCACTGGGGCGAGAATTACTGCTCCATCGGGTTTGTGGTGCATCTCAATTACAGCAATCCCTATCTGGAACCCTTTTCGGAATTCCAGCGGGCCAAGACGCATCCGGCCATTCGCCCATATCTGGAAGGCGCCAAGCGCATCGGCTATGGCGCACGCGCCATCACCGAAGGCGGTCAGCAATCCGTTCCCAGGCTGATCTTTCCGGGCGGCGCGCTGATCGGCTGCGCCGCCGGTTTCGTGAACGTGCCGCGCATCAAAGGCAACCACAACGCGATGCGCACCGGCATGATGGCTGCGGATGCCGCTTTCGCCGCAATCTCGGCGGGCCGGGAGAATGACACGCTGGACGCCTATGAGACGGCGTATGCTGCAAGCTCTGTCGCCAGGGACCTGCATCAAGTCCGGAACGTCAAACCGCTCTGGTCCAAGTTGGGAACGCTCCTGGCGCTCCCGCTTATCGGTCTGGATCTTTGGACCAACCAGCTTTTCGGCTTTTCCCTTTTTGGAACCCTGGGCCACGGCGTGGCGGACTTCGCAACCCTAAAAAAAGCGACAGATTCAAAGCCCATCACCTATCCCAAACCGGACGGGATCCTCACTTTCGACCGCCTGTCCAGCGTCTTTGTGTCAAATACGAACCATGAAGAGGATCAGCCCGTGCATCTTGTGCTGCGCGATCCTTCAATTCCCATTAGAGTGAACTTGCCGGACTATGCGGAACCGGCACAGCGTTACTGTCCCGCCGGTGTTTATGAGGTGATTGAAGAAGCCGGGGTGGCGCGGTTCCAGATCAATGCGCAAAACTGCGTGCATTGCAAAACCTGTGACATCAAGGATCCGGCACAGAATATCACCTGGGTCACGCCCGAAGGCGGCGGCGGACCCAATTACTCGAATATGTGAGGCGCGCTTGAAGATTTATGCATTGCCTGTCGCGACTCTCCTGCTGCTGGCCGGATGCGCCAACATGCCATCGTTGAACCGTTCCGCCAGTGTCACACCAAGCCGCCAGGCGAATGCTTTCTCGACTTATCTGTCGGCGCGTTTCGCGGCGGGCGAACATGCGCTGCCGGAAGCGGCGCGTTATTACACCCAGAGCCTGAAACAGGACCCCGGCAACGCGAGCATCCTTTCGCTGGCATTTTTCTACACAACGACATCGGGTGATGTGGAAGGGGCGGGCAAATACGCCACTCAGATCGTCGCCAAGACGCCGGATGAGCGTTCGGCGCGCCTGGCGCTGGCGGTGATCGCCTTCAAGCACAAGGATTACGCCGAAGCCCGCAAGCATTTGTCGCTGTCCGCCAAGGGACCATTCCAGACCCTGGTCGTGTCGCTGTTCGATGGCTGGGCTGCGGCGGCCGGCGGAGATGCTACCGGCGCCCTGGCCGACATGAAAACGCTGGGCGCGCAAAGCGGGGCGGAAGGACTTGCCGCTTTTCACACCGCTCTGATCGCCGATTATCTCGGCAGGCCCGAGACGGAAACCGATTACCGCAAGGCACTGCTTTCCAATCGCATCAGCCCGCGGGTGATCCAGGCCTATGGCAATTTCCTGGAACGCGCCGGCCGCGCCGACGATGCGCGCGCACTCTACGAGAAATTCCTGAGTGAGAGCGCCGTCAAGCCCGTGGCGCAAGACGGACTGACCCGCATTACCGCGAAGAAGAAGCCCGATCCCTTTATCCGCAACGCGGAAGATGGTGTCGCCGAAAGCCTGTTCGGCATGGCGGCGTCGCTGAGCGACCGTCAGAGCGCCGACATCTCGATCCTGTATCTGCGCATGGCGCTTTACCTGCGGCCGGATCTGGCGTTGGCCGATCTGCTGCTGGCCGATCGTTTCGAAACCCTGGGAAAATATGAGGATGCGGTGGTGATTTACCGCAAGATCGACAAATCCTCGCCCTATTATCGCATGGCGGCGACACAGGCGGCGGTCAATGAAGGACGCCTCGACCGCAAGAGTGCCGCAATCGCCAGCCTGCGCTCCCTGACGCAAGCCTACCCAGATGACGCTGAGAATTGGATCGCACTGGGCGATGCTTATCGCAACCAAAATGATTTCTCCGCAGCGATCGATGCCTATGACCGCGCCGAGAAAGCCATCGGCACGCCGGAAAAGCGCGACTGGCCGCTCTTTTATGCCCGCGCCATGGCGCAGGACAGCGCCAAGCATTGGGACAAGGCGGAAGCCGATATCAATACCGCGCTAAAATTGTCGCCGGATCAGCCGGAGTTGCTCAACTATCTGGGTTATTCTTGGGTCGATCGCAATCAGCACATCACCGAAGCCTTGGCGATGCTGGAAAAGGCGCGCCAGCTGAGGCCTTATGATGGATATATCGTCGATAGCGTCGGCTGGGCCTACTACAGGCTGGGCCGGTACGACGATGCAGCCCGGACCTTGGGCGCCGCCGTGCTGCTGGTGCCTGGCGATCCCACCGTCAACAATCATTTGGGCGACGCGTTGTGGAAATCAGGCCGCAAGATCGAGGCGCGTTTCCAATGGAACCATGCGCTGGCCTTCAGCAATGACAGCACGGACGGCACCGAAAAGGCCGAGATCGAGCACAAACTCAAGACCGGGCTGACGGGCTGATGGGTTCGCCGGCATTGGGCGGAGCGCATGCGGCGCGCGCCAAGATCAACTTGTTCCTGCATGTCGGCGCGTGTCGCGCCGATGGCTTTCATCCTCTGCAAAGCCTCGCCGTCTTCACGGATTTCGGCGACCAGCTGGCAGTCGAGGACGCCGATGATCTTTCGCTCGCCATCGAAGGGCCTTTCGCCCAGGCTTTGAGTGATGGCGACAATCTGGTTTTGAAAGCCGCGCGGGCGCTTGCGGCGCGGGCCGGCTGTCAGGCACGAGCGAAGCTCACGCTCACGAAAAACCTTCCAGTGGCCTCCGGGATTGGCGGTGGTAGCGCCGACGCGGCCGCGGCGCTGCGGGCGCTGGCCGCCTTGTGGCGCTTGGAACTGGATGAAGCCGCCTTGCGTGAGATCGCACAGGAACTGGGTTCCGATATCCCGGTCTGCGTTCCCAGCGTCCCCGCCTTCATGGAAGGCCGTGGGGAAGATCTTTCCGCCGTCCTTTCGCTTCCGCGCCTGCCGATGCTGCTGGTCAATCCCGGCGTGGCCGTTCCCACCAAGGATGTTTTCGGCGCCCTGACCGATCGCCGTGGCGCGGAGATGCAATTGCCGCGCGGTCGCTTTAACGATCTCGCCGACCTTCTGCGTTTTCTGGAAATCACCGGCAACGATTTGGAGGCGCCCGCCCTTACGCTTCAGCCTGTCATCGGCGAGGTCCTGTCATCGCTCAAAGCTGTTCCCGGCGCATTATTCGCGCGCATGTCGGGTTCGGGCGCGACCTGTTTCGCATTGATGTCGGATGACGATGGGTGTGCGCGTGCCGCCGCGACGCTGAAGAAAAAACATCCCGGCTGGTGGGTGCAGCCGACCTTCGTGCCTCAGACAGGTCTGCTGCATGGGGATCGCGGCCTCGACATCGGACCGACGCCGGACGGTCTCTAAAACGATCTTTGAATCAGTAGGCGCGTTCGACGCAGAAATCCGCGATGTCGGACAGCGCGCTGCGAATCTCGCTGTCGGGCAGGGCGCTCAATGCCGTCTTGGCCAGGTCCGCATAGGCACGCGCCCGGCGCATGGTTTCCTGGATGCTGCCGGTCTGCTCGACCAGGCTGATGGCGTGATGCAGATCCGTTTCGGTTTGATTGCCGGTTTCGATCACCCGCTGCCAAAAGGCGCGGGCGGTCTCATCGGCGCGTGCCGCCGACAGAATGATCGGCAATGTCATCTTGGCTTCGCGGAAATCATCGCCCACCGACTTGCCCATCA
>JBEPVO010000146.1:0-6571 GCA_041690975.1 Alphaproteobacteria bacterium
AACCGCAACTGCACTTTTCCTGGCCGCGCTTTTTTTATTGGTCGCGCGGCCGGACGGAAAACCGCAATTACACTTTTCCTGGCGCGCTCTTATTTTATTGGTCGCGCGGCCAGACGGAAAACCGCAATTACACTTTTCCTGGCGCGCTCTTAAAGCTCCAGCCAGCCAAAGCCGATCGCGAAATAGAATCCCAGCCACAACGCCACCGCCAAACCCGTCGCCCAGATCGCCTTGCGCTTGAAATTTGGATTGAGCGGTGCGCCGGTTTCCGGATCCACTTCGCCCAGCCCGATCGGCAGCATGCAGAACAACGCCAGGAACCAAAGCACCGCAAAAGCGCTGAACAGCACGATGTAATGCAGGAATCCGGGAATGGTCATGCTTGTTCCAGTTCGATCAGCGTGCCGATGAAATCCTTGGGATGCAGAAACAACACCGGCTTGCCATGGGCGCCGATCTTGGGTTCGGCGCCGCTCGCCAGCCGCGCGCCTTGCGCCAGCAGCCGATCGCGTGCGCCAAGAATATCGTCCACTTCGAAGCACAGATGATGCACCCCGCCGGCCGGATTGCGGGCCAGGAAATTGGCGATGGGAGAATTGTCGCCCAACGGCGCCAGCAGTTCGATCTTGCTACCGGGCAGTTCGACGAACACAGTGACGACGCCATGGTCGGGCTGTGGCACAGGGGCGGAGACTTTCGCGCCCAGCATGTCGCGATATACCGCCATGGCCTTTTCCAGGTCACTGGTCGCGACGGCAACGTGATTCAGTTTTCCTATCATTCACCCCTCACGATCCGCAAAACTCCTCATATCCAACGCGAAAAAGTTCGGGGTGGGGCCATCATAATTCGATGATCGTAACACGGGTGACGGGCTTTTTCCCCCAGGCGTCCTGGGCAGCGCGGCGAGCGGCACGGCGCACGGTTTCACGCAATTCCTCGCTATCGCTTTTCTTGGGATTGTGACGCCGCACGGTTTCATCGACGGCAATCCGCACAGCGTCTTCCACCGGCTGCGGCATGCCTTCGGTCAGAAGACCAGCCTCCGCTGCCAACCGGCCTTTTTCATCCAGCACCAGGGTGACGGCGATGAGCCCGGCAAAGGCCATGGCGCGCCGCGCTTTCGCCAGCCCCTCGCCTTCGGCCACCAGCACCCGGCCATCCATATGGATACGGCCGGACGGCACTTCGTCGATCAACTCGGCGGGGCCCGGTGCGAGGCGATAGAGCTGGCCATTGGCCGGCACCAGCGCCTCGGGCACCTGCAGCGATTTCGCCAGCCGGGCATGTTCGGCCATGTGTCGCAATTCACCGTGCACCGGCACCGCGATACGCGGCCGCGTCCATCGATACATCTGCGCCAATTCTTCGCGCGCCGGATGGCCGGAGACATGGACGAAATGATCTTCCGCCGTGAGGACTTCCACGCCCAGCGCGGACAGCTTGTTGTGCAATTCAAAAATCGGCAGGTCGTTTCCCGGAATGATGCGGGAGGAAAAGATCACCGTGTCGCCTTTTCCCAACTGGACATCGCGATGATTGCCGTCCGCGATCCGGCCCAGCGCCGCACGCGGCTCGCCCTGGCTGCCGGTGACCAGGTAAAGCACTTTGCGCGCCGGCAGCTCGGCTGCCTCGGCCGCGTCTAGCATCGCCGGAAGATCCGCGAGATATCCGCAGTCCCGAGCCGCAGCCACGATCTTGTGCATCGAGCGGCCGACCAGCGCGAGTTTGCGCCCGTTTGCGGCTGCGGCGCGGGCAATGCTGTCGAGGCGGGCGACATTGGACGCGAAGGCCGTTACCGCGACCCTGCCCTTGAGCCCACCGATCAAGGTCAAAAGACTGTCGCGCACTGCGGCTTCGGACCCCGAATGGCCCGGCACCAGCGCATTGGTGGAATCGCAGACCAACGCCAGCACGCCTTCATCGCCCAGCTTTTGAATCGCGGCGGCGTCCGTCACCTCCCCCAGAACCGGATCCGGATCGATTTTCCAGTCGCCGGTATGGGCGATAAGACCCAGCGGCGTGCGGATCGCCAGTAGGTTCGGTTCGAGAATGGAATGGGTGATGGAAATGAAATCGATCGTGAAAGGACCGAGCGTGAGCGACCCGCCGACCGGCACCTCGCGAACCGGCGCCGAAACTCCGGCTTCCGCCAGCTTGCCTTCAATCAGGCGCGCCGTGAACGGCGTGGCATAGATGGGGCATTTCAGCATCGGCCATAGCGGCGCGATGGCGCCGATATGATCTTCATGGGCATGGGTGGCGATGATGCCCAGCACATGCTCCCGATGCTCCGCCAAAAACCGGATATCGGGCATGATGATGTCCACGCCCGGTGTCTGGCTCTCGTTGCCGAACGTGATGCCGCAATCCACCACGATCCATTGGCGGCGGTTCGCCGGACCGAAGCCGTAGGCGTTGAAATTCATTCCGATCTCGCCCGACCCGCCCAACGGCAGGAATACGAGTTCGTCGCGTTTGGACATCAAGCCTGCTTTGCGTTGCGGGCGTGAATAAGCATCAGGCCGCGAAGAGTGAGATCGGGATCGAAATTCGTGATGGAAGGAATATCAGGCCGGAACAGATGCGCCAGGCCGCCCGTCGCCACCACGGTCATGGGCTTGCCATATTCCGACTTGATGCGGCTGATCAGCCCGTCAATCAGTCCAACATAGCCCCAATAGACGCCCGACTGCATGGCCGAAACCGTGTCGCGGCCGATCACATTCTGGGCGCGGCGAATAGCGATACGCGGTAACAGCGCGGCAGCCTGGTGCAGGGCTTCAACTGAAAGATGGGCGCCAGGCGCGATCACGCTGCCGTCGAAATCGCCATTCTCAGCCACGATATCGAAATTGGTGGCGGTGCCGAAATCCACCACGATCACCGCGCCCTTGTAGCGGTCATGCGCGGCCACCGTGTTGCACAATCGATCCGCGCCCACCGACTGCGGTTGCTCGACATTGGCCTTCATGCCCATGTCCAGGCTGGGATCGCCGACTATGAGCGGCTCGGTCTTGAGATATTTGCGGCAAAGATCGCGCAGGTCGAACAACACCGCCGGAACCACCGTGGCGATGATGGCTGCATCCAACCGGGCGAAGGACAGCCCTTCCAGCGCCAGAAGCTGACTCAGCCACACGCCATACTCATCGGAGGTGCGCTCGGTCTGCGTCGCGGTCCGCCACTGGGCGCGCGGCTTGTCGCCATCATAGATGGCGAAAACGATATTGGTGTTGCCAGCATCTATCGCGAGCAGCATCGATCACCTGAAGAAAATATCGGCGGCGGGAAGCACGCTGGCGCGCCCGAAGCCTTCGTTGAGCAAAAGTGCACCATTTTCGTCAATGCCTTCAAAGGTGCCGGAGCGTTCTTCGGTCGCCAGCCGCGCCCGGATGCGCGCACCCAGGCCCATGGCCCGTGCGAGCCAGGCTTCCCGGATCGCCTCAAAACCTTGAGCCCGCCAGACGTCATACCATTTGGCGAAGCCTGTCGCGAGCGCGGCCAGTGCGTCATCTGCGAGCGGCACATTTACGCCCAGCCCGGCCAGTGACGTGGCGGGAAATTCGGTGTCATCCGGATGATGCGCCAGATTGATGCCGATCCCGATGGCCAGTACCGGCGCCGGGCCGTTGGCGGTCTCCAACAGAATGCCGGCCAGTTTCTTTCCATCGGCCAAAACATCATTGGGCCACTTCAGAGCGACGCGCGCGTCGCCGGTAAACCCGGCCATCGTATCTGCCGCCGCAATGGCAATGACAAAAGACAGCTGGGCCCACTCGCCCTGGGGACGTTCCGGACGCAGCAGCAATGTCGCCGCCAGATTGCCGCCCGCCATTTCCCAGGACCGGCCGCGCCGTCCGCGTCCCGCCGTCTGGCGCAATGCCGTCAGCCAAACCGGACCGGTCTCACCCGCCGCGGCCAGACGGCGCGCTTCCTCGTTGGTGGAATCAATTTCGTCGTACCGTTTCAGGCCGTAGCCTTGCGGCCAGTCGGTCAAGGCAGCAACGCCTTCGCAGCGACATCGGCGGCCGTGATCACCGGCGACGCGGCGAAAATGAACAGCAACGCCACGGCACCGGAAACGATGAGGATGGCGCGCGAGCCTATCGCCATGTCCGCATCCAAAGCGGGCGCCGGATCGTCGAAATACATGATCTTCACCAGCCGCAGATAATAGACCAGGCCTATCGCGCTCGCGAGCACACCCAGAATCGCGGGCCAGATCAGCCCAGCTTGGATCGCGGCCAGGAAGACATAGAATTTGGCGAAGAACCCGGCGAGTGGCGGAAGGCCCGCCAGGCTGAGAAACAGCATGGAAAAGACCAGCGCCAGTTTCGGATTGGTGCGCGCCAACCCGGCGAGGTCGGCAATGGCTTCGACCGGCTTGCCATCGCGCCGCATCGCCTGGATGCAGGCGAAGACGCCAATATTCGTGAAGACATAGATCGCCATATAGATCAGCACACCGCGTACGCCCAGCGCGCTGCCCGCTGCCAGGCCCAGTAGCGCATAACCCATGTGACCGATCGAGCTGTAGGCCATCAGGCGCTTGATGTTCCTCTGGCCCAACGCGGCAACCGCACCCAGCGCCATCGACAGGACTGAGATCACGATAATGATCTGGCGCCACTGCTCCATGGCATGGGGGAACGGGATCAAGATCGCACGCAGGAACAGGGCCATCGCCGCGACCTTGGCAGCGGTGGCGAAATAGGCGGTGATCGGCGTGGGCGCACCTTCATACACATCGGGCGTCCACATATGGAACGGCACGGCGGAGACCTTGAAAGCCAGCCCCGAGATCAGGAACACCAACCCGAAGATCAGGCCGATGCTGATACCAGATTGTGCGATCATGCCGGCAACGCCTGAAAATTCCACCGATCCGGTGAAGCCATAGATCATCGAAATGCCGTACAGCATCATGCCGGACGACAGCGCGCCCAGTACGAAATATTTCAGTCCTGCTTCCGTCGAGCGCAGATGATCGCGGTTGAAGGCTGCCAGGACATAGAGCGCCAGGGATTGCAGCTCCAGGCCCATGTAAAGCGCGATGAAGCTACCCGCCGAAACCATCAGCAGCATGCCCAGGGTGGCCAGCACCATCAGCACCGGCAACTCGAAGCGCGACATCGCGATGGGCGCGAAAAACTCGTCCGCCAGCAGGATGGAAAGCGCTGCGCCGACCAGGATCAGGATCTTGGCGAAACGGGCAAAATCATCCGCGATAAAGGCGCCGTGAAATGCCGTGGCATGACTGGGCACCGCCCAGATTGCTGCGGCGCCGGACGCGATGAACAGTGCGATCGCGCCCCAGGAAATCGCAGGCGCGGTCTTTTCCCCACCAATCGCGCCCGCCAGCAACAGTACCATGGCGCCAATCGCGAGGATCAACTCAGGCAGAAGGACCAGGAGGTCAGCTTGAAGATTCACTGTCCAGTCCCCTTTTGCACCACAGCCACCTTTTCGTGACCAGCCAGCGCATACGACATATTTGTGGTCGCTCCGGCCTTTGCCAACGCTCCGTGACCGGAATGATCAAAGGCCAGCGATGCCTTGTTGTCGTGGATCAACTTGGCCACAGCCGGCGTGGTAACGTCGAATACCGGCTTCGGATAGATGCCCAGAACAATCGTGATCACCACTAGTGGCGCCAGAATGGCGACCTCACGCGCATTGAGATCCTGGATGGTCTGCAGCGCGGGCTTGACCAGCGCCCCGAAGACGACGCGGCGATACAGGAACAGCGCATAGGCAGCCGACAGGATCACGCCCGTCGCGGAGAAGATCGCGAGCCAGCTATTGTGCGCATAGGCGCCCAGCATGGTGAGGAACTCACCGATGAAGCCCGAGGTGCCCGGCAATCCGACATTGGCCAGGGTGAATACCATGAAGCAGGCGGCGTAAAGCGGCATACGATTGACCAGGCCGCCATAGGCCGCGATCTCGCGGGTGTGCATCCGGTCATAAACCACGCCGACGCAAAGGAAGAGCGCGCCCGAAACCACGCCATGGCTGAGCATCTGGAAGATGCCGCCTTCCACGCCCTGATGCGTCAGGGTGAAAATGCCCATGGTGACGAAGCCCATATGGGCGACGGAGGAATAAGCGATCAGCTTCTTCATGTCCTCCTGCGCCAGCGCCACCAGCGAAGTGTAGATGATGGCCACCACCGACATGGTGAAGACCAGCGGCGCAAACATCTCGGTGGCGGACGGAAACATCGGCAAAGAGAAACGCAGGAAGCCGTAGCCGCCCATCTTGAGCAGAATGGCAGCCAGAATGACGGAACCGGCGGTGGGGGCCTCGACATGCGCGTCGGGAAGCCAGGTGTGAACCGGCCACATCGGCATCTTGACCGCGAAGCTGGCGAAGAAGGCCAGCCATAGCCAGGTCTGCATCGCGGGCGGGAAATGCGCCCCGTCCAGCAAGGTCACGATGTCTGTGGTGCCGGTGTACCAATACATGCTCATGATCGCGAGCAGCATCAGCACCGAGCCGACAAAGGTGTAGAGGAAGAATTTGAAGCTGGCATAGACGCGCCGCTTGCCGCCCCAGATGCCGATGA
>JBEPVO010000147.1:0-6384 GCA_041690975.1 Alphaproteobacteria bacterium
GGGGGTGGTATATTTTTATAATAGAAATATTTTATCATTCCTGCCGCGAACGACGTATGCGGCTGGGGGGGGTTGGTGTTTGGGTTGATCTGAAACGTCGGTGACGTTTCAGATCACTCTTCTCCGAATTTCGCGTCGATCAGGGCCAGCATGGCCGTCATCGCGGCATCCGCATCGGGGCCGGCGACCTCGACGCCGATCTCGCTGCCCAGGCTGGCGGCCAGCATCATCAGGCCCATGATCGAACGGCCGTTAACCCGCGTGCCGTCCTTGATGATGGTGATCTCGGATTGAAAGCGCGCCGATGCTTCGACCACCTTGGCGCTGGCGCGCGCGTGGAGGCCACGCTTGTTGGTGATTTTGGCAATAGCCCGAAGCGGCTCATTCACGCAGGGGCGCCCAGATCGGCGGAACCGGCGCGCATGTATTTGCGGCCTGCATCGATCGCTTCTTTTACGGCCTGTTCCAGCGGCAACTTGTTGCGGATGTCGATCAGCTTGATCAGGCTGGGCAGATTCATCCCGGCCAATACTTCGATCTTAGTGCGGTCGAGCAATGTGAGCGCCAGATTGCAGGGCGTGCCGCCGAACATATCGGTGGCGATCACCACGCCGTGGCCTGTGTCGACGGCCTTGGCCGCAGCAGCGATCTCGCGCTGACGGCGTTCGATATCGTCTTCCGGACCGATGCAGACGGCGCGCAGATTGGTCTGGGGTCCAACCATATGCTCCATCGCCGCAATAAATTCCTGGGCGAGGCGGCCGTGGGTGACGAGAACAAGTCCGAGCATGAAAGTGTCCATTGAAAGCAGGGGAAAATAGGCCGGAGTTTCTGCAAGGCAAGGCTTATTTCCAGCTTCCTTAAGTGGGGTTAAAATCCTCGCGGAACAAGCCTTTGACAAAAGCCGCCAAAGCGAGGCGAATCCGGGCCGGCGCACCAGGCGCCGCGCCATCTAATATGATGAATGGCAGGGGTTTGGCCGTTTTCAGTGACGCAGGCGGCGCATAAAGAGTTGCTTCCGGCAGGCGCTTTTGCGATGCCCCGAGTTTTACCACCAAACCGAGGGGCACGTTTGCGGCAAACGGCAGTGCGACTATACCAAGGCCACGCACTTCCATCAGTCCGGCGATGGATTTGGGTGCACGCGCGCAAAGCACGCCACGCGTGACATAAAGCTCAGTGCGATCGTCGGACACCAATTTCGCGCCGCCATCGATCAGGCGCAAGGTCAGATCCGATTTGCCCGCGCCACTTTCGCCCAGGATCAAGACTCCTCGCCTGCCGATGGCGACACAATTGGCGTGAACGTTGACGGTCTTCATGTTCGGCTACACTTGCGTCGCGGGAAGCTCGACGACGAAGCGCGCGCCGCCGCTGGTTTGTCCGGGTTCGCGCGGCGAACGGTTTTCCGCCCAGATGCGGCCACCGGCATTTTGCGCGATCTGGCGCGCGATCGAAAGGCCGAGGCCGGAATTCTTGCCGAAGGTCTCGCTGGGGCGCTCCGTGTAAAATCGTTCGAAGATGGATTCCAAATTGTCGGATGGAATGCCGGGACCGATATCATCCACCGTGATGCGCGCGAAGGCGTGATGCAGATGCGCGGTGATGGTGATAGCGTCGCCGTCTTTGCTGAAGGAAATCGCATTGTCGATGAGATTGCGAAAGACCTGACCCAACCGTTCGTCATGGCCCATGATTTTGGTGCCGGCTGGAAGTTCGTCCTTCAAGCTCACAGCCACATCCTTGTTGCGGTCGGTGACGTCATAAATATCGACGATGGTTTTCAGCAAATGGGAGATGTCGATTTCGGTGCGCGCCTCGCGCGAGAGTTCGGCATCCAGGCGCGAAGCGTCGGAAATATCGGTGATGAGGCGGTCGATGCGCTTCACATCGGCCCGCACCAGCGCCATCAATTTCTGCCGCGCGGTGTCGTCGGGCGCACGCACCAGCATCTCCATCGCCGATGCCAGCGAGGTGAGGGGGTTTTTCAATTCATGCGCCACGTCGGCGGCAAAGCGTTCGATGGCGCCGATGCGGTCATACAACGCTGCCGTCATTTCCTTGAAACTGTCGGCCAGATCGCCGATCTCGTCATTGCGCTCCGGAAAGCCGGGAATGGCGTCACGTCCGGCCAAGCCGAAGCGCACTTGGTCCGCGGCGGCCGCAAGCCGGCGCACCGGCTCGGCGATGGTGCCCGCCAGATACAGCGACGACAGCATCATCACGCCGAATGCCACCAGAAAGACCTCGAACAGAACAAAGCGTTCCTGGCGCAGGATATCATCGATGTCGCCGCCTTCGGTTGAAAGCAATAACTCGCCATAGATGGCGCGGAAGCGCTGTACCGGCACCGCCACTGACAGAACCAGCTTGTTCTGGTCGTCCACCCGTTCGGCGGTGGAGGCCTGGCCGGTCATGGCATCATTGACTTCGGGATAGATGCGGCCGTCCTCGCCACCTTCGGCATAATGGGCGAGCCGGGTGAAAGGGCGCACGCCCATCACGCCGTCATAGATACGTTGGCCCCATTCCTTGATCTGGCTCCAACGGTCTAGGGGCGGCAATGGTGTCACCTGCACCAGGTTGCGCGGCAACAGGAGCCGCGTATCGATCACCTGACGTCCGTTGGGAAGATAGAGGCGTCCCCTCAGCCGCGTGGGCGCAACCAGCTGACGCAGCAAGGGCTCAGCTTCCGCCACGCGCAATGTATGGGTCTGAGGATCGGTGGCATATTCCGCCAGGGTCCCGGCCACGATCGCGGCCTGTTCCTGGATGCCCCGCAGACGTTCTTCCACCAGGCCGCGGCCTGAAGACTGCACGCCGATCACGCCACCCGTGAGGATGAGCAACGCCAAAGCATTGAAGGCGAGAATGCGCCAGGTGAGAGCGGAGAAATGCGGAAACAGGGCCGCTTACTCCTTGTAGCGATAGCCCACGCCATAGAGCGTTTCGATGGCGTCAAAATCGTCGGCTACCACTTTGAACTTTTTGCGCAGCCGCTTGATGTGGCTGTCGATGGTGCGGTCATCGACATAAACCTGATCGTCATAGGCGGCATCCATCAGGCTGTCGCGGCTTTTGACGAAGCCTGGCCGTTGCGCCAATGCCTGCAGGATGAGGAATTCGGTGACAGTGAGGCGGACCGGCTTTCCTTCCCAGGTGCATTCATGACGCTGGGGGTCGAGCGCCAGTTTGCCCCGCACCAGAGCTTCTTTTTTCTGCTCACCCGGCGCGAGCGGCGCATTCTTGGCGTCGGCACGGCGCAGCACGGCGCGCACGCGTTCTAGCAGCAGGCGCTGCGAAAAGGGCTTGCGGATATAATCGTCGGCGCCCGCATTCAATCCCATCAGCTCGTCGATCTCCTCGTCTTTCGACGTCAGGAAGATCACCGGCAGATCGGGCGCGCTCTGGCGCAGCCGGCGCAGCAGCTCCAGCCCGTCCATCCGCGGCATCTTGATGTCCAGGATGGCGAGATCGGGGATGGTGGTGGTCAACGCGGTGAGGGCAGCGGCGGGATCGGAAAAGCTGCGGACCTGGTAACCTTCCTGCTCCAGCAGCATGGTCACGGATTCGAGAATGTTCTTATCGTCGTCGACGAGGGCAATATTGGCCATAAAAATTCCGGGCGGGTCGCGGCAGGTCTTAGTATAAGGCCTTGACCGGCAAAGCAAAGACTAATGGAACCTGTGAGAACGCCCAGTGGACAGACCTGTTCCCTATGAACCGCGCCGTTTCCAGAGCGCGGTGCCTTACTATGAGCGTTATCGGCTGAGCTATCCCGAACGGCTGATCGCGCGTGTGGCGGCACTGTTGCAGTTGACGCCGGGCGACGCGGTGCTGGATCTGGGCTGCGGACCCGGTTCGCTATCGATGCCTTTTGCCCGAATCGGCATGGCGGTGACGGCTGCTGATCCCGAACCGGAAATGCTGGCGGCGGCGGAAAAGGCGGCCGAAGCAGCAGGCGCGCCGCTCACGCTCTGGCAAGGAGGCTCCTACGAGCTGACACCGGACATGGGGCCTTACCGGATGGTGAGTATCGGCCGGGCCTTTCACTGGATGGACCGGTTGGCGACGCTTGCCATGCTGGATCGGATCATCGCCCCGGGCGGTGCGGTGGTTTTCTTCCATGACGCCCATCCGGTGCTCGCGGAAAATGAATGGTTCAAGGTCCTGTGCAAGGTGGGCGACCGATATGGCCGTGCCGCCCAGCCGCACATCGCCGAGCGCAAGGCTTTGGGACACCGCCGGTATGAAACCTCGCTCTATCAATCCGTGTTCACCAGGCTGGACGGCATGAGCGTGACCATCCGCAAGCCCATCAGCGAGGATGAGATTGTGGGGCGGGCTTTCTCGCAGTCCACCACATCGCCCGAAAAGCTGGGTGAGCGGACCGATGATTTTGAAGCCGAATTGCGCGATCGGTTGCGTGCGCTGTCGCCGGACGGGCAGTTCATTGAGATCGCCGAGATGGTGGCGCTGGTGGCGCGGCGTGAAGGGAGCATCAGCCAGGAAAAGTGTGAAGCGTCCGAAGGGCGCGAAACGGTTTTCCGAGCGGCGCCGGAGGCGCCGATTGATAAATCGGGCGCATCCGCGCCCGGGGCTGTGCGACCAAATGATGATTGACTGGAATAATATTCGGCGCGGGAAATTTTACGACCTGATCGCTGGATTGCCTTTAATCCTGTGGTTTGGTTACGGCGTGGTGAGACTGCGCCCGAACCTTGCCGTAAACGCGCGTGCGCTCATGATGGAGCCGGACAGCCTCTTGCTGAATTTGCGGTTCTTTGCACTGCTCGCCAGTGCCGCATTCAATCTTCTGTTGATCTATCTGGTTGTGGTGCGGACCGAGCCGGTGCGGCGCTCGTCCGGTCTGTTGCCGCGCCTTTGTGGATTTGCCGGCACTTTTCTGGGCGTGGGCATCCTGCAGTTGAAACCCGTATCGCTCTTGCTACCATGGCAAGCCGCCGCCGCTGCGCTGATATTCACCGGCGCCCTGGGATCGGCGATCGTGCTGACGCGGCTGGGAAAGTCTTTTTCCATCATGCCGGAAGCACGCAGCTTGGTGACGAGCGGGCCCTATGCCTATGCCCGTCATCCGCTATACGCGGTCGAGTTCATCACCCTTGCCGGCACCGCGATCCAATTCGCGCAACCTTGGGCAGCGCTGCTGGCACTGGGCGTGGCTTTGCTGCAGGCGATGCGCACGGTCTTCGAGGAGCGCGTGCTGATCGCCGCTTATCCCGAATATGAAAATTACCGCGCGCGCGTGAAACGCTTCGGCGTTGTTTGAATTCCCCTCCGCCCTACGCAACCTCGAGAGGTTGCTACGGGCACCTCCCCCGCCAGCGCTGCGCGCGCAGGGGAGGCGGGCCTGAGGCAAGCTTCAAGAAAGCTTGACTGCCCTAGACGAATTCGACCTTGAGGATCTCGTAGGACTTGGCGCCGCCGGGCGCCGCCACTTCCACGGAATCACCCTTGCTCTTGCCAATCAGGGCGCGTGCGATGGGCGAGGAGAGCGAGATGCGGCCTCTCTTGGCGTCGGATTCCACATCGCCCACGATCTGGTATTTGCGCTTTTCGTCGGTGTCTTCATCGACCAGCGTCACCGTGGCGCCGAACTTGATGCTGCTGCCGCCCAGCTTTGAAATGTCGATCACTTCGGCGCGGCCGATCTGGTCTTCCAATTCCATGACGCGGCCTTCGATAAAACTCTGGCGTTCCTTGGCGGCGTGGTATTCGGCATTTTCCGACAGATCGCCATGAGCGCGCGCTTCCGCGATCGCCTTGATGATTTCATGGCGGTCCACATTCTTGAGCTGGTTGAGCTCGTCTTCCAGGCCCTTGAAGCCCGAAGCTGTCATCGGAATTTTTTCCATTGCCGTCACGTCCCGTCACGTTGGGCCAAAAGAACCCTCCATCCGGCCAGTTGGTCCGGAGTGGGGTCTGCTAGCCGCGCTAAAACCTTGATACTGCTGAGTTCTTCAAAGTTGCGTGTCACCCAGCCCCTAAACTGTAAGACTGCAGCGGGGCGACTTCAAGAGACTGGCCCTTGAGGGCGGCAATGGCCTCAGTGGCCGCCTTGGCCCCCGCCAAGGTTGTATAATAGGGAACCTTCAAGGTGAGGGCGGCCCGGCGGATCGACGAGGAGTCCGTGAGCGCCTGCGCCCCGTCGGTGGTGTTGAAGACCAAGTGGATTTCACCGTTCTTGAGCGCGTCCACCACATGGGGCCGGCCTTCCAGCACCTTGTTGATGGTGGTGACGGGCAGGCCCGCTGCCGCAAGGGTGCGCGCGGTACCGCCGGTGGCGACCAGCGAGAAACCCATGCCGATCAGATCCCGCGCCGGCGCTGCGATAAGATCCTTGTCGGCGTCACGGACCGAAAT
>JBEPVO010000148.1:0-6355 GCA_041690975.1 Alphaproteobacteria bacterium
CCCACGATGATGCCGAACAAGATCGGCGCGGAGAAGTCGAACAGATTGGGACCACCGAACAACAGCAACGGCAACAACGAAATCGCTGTCGCCACCGACGTCAGGATGGTTCGCGTCAACATCTGGTTGGTGGACAGGTTGATCATGTCCGGCAGATTCATGCGTTTATATTTGCGCCGGTTCTCGCGGATACGGTCGAACACCACCACCGTGTCATTGATCGAATAGCCCGCAAGCGTGAGCAGCGCCGCCACCGCGGTCAATCCAAAATCCAGATGGAAGATGGAAAATAATCCCGCCGTCACCAACACGTCATGGCCTGTGGCGAAGGCCGCCCCGATGCCGTACTGCCACTCGAAACGCACTGCGACATAGATCGCGATCATGAAGATGGCCAGCACGGTGGCGATCACGCCGTCATGGAACAGTTCCTGGCTGACTTTGGGGCCGACCACCGAGGTGCTGCGGATGGTGAACTCATTGCCCAGCTTGGTCTTGATCGCGCTCACCACCGCCTGGTCGGCGGCATTCTGGTCGCCGGTCCCTTTGACCTGTTTGGGCTGGACGCGGATCAGCACGCAGCTGTTGGCGGGCTTGTCGCATTCGCCGCCGCCGAAAAACTGCAACTGGGTTTCGCCAAAGCCCAAAGTGTTCACTTCTTCGCGGAGCGGTCCGATATCGACGGCATGGGCCGACTTCACTTGCATCAGCACGCCGCCGGTAAAGTCGATGCCCAGATTGAAGCCCTGCCAGGCGATCGCGATGATCGAGGCGACCAGCAGCAAGCCGTCGATGGCGAAAGCGATATAGCGCAGCCCCACGAAATCGATTTTCGTGGCCTCGGGAATAAAGCGTAGCAGCGGCATGGCGGGGCTTTCGAATGAGAAGCAGAGGGCGGCTTGGGGTGGGGGCGAAACTTACAGACCCGGGCCGCCCCGAACAAGGCCGCCAACCACACGGATTTATTGGCTTTTTGGAATGCAGGGCGCTTGTCCGGCCTGTCGCGGAGGCCGCTTCCGGTTTATATCCCTTGGCAAAAGCGCAGGGAGACGCAAGCGATGCTGGAATTTCTGGGCCTGGTGGCGGCGCTTTCGCACATCGATATTCCGGTGCTGGCCAGCAAGGCCATCGACAATGACCAGGTCATAGCCTGGGACATCACGCTGAAACCGGGCCAAGTCAGCCCCCTCACGCCGCCCGATCAGGATGCGGTGATCCTGTATATCGAAGGCGGTACGACCAGAACCGATTCCAAGTCAGGCAGCAGCACCGCGACGCACGCGTTCGGTGATGCGGTGTTCGTACCCAAAGGCAGCGGCCTGCGCGAAACCCTGATCAAGGGCGGGACAGTGCATGAAGTGGTGGTGTGGCTGAAGGACGCCAAGCCCAAGACCATCGCCAACCCCACCAAATATCCGCCTGCCTGGCCTCGCCCCGGCGCGATCAAGACATTGGAGAATGACCGGGTGGTGGCGTGGAATTACAGCTGGCTGGACGGCCGGCCCGCGCCGATGCATTTTCATATCCATCAGCAAGTGATCGGCGAGCGTTACACCGGCGCGATCAAGACCATTGCGGAAGACGGCACGGTGACGATGGGCCCGACCGAAGCCGGACAAATCCGCTTCACCGAACCCGGCCGCATGCATTCCGAGGAATGGGGCAGCGGTAAAGTCAGCGCCGTCATTCTCGAACTGAAATAGCAATCGGAAGCAACGACCAGCAGGCCGGTTGGTTCTGAGCGACAGCGAAGGACGCGTGCAGGCGCGGCGTCTCAATGATCGCGATGTCCGCCATGGCCACGGACGGGATTGAAGCCCGACTCGCCTTCACGGCGGAAATGGCGGCCTTCGTCGCGGTGCCAGACCTCGTCGCGTCCGGAATACCAGAAGAAGCCATCATTGCCCCAATAGCCGTCATTGAAGCCGCCGTAATAGCCATCGTAATAGCCGTCATAGACGCCGGGCCCCCGCAAGCCGACATCGACGCGTTGACGTGTTGCGCAGCCCGCCAGCAGGAGAAGCGCCGCCAGGGGAAGGATGATTTTCCGCATTTTGGGCCCTTTCTTGGTTCGAGATGAAGGAAACGCAATGATCGGCAACTGGATGCGCGGGTGGTGACTTAAACCCGCAACCATCCTAGTTTATAGGCGTTCTAAAGACGCATTTCCCAAACCCCGATTGAGGCTCCCCATGGCAAAAGACAGCAAATCCGCCAAGACCAAAGGCTCCACCCGCCTGCAGACCCAGACCGACCTGTCCGGCAACGCGGTGCCGGAAATCACTGAAGCCCTGAACGGCCTGCTGGCCGACGCCTTCGCGCTCTACATGAAGACCAAGAATTTCCACTGGCATGTTTCGGGCCCGCTGTTCCGCTCGTATCACTTGCTGTTCGACGATCAGGCGGCCGAAATCTACGCATCCACCGACGAGTTGGCGGAGCGCGTGCGCAAGATCGGTGGTCGCACGATTCATTCGATCGGCGAGATCGCCAAGCTCCAAACCATCAAGGACAACAACAAGGATTTCGTCGGACCGGTCGACATGCTCAAGGAGCTGATGGAAGACAACAAGACGGTGATCAAAGCCATGCGCAAGGCGCACGACATCGCCGACAAGCATGAAGACGTCGCCACCGCCTCGATCCTGGAAAATTTCATCGACCAGGCCGAGAAGCGCAACTGGTTCCTGTTCGAAGCCAGCCGAACGGGCGATGGGTCCGGGCATTAAGCCCAGGACCGAAGGTCTGGCTTAATGCCCGGACGAATCCAATAAGCAAAGGCCTGGTTCATAGCGTCAGCGTATGAACCAGGCCTTTTCATTGTCTTTGCTGCGTCCTTGCCGGTTTTCAAGCTAAAGCAAATCTTAACGGCGGCCATGGCATGACGGCATAGCGTGCCCGGGCCTTTTTTATGACCGCTGCCGAAACACCGGACACGACCGGCCTGCTTGGTCGCACGAATGCGAGCGTCCTTCTGTTCGGCGGCGCGATGTTCGTCAGCGCGGCCCTGGTCTTCGCACTTGAACCGATGATCGCCAAGATGATCCTGCCCCAGTTGGGTGGATCGCCGGCCGTCTGGAACACGTCGATGATGTTCTTCCAGATCGCGCTGCTCGCCGGCTATGCCTATGCGCATGGACTGCAGCGCTTGATGCCGCCGCGCGCCCAGATCGTGGTGCATCTGTCCGTCGTCGCCCTTTCCGCCCTGGCCCTGCCGGTCGCCGTCAATTCGGCGTTCGGTGCGCCGCCCGTGGACAATCCGATCTGGTGGCTGCTGGGCGTCCTGCTGCTGTCGATCGGCGCGCCCTTCGCCGCCCTGTCCGCCACCGCGCCCCTGCTCCAGGCCTGGTATGTCCACCTGCAGCGCGACGAAGCGCAGCCCAAGAATCCCTATGTTCTTTACGGCGCCAGCAATCTGGGCAGCATGATAGCCCTGCTGGCCTATCCACTGTTCGTCGAGCCGTCATGGACCTTGTCGCACCAGTCGCAGATCTGGACGCTGCTGTATGAGCTTTTCTTCCTGCTGATCGCCGCTACAGGCATCACGATCTGGCGGCTCGGCAACATCCCCCTGCAAACGGCGCATGCCTATCTCAGTCGCGCAATCAGCTGGCGCCGCCGCGCCGGCTGGGTCGTGCTGGCGGCCATACCGTCCAGCCTGATGCTGGGCACATCGACCTACATCGCCAACGACATCGCTTCGGTGCCGCTGTTCTGGGTGATCCCGTTGGCGCTGTATCTTTTGACTTTCGTGATCAGCTTTCAGGAAAAGCCAATCATCTCACGCGAAAGCGGCTTGCGCTGGCAGATGATCTTCGCGGCGATCGCCGCGGCCCTGTTGTGCATGATGGCCGTTCCCCTGGTGCTGAATCTGCTGGTTTTCCTGGGCGCCCTGTTCTTCGGCGCTCTGATCTGCCACCAGGCGCTGGCCAATGACCGGCCGCATGAAAGCCGGCTCACGGAATTCTATCTGCTAATTTCCGCCGGCGGCGTGCTGGGTGGTGTCTTCAATTCGCTTTTGGCGCCCGTGCTGTTCCGCACCGTGCTGGAATTCCAGCTGGTGCTGGTGCTGATGTGCCTGGCACGCCCATCCACGGGGAAAGCCACAAGCCGCAACATGCTCCTGGCGGTTATGGGCGTCGCCATGGCAATGGCCATCGGATTTATTTCGGCCGACGATTTCAAGGGTGCGCTGCTGGTCGTCACATTGCTGGCGATCGGCGCCGGCGTCATGGCCATATTGGTCGGCCGCCACGCTTGGCTTTTCACGCTGGTGATTGCGGCGCTTTGCGCCCAGGCCACGCTTATCGCGCCCAACAAGAATCCCGGCCTGTTGACCATCCGCAGCTTCTTCGGGGTCTCGCGGGTGGTGACGATGACCGATCCGCAGCTGGGGGCCATGCATGTGCTGTATCATGGCACCACCATTCACGGCGCCCAGGCCCAGGCACCTGATCATAGCTGCGTGCCCGGCACCTATTACGCGCCCGCGACGCCGATCGGCGAAACCATCACCAATCTGCAGCGGCAAAATCCTGCCATGCGCTTCGGCGTTGTCGGACTGGGGGCCGGGAGCATCGCGGCCTATACCCGCGCGGCGGACACGATGCGTTATTTTGAAATCGATCCGGCAGTGGCGCGCATCGCGCGCGATCCTCGATATTTCACCTTTCTGTCGAAATGTGCGCAAGGCAAGGTGGATGTCGTGTTGGGCGATGCGCGGTTGACCTTGGGCCGCGAAGCCGCAGGCAAATTCGACCTAGTCGTTCTGGATGCTTTTTCGGCAGACAATATCCCCACGCATCTTCTGACCCGGGAAGCCTTTGCGCTCTATTTCCGCGCGCTCAAACCCAATGGCGTGGTGATGCTTCACATCACCAATCGCAACCTCGCGCTGGAAGGCCCCGCCGCCGCCACCGCCAAGGCCGCCGGCGTCCTGGCCCGAATCCGCATCTTCACTCCGCCAAAGGATACGAATGGCCTGGTCATGGCGGGTTCCAAGGTCATGGTCATGTCGAAATCGGCCGCCGCGCTGGACGCCGTCACATCCGGTCCGGGCTGGCGCATCGCCGACGACCGTGGCGCGCGTTCCTGGACGGACGAATACACCAATGTGGCCGGCGCGCTTTACGACCATACGGTGCAGCACCTGCCATAAAGCCTTAGCAGGCGGGCCATAGCGGGCGCCACGCGGCCGGGAAACGAAAATTAACCCTCCCTGTTAGCGAATGGGAAATCGTGGATAAGCCATTTTAACCCATGCACGACGCGCTTCTCTATCAGCTGGAGCGGTTTCTCAATCCGCAGGACAGCTATTGCCTCATCTATCTGGGGGCGGCGCTGTTCTTTGCGCTCGCGGTGGCGCTATGGCGACGCCGGGGACGCCAGGCCATCCACCCACGCCTGATCCGGCATCTGCTGGGCACACGCCGATTGTGGCTGCACCGCTCGACCATCCTGGATACGAAGCTTCTTTTTATGCATGGCATGCTGCTGGTGACCGGTTACACATTGCTGGTGGCCTCGAGCGAATTCTGGCGCATCGGTGTCGCTTCCGGCCTCGGGCATTTGTCCGCGCCGCTTCTCACCGCGCCGCGCTGGTTTGCCGGCAGCCTGACGACCGTCCTGCAGATGCTGTTTCTGGACTTGGGTTATTGGGCGCTGCATTTCGCCTTTCACCGCATTCCCGCTTTGTGGGAGGTGCACAAGGTACATCATTCCGCGGAAGTGATGACACCGCTGACCGGATGGCGCCAGCACCCCATCGAGTTCGTCGCCTTCGCCAATCTCAGCGGCCTGGCGATGGGTGCTGTCGCCGGCCTCACCAGCTGGCTGCTCGGCGTCAATGCCGCGCCGTTCGAACTGCTGCACGTCAATGTGCTTCTCCTGCTGTTCCTGACGACTTATTTTCACCTGCGCCATTCCGGCATCTGGATTGCCGCGACCGGCTGGCTGGGGCGGTTGATCCACAGCCCAGCGCACCATCACATCCATCACTCCACCGATCCGCGCGACTTCGATCACAATCTGGGATACGCGCTGTCGCTGTTCGACTGGATGTTCGGGACGCTGTGCATCCCGGAACGAAGCGGCCGGGTCAATCTGGGCGTGCCGGACGATGCCCCGCACACCGGCGTGCTCGACACGCTGATCCGTCCCTTGCGCAACGCCACGCGCGTGATGCGCCAAGCCTGATCGCAACAGATAAGAAAAAGGCCCGGTAACGCACCGGGCCTTTTTACTTCCAATATCGGCGCGCCGCATTCGGCATGGCACGTCTTGGCTCCGGCTTTCTTCCCCCGCATGGCGAAGCCATTGGCGGGGGAAGATGTCTCTGAGCGCTTGCGCGAAAGAG